>JBDHFN010000015.1:0-43564 GCA_039590375.1 Gemmatimonadota bacterium
CAATATCGCCGCCGGCCCCAGGCTTCTATTCCGAACCGGTACGCACTTCATCGTCCTCGGATTCCTCGTGGGCCCCTCCGCATTGGGTTTGGTGACGCGGGAGGCGCTCGAACACCTATTTCCCTTCCTCGCTCTGGGATTCGGCTGGGTCGGATTCCTCTTCGGAATGCAGCTCGAGAAGAGCACGATACGCGCGTTCGCCGGCCACCTACACCGATTCGCTGCGGGGCAAGCCCTCCTCACCTTCGTCTTCCTGTCCATCGTGGGGCTCATTGTCTTGCTACCACTCGGGCGCCTCGACGGAGTGGGGGCCCTCCTGGTCCTCTTGGCCGCGGCCACCGCTTGCACCTCCGCCCCCGCGGGGATCGCCATGGTTTCCTCCAATTTTCTGGTGCGTGGACCGGTCAGGGACATGCTCTTCTTCGCCGCCTCGGTCGACGGGATCGTGGGCATCATCCTGCTTCAGCTGATCTACGCCGGCTATCACCCGTCCGATGCGCTGGGTCCCGTGGAGGACCTCACCGTGTTGGTGTGGACGGTCCTGGCCATTTCGGTCGGAATCCTGTGTGGAATCATTTTCGTCTGGCTATCCCGGGCCCGTACGCCAATCGAGGAGTTGGTTCTGTTCCTCATGGGAATCACCGCCTTCGCCGCCGGCGCGGCCATTCAGCTCCAGCTTTCGCCGCTCTTCGTTGCGGTCATCATGGGAGCCGTGGTGGCCAATCTCGCGCCGGACCATGGGCGAGTCCTTCGGGTGATGGCCCAGTGGGAGAAGCCCGCCTACGTGATCCTGCTGATCCTGGCCGGAGCGCTGGTTGAGTTTTCGACGCCCTGGATCATCCCGCTCGCGCTGATCTACGCGATCCTCCGGGGCGGCGCGAAGGTGGCGGCGGTGAACACCGTGATGCGTATCGAGACGCTGCCCTTCCCCACCCCGAAGTTGCTCGGCTTGGGGCTGGTTCCGCAGGGCGGCATCTCCCTGGTCATGGCGCTTTCGGCCCTCCTGACCTTCTACGGCCTCGAGGTCGGCGGTGTGGACGTGAGTCAGGGACTGTTCAGCGTGGTCGTCCTCGGGGTCGTGTTGTCGGAGCTGGTGGGCCCGAAGCTCACGACCGAGACCCTAAGAAGGGCGGGTGAAATTTCCTCCCGGGTGGAGTACGCGCTGGCGATCGGTGATGAAGAAAGTGCGAGAGTCGAGGCCGAGCGTCACGCGCCCGAAATCCCGGACGGCATCGAGGACCCCGGCGGGGGCACTAGGACACCTGGCTCATGAGCTTTTACCTTTGGACATGATGATTCGCTTGCTTTCGGTCACAGTCACGGCACTACAGCAACCAGCCGCGGGCACCGCAGCTTCGTCCATGCAGGTTGCGGCGGAAGTCTCGACGGTAGTGATCGCGGTGGTGTCGATACTCCTCTTGGTGGTGGCCCTCGCTCTCGTCTGGCAGCTCAAGAAGCTGGTCGGGGCACTCCGTGTCCACGTCCAGCCCGTGGCCGAACGCGCGCGCGTTGCCGCCGAGAACGTGGAGTACATCTCGGCCGTGGTACGAGACGACGTGCAGAGCGTCCGCGAATCAATCTCCGGCTTGTCCGGTCGTCTCAAGGAGGCCTCGGACCGGATGGAGGAACGCGTCGAAGAGTTCAACGCCCTCATGGACGTGGTCCAGGACGAGACCGAGTCGGTTCTGATCGATACGGCTGCCGTCGTGCGGGGTGTTCGGGCCGGAGCGCACACCATGGGCGAGGGTCTGGCCGACGGCGTAGACGACCCGGGAGCGGAAGACGAGGTGGGTGAGGAGATGGCTCGGGAAGCCCCCGAAGGAGCGTGAAGGCGGTCGGCGCCCTCTGGTTGGCCCTGGCGTGGATTCTCCTACAGCCGGAGCCGCTTTGGGCATGGGGCCCGGGGACGCACATTGCCCTGGGCGAGGGTGTGTTGGCTTCCCTCTACCTGCTCCCAGCGGCGGCCCGCGCCATTATCGGGTCCCATCCACTCCACTTCCTCTACGGGTCGATCGCCGCGGATATCTCCTTCGCCAAGAAGTACGTGCCCGAGGGGAGACACTGCCATCACTGGCACGTCGGCGAGGAGATCCTGGCCGCCGCCGACAGCCCGAGACTCAGCGCCGTCGGCTACGGCTACCTCGCGCACCTGGCGGCGGACACGGTGGCCCACAACCTCTTCGTCCCGCGCCAACTCCTGACCACGAGCACGACGCAGGCGCTCGGCCATACGTATTGGGAACACCGTATGGACATCCACGTCGGTGAGGATTATCTGACGAAGGCCAGGCACCTCGTCATGGAGAACGATCACTCGGAGGCCGACGCGCTCTTCGATCAGGTGCTGAGCAACACGATCTTCAGCTTCCGAACGAACCAGAGAATCTTTCGGGGGATGATTCAGTTCAGCGACAACGACCGTTGGAGACAGGTCTTCGACCAGGTGCTCCAGAGGTCGAGGTTCGACCTGCCCGACCCCGTCGTTTCGGTCTACCACGCGCTTTCGTTCGAGTACGTCATCGACTACTTGGTCGCGCGGGGCGACTCTCAGCCAGGTAGTCTCGACCCGATCGGAGAATTGAACCTGAAGCTGGCAAAGAAGGTTCGGCGCCTGGCGCTGGCTCGGGGCGGTGCGACGGATGTCGCCCATCTTCATGAGAGCGCCGACGAGTTCTTCCCGCTCCCCGAGGACGACCTCGTCTTCTGGCCTCGCCGGGACGAGCCCGAGGGTCTTAATCGTCCAAGCGATCCCGAAGCAACGCCGATAGTGCTTTAGGATCAGCCCGACCCTGCGATTTTTGCATGGTCTGGCCAACGAAGTACCCTATGAGCCGCGTCTCTCCGGATCGGTACCGCTCGACTTCGTCGGAGTTTTCTTCGATCACGGCGTCCACCCATGCGCTGAGCTCATCGGAGTCCTGGACCTGCGATAGCCCCTCCTCCTCGATGATCCCCGACGCCGTCTTACCGGAATCGACCATCTGACCGAGCACTTTCCGGCCCATCGCGCCCGAGACCGTGCCGTCCTCGACCAAAGCGATCAGCTCGGCCAGGGCGGCCGGAGATATTTCCAGGTCGTCCACCGACCGCTGAACACGATTGGCCTCCTTCAGGAGGGGACCCTTCACCCAATTGGCCGCTGCCTTCGCCTCGCCCACAATCGCCTCCAGAGCCTCGAAATAATCGGCCAGTGAGCGTGATGCGATGAGTACGTCCACGTCGCGGCCGTCGAGATCGTGTTCCTCCATGAGCCGCGCACGTCGCTGGGCCGGGAGCTCGGGGAGCTCGGCCTCTAAGCGGCCAATCCGTTCGGCTTCGAGCCGGAGCGGCGGCAGGTCGGGGTCGGGAAAGTAGCGGTAGTCGTGGCTCTCCTCCTTGGACCGCATCGAGCGCAGAGTGCCGTCCCGTTCGTCCCAGAGGAGGGTCTCCTGGATGATCTTTCCACCGGCCTCGAGGATCGCGGTCTGTCGTTCCGCCTCGGCTACGACGGAACGCTCCACGGCCGAAAACGAGTTGAGGTTCTTGACCTCCGTCTTCACGCCGTACGCCTCCGCGCCCGCGGCCCGGAGCGACACGTTAGCGTCTACCCGGAGGCTGCCCTCCTCCATGTTGCAATCGCTGACATCGAGATATTCGAGTGTGCGCTTGAGCTCCTGCAGAAACGTCCTCGCTTGAGCCGGAGTGCGCAGATCCGGCTCCGTGACGATCTCGATCAACGGCACACCCGTCCGGTTGAGGTCCACCGCGGTGCCACCGGAAATGCGATCATGAATCGACTTGCCCGCGTCCTCCTCCATATGGATGCGACGGATTCGGATGGGGTGCGCCTCGCCGTCGGAGTCCACCGAGACGGTCCCGTCCGTCGCGAGCGGCTCGGAGAACTGCGTGATCTGATATCCCTTCGGAAGATCGGGATAGAAGTAACTCTTCCGCGCGAAGACACTCAGCTCGTGCACCCGACAACCCAGACCGAGTGACGCGACGATCGCCAGATCCACAGCCTCACCGTTGAGCACGGGGAGGGCCCCGGGAAGGCCCAAACAGACCGGGCATACCTGGCTGTTGGGCACAGCACCGAAGACCGTCTCATTGGAACAGAAGAGCTTCTCCGCCGTGCGGAGCTGCACGTGTACCTCGAGGCCGATTACCAGCTCCCAGCTCATCCCGCCTCCACCACCGCTTCCAGGGCGAATGCCGCACGGAAGAGCGTCGTCTCTCCCCACTGGGGGGCGATCAACTGCCCGCCCACCGGGAGCCCATCCGAGGGGCCGAGTGGAACGGAGATCGCCGGGAGTCCGGCGAGGTTGGCCGTGACCGTAAATATGTCGGCCAGGTACATCTGGAGCGGATCCTGGACTCTCTCGCCCAACGGAAAGGCGACGGTGGGTGATGTGGGTGTGAAGAGGACGTCGATCCCGTCGCCGAACACCGTCTCGAAGTCGCCAGCCACCAAGCCCCGTACACTCTGAGCACGCCCGTAGTATTGATCGTGGTAACCCGCGGTCAGAGCAAAAGTACCCAGAAGAATCCGGCGCTTGACCTCCCGCCCGAACCCTGCGGTGCGCGTCCTCTCGTACATCTCTCCCAGGTCCTCTCCCGAGCTGTCCCTCACGCCATACCTGACGCCGTCGAAGCGGGCCAGGTTGCTCGACGCCTCGGCCGTCGCGATCACGTAGTAGGCGGACAAGGCATACGCGGTGTGTGGGAGCGAGACCTCACGGATTCGGGCGCCGCTCGCCTCGAAGGCGGCGAGGGCCGCCTGGCAGCTCGCCTTTACACCGGGCTCCAACGCGTCGCCGAAGTACTCCGCCGGTACTCCCACCACGAGTCCCTCGGCGCCCGCGTCACGTTCCTGCGAGAAATCCGGCACCGGTCGATCCACCGAAGTCGAATCCCGGGGATCGTGACCCGCGACGGCCTGGAGGAGCTCGGCCGCGTCCGCCACCGTGCCTCCGAACATCCCGACCTGATCGAGAGAAGACGCGAAGGCAACCAAGCCGTAGCGACTCACCCGACCGTACGTGGGCTTCAGCCCGACCACGCCGCAAAAAGACGCGGGCTGGCGAACAGAGCCCCCCGTATCCGATCCGAGCGCACCCGGAACGATACCCGCCGCAACCGCCGCCGCGGACCCACCGGAGCTTCCGCCCGGTACCCTGGTGAGATCTCGCGGATTGCGCACGGGCCCGTACGCCGAGTTCTCCGTCGAAGAACCCATGGCGAACTCGTCGAGGTTGGTCTTCCCGACGATGACGGCGCCCGCCTCCCGGAGTCGCCGCACTACGGTCGCCTCGTAGGGTGGGCGATAGCCCTCCAGGATCCTCGACCCACAGGTGGTGGGAAACTCCAGCGTGGTCATGTTGTCCTTGACGGCAACGGGGACGCCGGAGATCCGCCCACCATCGCTCGGGACGTCGAGCGTCGAGGCCTCGGCATCCGACAGCGCCGCGAGGAACGCGTTCAGTCCCTGGGACCCTCCGTCCTGCTCGTTGAGCCGCGCGACGGCCGTCCTGGCCGGTTCCGCCGCCTCCACGAGTCCATCTCGGACCGACTTCGCTATGGAGGCGATGTCACTCACGGAGAGCCCCCCGGATCGTCCGCTTCGCCGAGCGACGGGGGAGAGGGCACGACGAAGAACTCCTCCCGGAAATCGGGAGCCGAATCGGCGGGGGGCTGCGCCATCGGGTCAGGGGGGATTTGGCCGGGCTCTCTCTCCGGAGCCCTGGGCGGACCCAACCCGAGTCGCCCTCCTTCTGGCACCTGCAAGGAGGCGAGCATGTCGAAGTACTCGAGAATCTGGTTGAGGTCCTGGGAGAGTGCCTCGGACTCCGCATCGGTGACCCGGAGTCGGGCCAGCGTCGCAATCTGGAGGATCTCTTCGCGGCTGATCGACATCGTGGTCCCCCGATCAGTCGAAGTCGCGGCGTAGGCCGGCGTACCGGACCAGGAGCCGTTTCGTGCCAACGGTATCGAAATGAACCGTGACTTTCAGATCCCGGCCGAAGCCCGTGACCTCGCCGACGGTCCCCGACCCGAAAGTTTCATGCACGACCGCCTCACCCTTCACGAAGCGTGGCAAATCCTGATCGAATCCGGCGTCGAAGGCCAAATCGTCATCACTCATGCCGAGGTCGATCGACCGTCCCGCGTCCGGACGAGCGGCCCGCCGGCCCCCATACTCACCGCCCTCGCTCACGACCGCGGTAGCGATCTTGTCGATGAGGCCCCCGGGGATCGCGTCGACGAACGGCGACAGACGGCCGTACATCACCTCACCGGCGCGCCGACGGCGGCGGGCGTGGGTCAGGTGGAGTTTGTCCTGGGCACGGGTAATGCCCACGTAGAAGAGACGTCGCTCTTCCTCGAGTTCAGACGGATTGTCGTAGGCGCGCGCGAGGGGGAAGAGCCCATCTTCCAGCCCCGAGATGAATACGACCGGAAACTCGAGGCCCTTGGCATTGTGTAGGGTCATCAATGTGACTGCGTCCGCCTCGGGATCGTGGCGATCCACGTCCGCCACGAGCGCTACCTGTTGAAGGAACAGATCCAACTCCGTGAAGTGATCCAACGTCTCGCCCTCGAGTTCTTCCATAAGCTCGGCGTTGTAGTCCAGCGCACCGGCGATCAACTCGCGAACGTTGTCCGCCCGATCCTCTCCCTCCGGGCCTTCGTCCGCAAGGTGCCGGAAAAGGTCCAGCTCCTCCACGAGGTTCTCCAACAGTTCCCCGACGCGCATCTGGGATGCCAGCGCGGAATGACGCTGGACCAAAGCGGCAAACGCCATGAGGCCGCGCGCACCACCCTTGGGAAGGTCGGGTGCCTCATCGGCGCGGCCGGCCGCCTCGAGAAGGCTGATCCCCTCGACTGCGGCCCAAGCCGAGAGTCGCTCCAGAGACGTATTCCCCACCCCGCGTCTCGGGTAGTTGACGACCCTTTCGAAGGCGCCGGCATCCAACGGGTTCGATATGAGCCTCAGGTACGCCAGAACGTCCTGGATCTCCCGGCGCTCATAGAATCGCACGCCCCCTACGATCTGGTAAGGCAGCCCTCGTCGCCGGAAGACGTCCTCCAGGGCGCGTGACTGTGCGTTCGTGCGATAGAGGATCGCCATGTCCCGATACGGGCGTCCCGGCCCCTCTGAGGCACTGGCCTCGATCTGGTCCGCGATCCAGCGGGCTTCGTCCGTCTCACCGGAGGTGGTGACCAGCGTAACCCGCTCGCCACCCATCCGATCGGTCCTCAGCGTCTTGCCCTTCCGATCCACATTCTCCGCGATGACCGCGTTGGCGGCGGAGAGGATCACCTCGGTGGAGCGGTAGTTCTGCTCCAACCGGACCGTGTGGGCGCCGGAGAAGGCCGTCTCGAAATCGAGGATGTTTCGAATGTCCGCGCCGCGCCATCCATAGATGCTCTGGTCGTCATCCCCGACGACCATGAGGTTGCGATGTTCGGATGCCAGGAGTTCCACGAAGCGAAATTGGGCTCGATTCGTATCCTGGTACTCGTCCACCAGAAGGAACTGAAAGCGGCTCCGATAATCCTCCAGCAATTCAGCGTTGGACTCGAGTAGCTCGACCGGCTTCACCAGCAGATCATCGAAGTCGAAGGCGTTCTGCGCACGAAGCGATGCCTGATAGGCCGGATAGACTTTGGCCACATTACGGGCGAATACGTCGAAGCCCTCGGCATTGTCCTCGACGAACTGTTGCGGGCCGATGAGCTGGTTCTTGGCGCTACTGAGATGGGCGCGTATCGCCTTGGGACTCCAGCGCCGAGTGTCCAGGCCAACGTCTTCCGTGGTCCTCTTGATCAGTCGCAGGCTCTGCTCAGCGTCGAAGATCGTGAAGGTGTTACTCCAGCCGAGCAGCGGCGCGTGACGCCGCAGCATCCGGGCTCCGAGGGCATGGAAGGTTCCGATCCACATCCCCTTCGGCGCATCGCCCAGTAGCCCGGAAATCCGCTCTCGAAGTTCGCCCGCAGCCTTGTTGGTGAACGTAACGGCCAGAATGCGATCCGGTGGGACGCCCCTCTCATGGATGAGGTGCGCGATCCGGGTAGTAAGGACCCTCGTCTTTCCCGACCCCGCCCCCGCCAGGACCAGCACAGGACCCTCGAAGTGGTCCACGGCCTCTCGCTGTTCCTGGTTCAGCTGCTCCAGGTATGCGTGGGATCCGATCACGCCTGCGCCGTCGGGAGCCGAACTTCGAAAATCGCTCCCTCTCCCGCGCTATCCAACAGGAAAATTTGTCCCTTGTGCGTCACTTCAATGATGCGACGTGCCAATGTAAGACCGACCCCCCAACCCCGAGTCTTTCCACTCACTCCCGGTTCGAAGATCGAGTCCCGCAACTCTGGACCCACGCCCGGCCCCGTGTCGTGGATGCGAAGGTGAAGCCAGCCGATCGGACCCGTCCTGACCTCGAGGCGAATCTCACCACCCCTTCCGGCCAACGCGTCGAGGGCATTCTTCACCACGTTTTCGAGGGCCCACGAGAGTAGCACCTCACTCCCGAGAATCTTGGGCATGCCTTTCGGGACATCCACGACTAGGACGACCCCCGACCCGAGCCGCGGCAGGCGGGCTTGCAGGTACCGCTCCAGATCTCTCACGACCTCCCGGATGTCGAGGGTTTCGAGCTCCGGGTCTCGACCGATGAGTTCGAACCGGTGGCTGATCCGCTCCAGTCGCACCAGGTCCTCCTCGATTCCCGCAGCAACCGCATGGCCCTCCAATCGCTCGGGCCTCTCTTCGGGGGGCAGGTTCATGAGCTCCAGCCAGCCCTGCAAAGACGAGATGGGCGTGCCGAGTTGGTGCGCCAACTCCCGGGCCATGGCGGTCCATGCCTTGTCCTGCTCTGCCCTCCTCTGGTAGCGGATGACCAGAAACCCGATGAGCGCAGTCAGCATGAGCCCACTCGCCTGAAGCCAAGGGATCCAACGGAGGCCTGAAAGCTGAGGCGTATCACCGAAGTAGATCAGGTCCCCGGCCGCCCCCCTCACGGGCTCGCGTCCCGTGGCGTCGAGGCGGCGGACGTAGGTCTTCACCAGTCCCTGCCCCTCGAGTGTGAATATGTCTGCGTCGAATGGCAGGTTCTGCACCGACAGGACGCTGTCCCCCTGGTTCATCACGATCATCGGGATTCCCGACTGGATGATCACCTCTTGAAGCTCGAAGAGCGGGTTCTCGAAGCCGCGCACACCCCGAAGACCGCTGCCCGCACCCGACGTCTCCGAGCCCCCCGTATCCTGAATGAGCTCTTGAGCGATCCTGAATACTTCGTTGGTCAGTTCCTGGTTCTCGTCGAGTCCGACCATGAGCGACTGGGTGTAGAGGAGGTACCACCCGAAGAGGACCAGAAAGAGCGTAGACAGCGCCACCGGCCACCTGATGCGGATCATGGCATCACCGCTCTTATCCTATGGGAGTTCGGGTGCCGTCGGCTCGAAGACGTCGAAGCCGAGACGCTCCTGCATTAATCCAGGCACGAGGACCGTGCCGTCGGCCTGTTGATAGGTCTCGATCACAGCCACCATGAGCCGAGGGAGGGCCAGGGCCGATCCGTTGAGGGTGTGGAGAAAGCGAGGCTTTTCGCCTCCCGACGGACGGTAACGGAGGTTGGCCCTCCGCGCCTGGAAGTCACCGAACGTGCTGCAGCTCGACACCTCGAGCCACTGCCCGACCCCCGGCGCCCAAACTTCGAGGTCGTAGGTCATCTCAGCCGAAAACCCGAGATCGCCGGTGGCAAGCTTCAGAACACGGTAGTGTAGACCCAGTTGATCGAGAATGCTCTCCGCCTCGGCCGTGAGTTCCTCCAGGGCCTCTCTGCTGCGCTCGGGGGTCTCGTAGCGCACGAGCTCGACCTTGTCGAACTGATGCACCCGCAGTAATCCTCGCGTGTCGGCGCCGGCTGCACCCGCTTCGCGGCGGAAGCAGGGGCTGTATGCCGCATAGCGGACCGGCAGATCATCGACGGAGAGAAGTTCATCCCGATGAAGGTTGGTGATGGGCACCTCCGCGGTCGGAATCAGCCAGAGGTCGTCGCGTTCGGTCTGGTATGACTCGTCCGCAAACTTGGGAAGCTGGCCCGTCCCCGACAGCGTATCACGGGTCACCAGGTACGGGACCCGCAACTCGGTGTATCCGTGCCAACCCTTCTCCTCGAGAAGGTCCCGGGTGTGGAGATCGAGCATGAAGTCGATGAGACACCGCTGGAGTCGGGCACCCGCACCCGTGAGTACCGGGAAGCCCGAACCGGAGATCTTCGAACCCCGCTCGAGATCCAGGAGTCCGAGACTGGCGCCCAGTTCCCAATGTGGCTTCGGCTCGAAATCGAACTCCGGGGGTGAGCCGACCACACGCACGATCTCGTTCTTCTCGACACCCCCGGAAGGCACCTCATCGAGCGGCAGATTCGGGGTCAGCAGCAACAACTCCCGAATTCGCTCCTCGGCGCGGCCGACTTCCTCGTCGATCTCTGAAATCCGTGCTCCCACTTCGCGCATCTCGACGATCATCTCCTCGGCTTCGCCGCCATCGCGCTTGATGCGACCGACCTCTTTGGAGACTTCGTTGCGCTGCGCCTTGAGATCGTTGACCTCGCTGAGCGCGACCCGGCGACGTCCGTCCAACGCCAGGACCTCGTCGAGGGCATCCACGAGCTCCTCCGCGCCTCTCCGCCCGAGAGCGGACTTTACGGTGTCGGGCTCGCTTCGGAGCCTCCGAATGTCAAGCACGGGCTCTAGTCCGTGGGGATAAGCGCACGATCATCGCAGATCGTGTTCACATCGTAAGCGAACTGTACCGTTTCATAGGCGGCATCGACTACCAACGGCTGGAATTTCCCATAGAAGGAGCATAGTAGCCCAAATCTGTCCGGGCCCCTATGGGTCCTAATCACGTAGACCGTGCCGGTATCGATGGCAATGGGTAGATCCCGCGTGTACAACGTGGTGTCCCTCGGCGCCCTCACGACGTCGTCGAAGGCCGTCTCCGGCATCGGCAAGACCAGCGTCGAACTGGTGATGTCCAGAGATCCCGGTAGAACAAAGACCAATTCGCCGGCCTGCGTATCCAGGAGCAGATCCCACGAACCGGTGGCACCGGGCGACTGAATCGTGACCGGTAGCCGCCTCAGAAAGTCGAATCCAGACGGGAGGTTGAGCTCAGGGCGAGCCACCGAGTAGATCAAGGTCGTATCGACTCTCGCCTCGGTCCATTTCTGATCGAAGATGTTCTCGCCGCAAGCGGTCAATCCGAGGGTCGAAGCGGCAAACAGCACCGCTACACGTAGCCGCCCCGATCTGGATAGGAAAGGTTTGTTCACTGCGAAGAGTCAAGGGAGGGTTGAGGGCTGACCGAAGGGACCAAGGCTATGCGAATCGAGGGGCCGCTGTCAACGCTCCAACCGCTGAAGTTCCTTGACTTCTACACCGTCTGCCGGGTAGGTTCCCGCGCCTGTACCGCTCCAAAAAGGGGCCGAAACTCATGCAACAAGCGCCGCAACGCTCTTCCTCTCGTGGGCGCATTCTGATCGCCGACGACGAACCCCACATCCGCCGGATTCTACAGAGCCTCCTCGAAATGGCTGGGTTCGAAGTCGATCTGAGGCATGACGGGACGGAGGCCATCGCAGCGGCCGAAGGCGGTGATCACTACGATTTGATCCTCTTGGATATCATGATGCCAGGAGCCACCGGCTTGGAGGTTCTCGGAAGGATCCGTGAACTGGACGAAAGGAAATCCACACCGGTCGTGATCCTCACCGCCAAGGGCCAGGACGCGGACCGGCAAGCCGCGTTCTCCCTCGGGGCGGACGACTTTCTCACCAAGCCCTTCAGCCCAAAGAAGCTCCTTGCCCGAATCCAGCAGATCATCGACGGGGACTGATCCTCACGTCTACGTCACGGTCCTGGCTGGCGGGATCGGCAGTCGCTTCTGGCCAGCAAGCACGCCCGCCCGGCCGAAGCAGCTACTTCCCCTCGCCTCCGATGAGCCCCTGATCGTCGATACCGTGAACCGGGCTCTCGGTCTCGTGCCCGAAGAGCGGATTCGCATCCTCGCGTCCGATCGCCTCACGGAGTCGATCCTGGGGGTCCTGCCTGGTCTCGGACGTGAAGCGTTCATGGTGGAGCCGCAGGCACGGGGCACCGGCCCGGTGCTGGCGTGGGCAGCATGGGAAATCGCCAAGATCGACCCGGATGCAGTGATTATCTCACTCCACGCCGATCACATCATCGAGCCCAAGACCGCCTTCGTACAGCTCTTGCGTGACGCGGCTGGCATGGCTCAGGAGACCGGCCACCTATTCACGGTTTCGGTCCTGCCGAGCCGCCCCGAGACGGGTTATGGATACATCGAGCCCGGCAAGCCGCTCGTTGCGCCCGCGGGCGTTCAGGCCTTTGCCGTGGGTGCGTTCCACGAGAAGCCCGACTTGGAGACGGCCCACCACTACATCGACGAGGGACACTTCTGGAACAGCGGCATCTTCGTGTGGACCGCCTCGGCCTTCTTGAGTGAAGTGAAGTCAGTGGCACCCGAGATCGGGGATCTTCTGCCGCTCATCGATGACGAATCCCCTGAGGCCTTTTTCGCTCAGGTGCCCAACCTCACGGTCGATGTGGCGGTGCTCGAGCGGAGCGCCCGGGTAGCATCCGTCGCGGCCACGTTCGCTTGGGACGACGTGGGTAGCTGGGAGGGGCTCACGCGGAGCCGTGCGGTCGATCCCGACGGGAACGTGGTCGTGGGTTCCGGACACATCGTGGATGGAAAGAAGAATGTCGTATATGCGGAGGGTGGTACCGTGGTGACGTTCGGTGTGGACAATATCGTGGTGGTGCAGTGCGGCGAGATCACTCTGGTCACCACGGCGGAGCAGGCACCGGACCTGAAGCGGCTCCTCGAGCAACTCCCCCCGTCGCTGCGCGAGCCGACGACACCTGAGGGAAGTGCCTGATGGCACTCGTCCTGTTCGACGATGAACGGGCCCGAGCCTGGACTCCCTTTTCCGTCACGCGGCCCGCCGGGGAGCTCTTGTTCGGGTGTCTCACGCTCCGCGATCGCGCGGAGCGGTTCTGGGGAGAGAAGTGTGTTGGGCACATCACGGATCCAGAGCTCGAGGGATTCGCGGAGACTGGATCCGCCCCGGTGCTCGACGCCGCAGCGTGGGACTCGGTGATCGGATCTGCCACGGGAACGCCCCAGATTCTCTTCTCGAGTCGGGCGATCCCCGACTTCACCCCCGCCCCCCCCGTCCACGAGGCGGCGGTCCTGACCATCCAGGGCGAGACGGTCGGTTGGGTTCTTCCCGAGGGGACCGACCCGCCCGACGGCAGCGACTTGTTGCGCCCGGACGACTCGGCCGTGGATTTTCCGCGGGTCGAGATCCCGGGGCGAGTCCTGTCGAACTTCTGGGATCTCATGGCCGGTAATGCCGAGCAGGTGTGCCTCGACGTGCCCGTTCTCTTTCCCGAGAGCCGGTTCACGTTGGCCGACGGCGTCCACGTCTCCGGGGCGGAGCGAGTGTCGCTGGGAGAGGGTGTGGACCTCGAAGCCGCCGTTCATCTGGATGCCACCGATGGGCCCATCCGTCTGTCGGACGGCGTGCGCATCTCCGCCTTCACACGAGTAGCCGGGCCCGCGTTCGTGGGCCCTGAGACACGCCTCCTCGGTGGCTCGCTTGGACACATCACCATCGGACCCACCTGTCGCGTCAGGGGCGAGGTCTCCAACTCCGTCCTGCTCGGGTACGTCAACAAGTCTCACGAGGGATACCTCGGCCACGCCTACGTCGGCAGTTGGGTCAACCTCGGCGCGCTCACCACCAACAGCGACCTCAAGAACAACTATGGCAGGGTGCGGGTCCATACGGCCGAAGGGCCCGTTGATACTGGACTCATCAAGGTCGGCTGCTTCTTGGGCGATCACGTGAAGACAGGCATTGGAACGTTGCTTCCGACGGGCTGCGTCGTGGGTGCGGGAAGCAACCTCTTCGGTGGCCTCCTGACCCCGACCCATGTACCCCCCTTCAGCTCGGGTTCGGGCGTCCGTTTCGAGGAGTACGAAATCGATCGCTTCCTACAGACGGCTGCGCTCGCGATGTCGCGTAGGGAGGTGCCGCTCGAGGACGGCGGCCGGACGCTTCTCCAACGGGCGTGGGAGCGGACGCGACCGGAACGTGAATTGGGTGACCGTGAATGACCGGACCGGGAAGGACCGGACCGGGATGATCGGTTGGCGACCCCGTTCGACACGACGCCGATGAAAGTCTGTGTTCTCGGAACCGGTAGCGCCGGCAACGCCACACTCGTCGAAGCGGGCGGGACCACGATACTGGTCGACGCGGGGTTCAGCGGCCGGGAGATGGAGCGCCGCCTTGGAGTAATCGGGCTGACCCCACCTGCGATCCATGCCATCGTGATCACGCACGATCATCGTGACCACACCCACGGAGCCGGAGTCTTCAGCCGTCGTCATGGCACTCCGGTCTACGTCACGGATCGGACGCGGGCGGCGTGTCCGGGCATCTTCCGCGGCGACGAGCCCGTGAGGCCGTATCAAGCTGGCAGGGCGTTCGAAGTCGGCGCCATCCGCGTCGAGCCCTTCTTGACGGTGCACGATGCCGCGGACCCGGTGGCCGTGGCGGTGGTGGACCGAGACACCGGAGCGCGTGTGGGAATCGCGACGGACCTGGGACGACCCAACGCTCAGATCCGGCTCGCGCTCGAGAACAGCGATTTCTTGATTCTGGAGTCCAACCACGACGAGGAACTCCTTCGAACGGGCAGGTATCCGGCATCGGTGCAACAGAGAATCGCCTCGAGCCACGGACACCTGTCGAACCATGCCGCGGCCCGGTTCGCCTGCGAGCTTCTCCACCCACGCCTCGCGGGCGTCTTGCTGGCGCACCTGTCCCAGGAATGCAACCGTCCGGAGTTGGCCTCGACCGTGGTCGGCGAGGCCTTACGCAGGGCGGGCTTCGAGGGATTCCTGGACGTGGCCCTTCAGGATCGGCCCACCGACTTCATCGACATCGAGGAACTGCGTCAGCGTACAGGTCCCGCGCAGTTCACTCTGCTCTAGACGTTCTGGACGGCTAGATCCCGAGCAGCCTCAGAACGTCGTTCGACAGGGCCCAAAGCATGATCCCCATGATGACCAGGAATCCGACGTGACTCCACTTCAGCCTCTGCTCCAGCGAAAGCGCCTTGCCGCGTACAGCCTCGATGCCGAGGAAGACGAGATGTCCGCCGTCCAGAATCGGAATGGGAAGCAAGTTAAGGACCGCGAGATTCACCGAAAACATGGCCATGAAACGGAGAAAGGTCTCAATTCCGAGTTGGGCAGCCTGTCCGGAGAAGGTGCCGATGGTCACGATGCTCCCCACCGATCGGGGCGACACGCCGCCCGTCACGAGGTCGCCGAGAAAGCCGAGGATCAGCCTGGTGATCCCCACGGTTTCGGCATAGCCGAGCTGGGCGGCCTGCACTAGCGAGATGTCCCGATACACGAACTCTGGTGCGGAGTAGATCCCGACCTTTCCCACGACGCGTCTCTCGCCGGTCACCGGATCGTCTTCAGGAGTGGATTCCGGCGTCACAAAGCGAGTGAGAGGCCGGCCGTCGCGTTCCAGGGAGAGCTCCGTCCGGATACCCGGCCGCGCTTCGACGACATCTACGAAGTCGTTCCAGCTGCCTACAGGAACGCCACCGGCCGCGAGCACCCGATCACCGGTCTCGAGTCCGGCCCTCTCTGCGGGCGACCCCGGATTCACGAGGCCCAACTCCGCATCCATCCAGACCGACAACGCCAGAAAGATGGGGGTCCTCTCCTGCGGATCCGAGGCGACGTCGATCTCGATCTCCATCCGTGGCTCGTCCGTGACGATCCTGAGCGGACCTCCCGGTGCCTCCAAGACGCCATCTCGGACATCGCCCCAATACTCTACCTGCTGATCCCCGACGGCGATGATGCGAGCCCCGGCCGGTAGGTCGGCAAGCGCCTCCGCGCCGGGAGGCAGCAGCTCCGCCCGAACCCGCGCGATCCGAGTCTCGGCGAATTCCTGAAGGCCCCACGCCGCATTCACACCCGTGTACACGACGAACGCGAACAGCATGTTCATGATCACTCCCGCGGAGATCACGAACGTTCTGGCCCATATGGGCTTGCCGTCGAAGTCGCTCGGCCGAGGTGCGCGCGCCTCAGCGACCGCCTCTCCCCCGGCCGCTCCCGCCTCTACCCCTCCCTCGAGGCGTTCCATCACCTCGTCGTCCATCCCACCCATCTTCACGTATCCGCCGAGCGGTATCCAGCTTATCACATACTCGGTTTCGCCTCTTCGAAAGCCGAAAATCGTCGGCCCCAACCCGATCGAGAAGCGTTGCACTTCGATCCCCACGGACTTCGCCGCGAAGAAGTGACCGAGTTCATGGACGAAAATGAGGACGCCAAGGAGAATGATCGTCGCAAGAATCGTCATACGGTTTCCGATATCCCTCTCGAGGGGCGGCCCCAGCCACCCACCCATTCTACCCTTCTCAAGTGACCTTCCTTTCTATCCGCGTCTCAATCTGCCGCCAGCGACCGATGCGAGCATACGAAGTCGTGCGCCGCGGCACGAGCAGCAGTGTCTGCCTCCAGTACGTCATCCACCGTCTCCACGTTCCTTCTCAGAACCGTTTCGAGCGCATGTCCCACCACGTCCGTCATCTCGAGGAACCGGATGTCCCGTGAGAGAAAAGCCTGCACTGCGACTTCGTTCGCCGCGTTGAAGACGGCGGGTGCGGTGCCCCCACGGATTCCCGCTTCGACTCCGAGGGCGAAAAGCCCGAAGCGATCCTGATCGATCTCCTCGAACGTCAGCGGCGAAGACTGGACCGGATCGAACGTTCTGAGCGAAGCATCCGCGAACCGTTCCGGATGCGACAACGCATATAGGATCGGCAACTCCATCGTCGGGAATCCGAGTTGAGCGAGCACCGAACCGTCAGTGAACTCGACGAAGGAGTGCACGATGGACTGGGGGTGTACGATGGCCTCGATCTTCTCGTAATCGATGCCGTATAGAAAATGCGCCTCGATGATTTCCAGCGCTTTGTTGGCCAGCGTGGCCGAATCGATGGTGATCTTCGCGCCCATATCCCACGTCGGGTGGCGAAGCGCGTCTTCCGGCCCGACGCCCTCCAGCTCGCGCTGCTCGAGCCCGCGAAAGGGTCCGCCGGAGGCCGTGAGCACCAGACGCGCCACAGACTCGGGGTCGTGACCCTCCAGACACTGGAGTATGGCCGAGTGTTCGCTGTCGATGGGGATCAACTCACCCCCACCTTCACGGGCCGCCTTCATCACGAGAGGGCCTCCCGCCACGAGCGACTCCTTGTTGGCCAGGGCCAGCCGCTTGCCTGCGCGGAGCGCCGCCAGGGTCGCCTCCAAACCTGCGGAACCGACGATGGCGTTCACCACCAGATCGACGCTCGCATCCTCGACCACCTCCAGCAGCGCGGCGGGCCCGCTTCTCCAATCCGCCGCGGGAAGGCTGTCCAAGCCGCCCAGCGCCTCGGGGTCGGCGATCACCGCGACGGGTACGCTGTGTTCAACCACCTGGGCCGCGACATCAGCGACGGAGCTGTGCGCGCCAAGCGCCACGACTTGAAAACGATCCGTGTGGCGAGCAATGACGGACAGCGTCGCTCGACCGATGGAGCCGGTGGATCCGAGTATGGCGACCCTGGTCACAGCCATGGACGGATCAGGAGAAGGAGGGCATAGGTGAGCGGCACGGTGAAGAACAGTGCATCCAGACGATCGAGGATACCTCCATGGCCGGGGAGCAGACGGCTCGAGTCCTTCACCCCCGCATCGCGTTTGAGTACCGACTCGGCCAGGTCGCCGACTTGCCCGGCAACCGCGATCGGAAGGCTCAACGCTGCGCCTACCTGCCAAGAGAGGCCGAACTCAGGGACCTCCGAAAGCCAGAGCCCTGCGAACACGCCGCCAGCCACGACAGAGCCCAGAAGCCCACCGATCGCCCCGACGACCGTCTTGTTCGGACTCACGGCCTCGATGAGCTTCGCCTTGCCCCAACGGGATCCGCAGCCATAAGCGAAGGTGTCCCCCAACCAGGTCACCCAGATGGGGAAGATGAGCAGCGCAGCTCCGTGGAAGGCGGTCGCTCCACTCGAGACTTGCTCGGGAAGCGCACGAAGCAGGACCCAGAACGACAGGGCTCCACCGATGTAGAGCGCACCCATGATCGTCCGGGCCGCGGCGTCCAGAGGACGACCATCGGGCCAGCGAAGCCAGAGCGAGAGGGCGAGAGCCAATAGCGCGCTCCCCAGGACCAGCCCGAACGCCACTTGAGCGAAGGTGTGATAGTCGGAATGGACCGCCGCGGTCAGCGGTAGCACCCCCGCGAGCGTCACTCCCAGCCACCCGAACGCCGCTGTCTCGTCCGGCTTCAGGCTGTAATATTCCCTGGCTCCAAGGCCCCCGACTATGGCCAAGAGGGTCCCGAGTGGCCAAACGCCTCGATAGATGATGAACACGGCCAGGGGAATCCCCACCACTGCAACCATGAGCCGGCTGGCTAGCTCTCTCCTGGGCATGAACCCTTTCTATCCAACCGGCACACGACCAAACCGACGATCGCGTTCCTGGAAATCCAGGACGGCCCGGAACAGGTCCTCTCTCGAAAAATCGGGCCACAGGACCGGACTGATGTGCAACTCGGTGTACGCCACCTGCCAGAGCATGAAGTTGGAGAGACGGAATTCGGCCGAGGTGCGAATCAGAAGATCGGGATCCGGAAGGCCCGCCGTGAACAGGGCCGCCTCGAACGTGGCTTCGTCGAATTCCTCCGGTGCGAGGTCCCCGGAAGCGGCGCGCTCGATCATCTGCCTGCACGCCCTCAGAATCTCCTCTCGTCCCGAATAGGAGATCATGAGATTGAGACGTAGGTTCATCCCGCCAGCCGTCGTTGACGTGATGGAATCCACCGACTTTCTCGTGGACGCATCCAGTGCATTCACGTCTCCCAACACGTGGACCTCGCAGCCCTGCTCCTTGAGCTTTTGGGACTCCCTGGAGATGTAGCGGCGGAGCAGGCCCATCAGCGCCAGCACCTCGGAGCGAGGCCGCTGCCAGTTCTCGGTGGAAAACGCGAACAGCGTAAGGATCTCGATGCCCGCGTCGAGGGCGCCCTCGACCGACTCACGGACGGCCGCCATACCCTGCTGGTGGCCCGCGGCGCGCGGAAGATTCCGCTGCTTGGCCCACCGGCCGTTACCATCCATGATGATTGCTACGTGATGCGGAATTTGCCCGTTGAGGCGGATTCTTTGCAGTAATTCCGAAGACGTCATAGTGACAACCGAGCCAGCCCGCTAGACGGCCATCACCTCCTTCTCTTTGTTCTCGAGCATCTCATCGATCCGTTTCGAGCAGGCGTCCGTCAGCTTCTGGATTTCATCCAGTTGACGATGACCCTCGTCTTCGCCGGTCTCGTGGTCCTTGATCGCCTGCTTCACCTCGTCGTTTCCCATCTTCCGCGCATGCCGCAGTGAAACCCTGCCATCCTCCGCCATCTGGTGGAGGATCTTCACGAATTCCTTCCGGCGTTCTTCATTCAATGGGGGCACCGGAATGCGGATGATATTTCCGTCGTTCGCGGGATTGAAACCGAGGTCCGCCGTCAGAATGGCGCGTTCGATGTCGGGCAGGAGCGTCTTGTCGAAGGGCTGGACGACCAGGAGCGCCGCCTCGGGCGTGCCAACTGTGGCCACTTGATTCAGCTGCATCTTGGACCCGTAGGCATCGACCTTCACGGTATCGAGCAATGCCGGCGTGGCCTTCCCGGTGCGCACCGTCGAGAATTCACGACGAACCGACTCGACCGCCTCTTCCATGCGTTCTTTGGCTTTATCCAACGACATGACTACCCCATCGCATCGGGTTTACGCCTGAATTCGGACCGCGGTGGCCGACGCTCATGATACCAACGTGCCCACCCGATCTCCCCGAATGGCGGCCGAAACAGCCCCCTGATCCTCGAGATTGAGGACGATGATCGGAAGATCGTTTTCTCTGCAAAGAGAAACGGCGGCGGCATCCATTACAGCCAATTCCCGCTGAACGACCTCTTGGAAAGTAATGGACGGAATGAACTCTGCCGAGGGGTCCTGCGTAGGGTCTGCGCTGTAAACGCCTTTGACTTTCGTAGCCTTGATGACGACTTCAGAGCCCATTTCGATCGCTCTCAGCGCGGCCGCCGTATCGGTCGAAAAATACGGATTTCCGGTCCCCCCGGCGAAGAGCACCACCCTTCCCTTCTCCATGTGGCGCAAGGCCTTGCGGCGGATATAGGGCTCAGCGACCTCTTCCATGCGGATTGCCGTCATGACCCGGGTCGCCACCTTCTTGTGCTCGAGCAGATCCTGCACCGCCAGAGCATTGATGACGGTGGCCAGCATCCCCATGTAGTCCGCCTGGACCCGATCCATTCCTTTCTGGCTGGCCAGTGCCCCTCGAACGATGTTGCCCCCCCCGATGACCACGCCGAGACTGACACCCATCTCGTGCACGGCAATGATTTCGTCGGTCAACAGGTTCACTACGGACGGCTCGATGCCGAAACCCTGCTTCCCGGCCAAAGCCTCGCCGGACAGCTTGAGTAAGACCCTCCCGTACTTGGGATCCGTGGTCGCAGCCTTCCCGCTTCTTGGATTCACTCGCCCACCTTGAAACGCGAGAACCGTGCAACTTCGATTTTCTCTCCGGTCTTGGCCGACATCTCGGTGACCAACTCTCCAACCGTCTGATCGGGATTCTTCACGTAGGGCTGCGCAAGTAGCGTGCTCTCCTTGAAGAACTTGTTGAGCTTACCGTCGACGATCTTCTCGGCGATGTTCTCGGGCTTGCCCTCCTCCTTCACCTGCTCCTCATAGACCTTTCGCTCGCGCGCGACCACATCCTCGGGAATGTCTTCCGGACTGACCGAGATGGGCGCCTGAGATGCGATGTGCAGCGCGATCTCCTTGGCCAGCCCCTGGAACTCATCCGTCTTGGCCACGAAATCGGTCTCGCAGTTCAACTCGACGATAACCGCGGTCCGGTTATCAAAGTGGACGTATGAGCCGATCGTACCCTCGTTGGCGGCCTTCTCCGCACGCTTCGCGGCCTTGGCCGCCCCCTTCGCTCGCAAGAAATCGATAGCCGCTTCTATGTCTCCACCCGTCTCGGTCAGAGCCTTCTTGCAATCCATCATGCCCGCTCCGGTACGATCCCGGAGGGCCTTAACGTCTTTCGCAGAAATCGACATCGTGTTGTCCGTCACTCACTCAATTGATGGGTCCCCTACAAGAAAGAGGCGGGAGCCCCAACTGCTCCGCCTCTCTGCACCCCCACCACGGGGGCATGAACGCTGCGGTCGTCAGGATCCCTATTCGACCTCACCCGCTACAACATCGGCTGCCACTTCCTCCGCCACGGCCGGCTCATCGGAAGAGTCCTCCGCTTTCGCCTTCGCCTCCACGTCCGCCTTCGCCTCGCCGTCCGCCTTCGCCTCGCCGTCCGCTTCCGCCCCCTTGCCTTCGGCCGGCTGCTCTACGCCCGCGGTCGAACCGAGTTTTTCGAGCACCTCGGGCCGAGGCACTCGCTTCCTGCGCGGGGCCGCAGCCCGATTCGGGCTCTCGGTGACCTCGCCCGTCTCGGTCGAGTACGTCGTGGCTTGGGCATCTTGAACCTTGCGCTTCTGCTCTTCCGGAACTTGTGCGCTGGCTTCTCGAACCGACTGGGCGATCGCCTGTGTGATCAGCCCGACCGAACGGATCGCATCGTCGTTACCGGGAACGGGGTAGTCGACCAGATCGGGATTCGCGTTCGTGTCCGTGATGGCGATGACAGGAATGCCGAGACGGTCCGCCTCGCGAACCGCGATCTGCTCGCGCTTCACGTCGACGATGAAGATCGCCCCCGGAAGACGGGTCATGTCCTTCACGCCAGACAGATACTTGTTGAGCTTCACCCGCTCGCGGTCCAGAAGAAGACGTTCCTTCTTCGTGTAGAACTCGAAGGCGCTCTCTTCCTGCCCTCGCTCCAGCTCCTTGAGTCGGCGGATCTGCTTCCGGATGGTCTGGAAGTTCGTGAGCATGCCACCCAGCCAACGCTCGGTAACATAGAAGGCGCCGCACTGGCCCGCCTCTTGCTCGATGATCGATCGGAGCTGCCGTTTGGTGCACACGAACAGGACCTTCTCGCCAGCGAGCACGACCTGTCGGACGGCTTCCTTCGCCGCCATGAGCCGGTCGAGCGTCTTACGCAGGTCGATGATGTGGATCCCGTTGCGCTCCGTGAAGATGAACTTCTTCATCTTCGGGTTCCAACGGCGAGTCTGGTGTCCGAAATGGACTCCAGCCTCGAGAAGATCACTCAGTCCCACCTGCTCTTCCTGCATAGATACCGTCGTCTCGGGTTGTTTAACGCTTCGAGAATTGGAACCGTTTACGCGCCTTGGGGCGACCGGGCTTCTTCCGCTCGACCTTCCTTGAATCCCGCGTCAGGAATCCCCCGGCGCGCATGGCGGGACGCAGTTCCTCGTCGTGCTCCACGAGCGCCCTCGCTAATCCCATCCGAACGGCATCCGCCTGGCCGGTCTGACCACCACCACGGACTCGAACGCGGATGTCGAACTGCCCGTCCAACTCCACAGCCTTGAGCGGCTGTTCGATCCTTTGCTGGTGCGTGGGACGGGGGAAGTAGTCCTCGAGGGGACGGGCGTTGACCACCCACTCACCCTTGCCGGGCCTGAGGTTGACGCGGGCCACCGCACGCTTTCGCCGGCCCACCGTCTGAATATGCGTTTTCGCCATAGATCCTTGTTCGATGCCTACTCTAGACTTCGAGCTCTTGCGGCTGTTGGCCCTCGTGGGGGTGAGCCGCGCCAGCGTAAACTTTCAATTTCTTCCGGATGTGCCTCCCCAGCGTATTCTTAGGCAGCATACCCCTGACGGCAAGCTCCACCACGCGATCGGGATGCGTCTCGATCATCTTCTTAAACGGCGTATGCTTCTCGTGCCCCATGTAACCCGAGTGCGTGAAGTACGTCTTCTGTTCTGCCTTGCGCCCCGTCAACGCCACTTTCTCTGCATTGATCACAACCACGTAATCGCCTACGTCCAAGTGCGGCGTGAACATCGGCTTGTGCTTACCCCGCAGAATTCCCGCAACACGCGTGGCCAGCCGACCCAGGGTCTTGCCCTTGGCATCGACGAGCCACCAGCGGCGCTCGATATCGTCTGCTTTTGGAGTGTAAGTCTTCACTGGCCATTCCACGCGTAAATCAACAGTAGAGCAAAGAAGGATAGTGGAGCCTTTTGGGGGTGTCAACTGCGGAAAGCGCAGCATTTTCGAGGGTTTTCGACCGAGAAAATCCGGCGTCCCGGGCAGCGAGAATCGGCTCCTCGGGAGGGGCTAGAAGAACGTCTCCAGAAAACGAGCCCGCGACGCGTGCCGGAGACGGACCAAAGCCTTCTGCTTGATTTGCCGGACCCGCTCTCGGGTGATGCCCATGAGGGCCCCGATCTCCTCGAGGGTCATCGGCTCCTGATCATCCAGGCCGAAGTACAGCCGAAGAATCTTGGCCTCGCGCTCCTTCAGCGAAGAGAGTGCCTCCTCCACGCTGTCTTTGAGGGCGTGGTCGTACGCCTCGTCCTCGGGCCCGGGCGCGTACTGGTCCGGCAGGTAGTCGAGCAGTCGGTGGTCTTCGCCGGGCGTGATCGGAGCGTCCAGCGAGAGGTGAGACTGCGAAATCGCCAGCGTCCGCTCCACTTCCTGCTGGGTGATGTCCAGATCGTCGGCGATTTCCTCGACCGTCGGTTCACGGCCCAACTCCTGAAGCAGCGCCGAGCTCCGGCGTCCGATTCGGTGGAGTGCTCCCGCTCGATTCAGAGGGACCCTTACGATCCGGCTCTGCTCCGCGAGGGCCTGCAGAATGGCTTGCCTGATCCACCATACCGCATAGCTGATAAACTTGATGCCCTTGGTCTCATCGAACTTATGAGCGGCACGGATGAGGCCGAGGTTCCCCTCGTTGATGAGGTCGGATAGCGGCACCCCCTGGTTCTGATACTTCTTCGCCACCGAGACCACGAACCGGAGGTTGGAGCGGACCAGCTTGTCGAGCGCCTCCTCCTCGCCACGCTTGATACCCTTGGCAAGGCGGGCCTCTTCAGCCTTATCGATGAGAGGATACTGGCTAATCTCTTTGAGGTATTGATCCAGCGAACCTTCCCGGAAGGCACCTTTGCGGGAAGCAAACCCCATCTAACCCTCGACCTGAATCATGTGTGTGATTGCGCCACCGCCACGGTGGAGGGACATCGAGCCAGAACCATGATAAGGAAAGGGATCATCCGCGCAACAGGCGGTCAACGGATCGCCTGGCCAACCCGCTCCCACCGCACCGCTCGAAGCCAGGACCCGCGTTGGCTGGACGAGGCATAGGAGAAGTAAAGCCGCCACGGCTGGCCTCGGATGGAACGGCGGTCCACGAAGCCCCAGTACCGCGAGTCCTCGCTGTTGTCCCGGTTGTCTCCCAGAACGAAGTAGCTGCCCTCGGGGACCGAGATGGGGCCCCAATTGTCACGTGAAGGGCGATAGTCGTCCTCCGGCGATGCCCTGTCGGCCTCCGACCATCCGTCGTCCTCGCCGTAGGGACCATCGCGAGCGATCCCACTGGCCAGTAGATGGTTTCGCTGCCACCTCATGTCCGAGTGGGTAGCGTCGCCGCCACGATCATTATGGCGAGCGTAACTCTCCTGTACCTCACGCCCGTTGATGAGAAGGGCCTTGTCTCGCATCTCGAGCGTGTCACCGGGCACGCCCACCACCCGTTTGACGTAGTTCTTGAGCGGCTCATGGGGGGGGTGGAACACCACGACTTCGCCCCGGGTCGGCTCGCGCCAGGCCGGCAGCCTCAGACCGAGAAAGGGCACCTCGGCGCCATACACGGCTTTGTTGACGAGGAGATAATCACCGACGAGCAGCGTCTTCTCCATGGAGGATGTGGGGATCTTGAAGGCCTCGACGACGAAGGCGCGGACGCCCAGGAAAAGGAGCACTGCGATGAGGACCGACCGCGTCCATTCCCAGGTGGCTCGGACATAGCCCGTCGCCACCTCTGACGTGCCTCCTTTAGTCCAGTCCATTCCGGGCGGCATCCTCTGAAAAGACGTTCTGGGCCACCACCCGCACACGCGACTCACCGCGGAGCGGGCGCAAAGCACGGGTACACGTTCCAGCAAACTCGGGTTCCAAGGCGGGGAATGAGAAGCTTTCCCCTTCGGGGGTCCCGGTCCTAGTGTTAAAGAGGTAGTGGAGGTTCACTAGAAGAAAGATGCTTTCCCCTGAGACCGGCAGCAACCTTTCCTTCAGACGGGCAAGACATTGTGGCAAGAATTAGGACAGCAAGCCGCACGGATGGCCGATGCCCGCATCGGTAGCCCGGTACAGTGAGTAGAGTCCGGTCTCCGTTCTCGTTGCTGTTCGTCGCAATCGCCGCCGGCCTTGCGATGACCTGGCTTCAGGATCGTCCTCCAGTCTCAGCCGCGGACAACATGGACTCGGCCGCGGGTCCAGGGGGTTCCTGTACAAGGGCCATGGGGGCCATGTGCGACGAAAGCCTGGTGATCCGAAGCGCCGTCGACGAAGTGGTCCTCAGCTCGGCCTCGGTGTGTGTCGACGTGGGGTATCTGTGCGCCGAACTCGAGGCGTCCGGTTCCCAACGAATTCTCCGGTGGCCGGAGAACACGGGCCGAATCCGGATCCGGGTTCCCCTTCCCGAGGGAGTATCCCCTAAGCGCGCCCGGGATCTTCAGAGCGCCGCCGTGCGCGGCATCCAGTACTGGCAGGGGCGTCCCTTCGAACTCGTGATCGACACCCACCCCGTGGCTTCCTATCCGGCCGACATAGAGATCTCGTGGGGAGAGGGTCTCTCCGGATCTCAACTCGGCCTCACGCAGGTTCGCTGGACTCTCGAAAGGGGTGAGGTAAGGTTCGAGGTTCTGGGGATCGCACTCGCCATGAGCAGTCCGGGCAACGCGAGTTTCCAGCTAACCCCAGAGCAGGTGCTGCTCACCGCGGCCCACGAGATGGGGCACGCCCTCGGGCTGCCACACAGTGATTCCCAGCGGGACGTCATGTACCCGACGAACACCGCCCGGAACCTCTCCAACCGCGACTTTCGTACGGTCAGTGCGCTCTATCGCCTGCCGAATGGAGCCGAGATAGTAGAAGGACCCTGATCACTCCTCTCGGGTGAGTCCGTACTTCTCGATCTTCTTGTACAGGTTCGACCGTGGCATATCGATCTGGCGGGCCGTCTCACTCACGTTCCAGTCGTTCACGTGAAGCTTGTGCGCGATATACGCCATCTCGGCGTTCTCCTTGAACTCACTGAAGGCTTCAACGTTGAGAAGAGTGGCGCCTAGAGCGTCCACCGTGGCGGTACCGGCCACCAGAGCATCCACATCCTCGGCACGAACAGCCTCGCCCGGAGAAAGAATCAAGAGCCGTTCCACCGTGTTTCGGAGTTCGCGAACGTTTCCCGGCCAGTCGAGGGCCTCGAGCCGCTCCATGGCTTCGGGCTCGATGGTCTTGGGTGGTCCGTGATTCGAACCAACGGCCTGCGAAACGAAATGCGTGACCAGCGGTCGAATGTCTTCTCGTCGCTCACGGAGCGCGGGCACGACGATGGGGACCACGTTGAGCCTGTAGAAAAGATCCTCGCGAAACCGGCCTTCGGCGATCTCTTTCGACAAATCCTTGTTCGTTGCGGCGAACACCCGCACGTCCACGGTGATGGGCTTGGAGCCTCCCACCCGCGTGACGACGCCCTCCTCGAGCGCCCTCAGCACCTTGGCCTGGGCATCCAAGGACATGTCGCCGACTTCATCGAGGAAGAGGGTTCCGTCCTGAGCCTGCTCGAACTTACCCGCATGGTCCGAGACCGCTCCCGTGAAGGACCCCTTCATGTGGCCGAACAGCTCCGACTCGATCAACTCAGAGGGGATCGCGGCGCAGTTTACCTCGATGAACGGCCCGTCGCGCCTGGATGAAGCGTGGTGGAGGGCACGAGCGACAAGCTCCTTGCCCGTTCCGTTGTCACCGGTGATGAGCACTCGCGCATCCGTGGGTGCCACCTTGTCGATGCGTTCCATGACATCGTTCATGGCCTGCGACGCGCCGACGATCTCGTGCCGTGTGCCGACCTCGCTTCGCAGCAACTCGACACTCTCCGTGAGCCCACGGAGTTCCAGGGCGTTCCGAAGGGTCACGAGCAGCCGACTCGTATCCAGGGGCTTCTCGATAAAGTCGAAGGCGCCCTTCTGCGTCGCCTCGACGGCCGTATCGATCGTCCCATGACCGCTGATCATCACCACGCAGGCGTTCGGATGGAGGGCGCGGATTCGTGAAAGGACCTCGAGGCCGTCCAGACCGGACATCTTCACGTCGAGGAACGTGACATGAGGACGGAAGGACTCGAAAAGCTCCAGGGCTTCGGGCCCGTCCTCCGCGGTAGCCACCTCGTGATCCTCGTACTCGAAGACCTGCCTCAGCGCACCGCGGATCGATTCTTCGTCATCGACGATCAGGATTCGAGGCATGTCTTCACCGTGGCCCGGAGACTCAACCGCCCCGCACGAGGATCAGGCGGTCGCGAAGCACATGCGCCGACTGCACCCCATTGGGAAGTGAAAACGGGAGCGCATCCTCGGCGAGGCCGTCCACGTGCCTTCTGCCCAGGGCCGTCAGAATCTTGGGCGTCATCCCGTCGGGCAGCGGCACCGGAACGAAAGAGGCCCGCACACCATGTACGACGAGCGCGACCCCATCGTCGTCGAGCGGAGACAAGGCGCCTTCAACCTCCATGGAGACCGTGTCGGGGAGAAAGCCGAGTATCCCATCGAGGGTAGGCAATCCCGGGAAGGCCTCCACAGCGATGCGGGCCCTCAGCGACACGACTCCGTCTCGAAACTCCACAACCGGATCCGAAACGCCCCCTGGAACCATCCCGGGAGCGGAATACCGAATCACGGAAACGACCTCGGCGGCACTCAGACTGAGTTGGTCCCCGCTTTCTCCACGACGAAAGCGTTCGAAACGATCCAGAGCCGCCTCGGCCAGTTCCGGCGACGGCAGCACCTCCACCGCCGCTTCCTCCTCGGCGAACCAACCCGAAACCCTCGGGAAGACCGACGGGCCCCACCTCCACCCCACCAGGGCAGCCGCGACCAGCAAGCCCAAAAGCCAGGCCCTTCCGAGGCACCCCTTGAGACAGCCCGATCCGAGCACCGCTCAGCCCTCGAGCGTAGTACTGTGCTGCAGGGTATACCGAGCCGCCCCACCCTTGGACAGTTGGCTACGCATCAGATCCAGCTTGCGTACCTTGACCTGCCCCTGATAGCTCAAGTTCGCGGCCTTATCGTCCAGACCACGGAAAGCCCCGGCACCATCTTGCGCATCGGCTCGGCCGAGCGTGAGATGCGGATGGAAAGCCCTCGTCTCACGGTCGAAGCCACAACCCATCAGGGCCCACTCGACGTCCTGTTTCAGGCACCGTAGAGCCGGGCTCGGCTCGATGCCGACCCAGATCACCTGAGGACGACGGATCGTCGGGAAGGCCCCAAAGCCCTCTACGGCCAAGTCGAAACGAGCGGTGCTCGTAGCCACTTGATCGAGTGCCTCTTGCACGTCCGACATGCGGTCGTCCGTGACCTCGCCTAGGAATTTCAGGGTGACGTGGAAGTGCTCCGGCTCCACCCAACGCACGGGAAGCTCACACTCCCGGAGGATCTTGGAGGCCCGGTAGATTCGGTCGCGTTCCTTCTTGGGAAGGTTCAGTGCGACGAATAGACGCATGGCTGAGACACAGAATCCGAGGAAGGGGTCGTGCACATGGCAAAAAACTACCGGGATGGAGCGAAGCTTACAACAGGGCGCGTCGCGGGGACGCGCCCGGCTGCCAACTCAGAGTATCCCGCGTTCTTCCACCAACTCACGGCGAGTGCGGGACGGCGTGCCCGCGGATGGCTCGGACTCGCGCTCCAGCCCGACCAGGCGCTGGGTCGGGTACGCCAGGTCGATGTTTGGCTCGCTGGACACGATGTCGAGGACCCCCTCCCAGAGCGTCTGGTCGAAGGCCCTGCGCCGCCTCGGATCTGTAAGAAAACGCATAGACAAGCAGATACCATGATCCAGGACCGACGTATAGACCGTCGCGGTCACCGTCCGGTATGAAATCAACATCCGGCTCGGTCGATTCTGTAAGACTTCGGCGGCCCTCTGGCTCATCTCCACACTCGCTTCGGTCACCATTTCCAGCAAACGGGCCTTGGCCCTGCGCCAGTCGCTCTCGAACGTGAACACGACCGGCACCTCATGCCAAAGGAACGGGAATTCCGAGGTGTAGTTCGCGATCGGATCGGTGAGGATCTTCGCGTTCGGGATTCGGATCAGCCGTCCCGTGCTCTGGTCGCTGTCCACCCAGTTGCCGATCTCCAGAAGGTGGAAGTGCAGAGCTGATACGTCCACCACGTCACCCGAGTGTTCGCCGATCTGGATCCGATCGCCGACCTCGAAGGGCGGCTTGGTGATCAGAATCAGCCATCCGGCGATGTCCACGAGGACGTCCTTCAGCGCGATTGCGACACCGGCGGACACCAGCCCCAGGAACGTGCCGACCTGAGAAAGGCCGTCGACCCAAATGCCGATGACGAAAACCGTGGCGAGTCCCGTGGTGAGGTAGGCGAGCGTCTTCCCCCACCGGTACTGCACGACGCGATTGTCCACGGTCCGGGCAACGATCTGCCGACCGAGCCTGCGGATGAGCCACGCGCCGATGACTACGCCAGCGGTGAGCCCAATTTCTCGCCATGGCATGGTCGAGATCACCTGGGTTCCCTGAAAGAGGCCCGTCCCCTGGATGAGCGTGCTGGAAAGCACGGCCCCGGTAGGAATGACGAACGAGGATCCCAGCGTGATCATAGCCCTTCGATACCTGTGGCGTCTGCGGAAGAGTGGCCGTCTGAATGACGAAACCACATGATCGGCTTCTCTGTTCAAATCACGTGATCATGCGTCGTGAACGCAAGGCCTTCGTACACTACACGGACCTGTGAGGGAAGCGGTGTTCGGGGTCGGCGCTGAATACGGCCCTGGAGAGGCGGTTCAGGTCACGCGGGAACGATCGAGCAAGCGGTATTGGATGGCCTCTCCCACGTGATGGGAATTCAGGCGGTCGGCCCGCTCCAGATCGGCAATGGTCCTGGCCACCTTGAGCACCCGATCGTGTGCACGCGCCGAAAGCGTCAAGCGAGTCATGGCCTGTCGCAGAATCCGGGCCGCAGCGTCGTCCAGGGGGCACCAACGACGGATCTCTCGGGAGCTCATGTGGCTGTTCGCTCCCACTCCCGGTACACGGTGAAAACGTTGGTTCTGCCGCTCCCGAGCGGCCGCGACTCGGGCCCGGACAGCCTCGCTCGGCTCCGCGGAGCCCACCGCTCTCAGGTCCTCGACCGGAACGGAGGGTACTTCGATGTGGAGATCGATCCGGTCCAACAGTGGGCCTGAGACGCGAGAACGATACCGCGCCACCGCCGCGGGATCGCACGTACACCGGTCCCCTTCGGCGCCGTGTAGCCCGCAGGCACACGGGTTCATGGCGGCGGCGAGCATGAATCGTGCGGGATAGGTCAGGGTCGAGCGCGCCCGCGAGTGGCTCACGACGCCGTCCTCCATCGGCTGCCGAAGCGCCTCCAGCACGGACCGCCGATACTCAGGGAGCTCGTCGAGGAACAGCACGCCATTGTGGGCCAGGCTCACCTCGCCGGGTCGGGGAATCGCCCCGCCACCGACGAGCCCCGCGTCGCTCGCCGTGTGATGGGGCGCCCGGAAGGGACGCTCCGCCACGAGCGTGCCCCCCGCCGGGACCAGGCCCGCCACCGAATGGATTTTCGTGACGTCGATCGACTCGGCCACCGTGAGTGGCGGAAGGATTCCGGGGAGTCGCCGCGCCATCATCGTCTTGCCGGACCCGGGGGGCCCGATCAGCAGAAGATTGTGGCCCCCCGCGGCGGCGATCTCGAGCGCTCGCTTCGCGAACTGCTGGCCACGCACGTCGGACAGATCCGGTTGCCGGGCCGGAGGACGCTCGAGGAGACCGTGCGTATCGAGCCGCGTCGGTCCGATCGTGTTCCCCCCCGAGAGATGCTCCAACACCTCTCCGAGGCTCTCGCCACCCAGGACTTCCACCCCCTCCACCGCCCCGGCCTCCCGTGCGTTCGCCCTCGGCAGCAGAAGTTTCTTCAGACCCCGCGCACGGCACCCCGCAGCGATCGGCAAGCCTCCCCGGATCGGCCTCAAGCGTCCGTCCAACCCGAGTTCCCCGACCAGACAGAGGCCGTCCACCCGCTCCTGCGGAACCACCCCCATGCCGATCAGTACCGCCACCGCAATCGGAAGGTCGAAGGCACTTCCCTCCTTGGGCACATCGGCGGGTGCGAGGTTGACGGTGATTCGCCGGTGAGGGACCGGATGGTCCACGTTGCTCAGGGCGGCGGTGACCCGTTCCCTACCTTCTCGGACGGCGCCGTGCGGCAGGCCGACGACCACGAACGAGGGTAGACCGACCGAAATGTTGACTTCCACCGACACCGCGTGACTCTCGACTCCTGCCACTGAAGCAGAGCCGACCTGGGCCAGCATGGACTCCTCCCTTAAGGGGCACACGTCCCTCTAACCGGTGCTGCCGGGACGCTGGCGGAAACCGTGGGGCGAAGCCATGTCGGTGCGAGAACGCCGCCGACCTGGCGATCCGATGCCCCGGGGTGGAGTCGAGGAAGTTGTCGAAATCGCCGTGGTGGTAGCGAGCGCGAGGGAGACGTTTATAATCGTGCGTCGAGGCCTAGGTTGTGCATAAGGAGACCTTGGCCTTATCACGTAGGCCGAAGGCCTGTTCAAGGAACCTGAAGCGTTGGGGGAAGCGTGTCTGAATCACGGTCCGGAAATAGAGCCAAGCCATCCACAGGATTACCCGTCGGGTCCCTAACGGCGGTCGCCGTTGTGGCGCTCTTCTTGGGCATTCTATTCGGCCGGCTAGTGGGGGACGAAAGCTTCTCGGTCTCGGTCTTCGTGGGGACATCGTCCATCATTTTCTACTTTCTGGCTTTTTGGGTTGTTCTCAATGCGACCCGCTCGCGTCAAGACGCCTACCTGAAGGAAGCCGAAATCGATTCCTACAGCCTGCCCTTTTTCCAGAGCCCGGATCAAGGCGCCCGAGCGATTCGGACGGCGTTGTACCTGACTGTGTCCGGCGTGATCGCGACGGGTATCTTCTTCGCTCTGGGGAACGGCACCCTGGAGGTGGTGACCGCGAACTGGTTCTTGGGGTTCGCCGCCGTCCATGCACTCCTTATTCCCATGTCGATCTGGAATCACCGGTCCCGTGCGGCGGACTACGTCTATCGGTTCAGCTTCGCGAGCAAGGTACTCGGATCGGTGCTTATGCTCTCGGGAGGAGCGTTCTTTGTTGTCGCAGGAGTGTTTGCCTGGATGGTGATCAACGACCAGTTTGCACAAGGTGGCCGGCGAAGTCCGTGGGCAGTCGTCGCGCTCCTTCTCGCGGGATCCTTCGGACTCTCGAAAAGTGGGTGGGGACTCTTCATCAGAGTCAGATGATCGGCGGACTCCCTACGATCCACGAAGTTCGGAAAAGCGGGTTCAGGGCAGCCACAGAACCGGATCCGGGAAGAACTGGGAGAACGCGAACCAGAATGACACGTACCCCTCGACGATGGTGCGGAGTTGCTGACCCGCCAACGGACCGGAGAGCCCCTTCCCGTCTATGCTCCACTGGGTACCCGTCTCCACGTCCACAAAGCCGCCGTTCCTCACCTCGAACGTCAGATCCTGGGTCGTGGACACCGGCGTAAACGCCATCGCTGCCTCCGCTCCACCGTCCCAAAACACGACGACCGGGTCCACCCCACCCTGCCCCTCACCGCCGTCGCCAACGACCGTCTGGACCACCGCAAGATCGCCGATCGCGGCCTCACGGAGGGCACCGAACGGGAAGGCGATTCCTCCCTGACCGTCGACGAACGGAATCCCCAGTACCCTCTCCTTCGGAGGTCTCCGCCGGTCGAGGCTGTCGGGGTTGATATCGACCAAGGTGAACTCGTTGTCCTCCACCGCGTAGGCCCCATACGGATACAGCGTGTAGTTCCTCGAAATCCCGGTGTTCGAACCCACGACCCGGGTATCCGGGTGGAGCGCCAACCAGTCTTCCCACTCGATCTCGATGGCCGCAACCATCGTCAGGCGCCTCCCCTCCGAAGGGCCGCAGAACCCTCCGGCCAACATCTGCGGCCACAATGAATACTCCTCATCGCCAGGAGCACGGTCGTACATGACCAGATTGTTCTTGAAGAGCAGCCCAGACGTACCGAACTCGGCACCACCGGCAGCCCCGCGCTCGAAGACCATACTGGATCCAGTGAGCGGACAATACGTGATGGCCAGGCCGTGGTCGTTCAAATTCAGGATCTCGTGCCACCACAGAATGTTGAGGGGCACGGCCAGATAATCACCGTCGACTTCGAGCCCGATCACCCGATCGGTAGGTTGCAGGAAATCGAGCCACACGCTTCCCGGCTCGACCAAGTCGGAGTCATCGAACTGAACCGCGGGAATACCGTCCTTCGCTGCCCCCGAAACAACCTCTCTCTGAATAGCTCTGCACATCGCGGATAGGCTCGAAGCGCCTCCACCCGGCGAGGTTCCCCCGTCGCTGGAGCATGCCGTGGCAACGACCGCGGTCAAGGTGAGGCCTGAGCAGAAGGAGTAGACCCTCTCGAACCCATTTCTTCGCACTCGATGAGACTCCTGAGCCACGGGAAACACACCCCTTCGAGCCCAGCGCCGCGCGCCTGGGGAGGGGCTCCGATCAGTTGCCGAAGCCGCGCCGCGCGCGAACGGTTCCTCCCCGTCGATCCCTCAGCCGAACAGGGGCGGCCTCCGCCTATGGAAGTCCGTGGCGTCCTGCCATGCCTTCGCCACGCGGAGAGTCTCGGCATCCGACCAGAGCTGACCGATGAAGACGATGCTCACCGGCGTTCCGTCGTCGTTGAAGCCGCTCGGCACCACCACGGCCGGATGGCCCGTCAGGTTGGTCATCACCGAAAGGTCCGGGGCGCGAGTCGGGGTGATGAAGACGTCGATCCCTTCCAGCGCCGCCTCGAGCTCGCCCATGAGCATCGTGCGGATTCGGTTGGCCTGGATGTATTCGACGGCCGGAATCATCCGGGCGACCCGGAACGAGGTGGGCCACGACCCCTGAGTCTGTCTCACGAGCAGGTCGTCCCTTCCACTCAGCGTCAGCTCGTCGAACGCGGCTGCCGCCTCCGCGCGCAGGATGATCCTCATGGCATCGAGGGGATAGTCGGAGGGAACGTCGACCGGGACGGTCTGTACGCCGAGCGAACGGAGCGTCTCGAGCGCGGCTCTGTCGTGGCCGGTCGCGCCGTCCGACTCGAAGCCACGGCGGAAGTACCCGACCCGGAGATCCGACAGCGGCCGCTCGGAATCCCAGTTGAAGGGCGTTGTGCGCGCCGCGGGATCACGGCCGTCCGCGCCATGGATGGCGTCGAAGACGAGTGCACAGTCCTCCACGCTACGGGCGAGGGGACCCAGCTTGTCCATGCTCCAGGAGAGTGCCATGGCGCCGGAGCGGCTGACCCGCCCGTAGGTCGGCCGGAGCCCCGTCACGCCGCAACGCGTCGACGGCGACACGATGGAGCCGAGCGTTTCGCTTCCAATGGCGAAGCCCACGAGTCCGGCGGCGGTCGTCGCGGCCGAGCCCGCCGAGGAGCCGCTGGAGCCCTGCTCCAGGTTCCACGGGTTCCGGGTTCTGCCGCCGTACCAGTAGTCCCCAGATGCGAGGGCGCCCAGCGTCAGCTTCGCCACCAGGATGGCACCCGCCTCTTCGAGGCGACGCACCACGGTCGCGTCTTCCCCGACGACCTGGTCCCGGTACGGCGTGGCACCCCACGTCGTGCGGAAGCCCTCGGCCGCCAACAGATCCTTGGCTCCCCATGGGATGCCGTGAAGAGGGCCGCGGTAGCCACCGTTCGCAATCTCACGATCGGCCCGGGCCGCATGCTCGAGCGCTTGATCGCCCATCAGCGTGATGACCGCCTCCAACGTGGGGCCGTGCCGTTCCAGCCGCTCCAGGTAGAGCGTGGTGAGCTCGGTAGAGGTCAGTTGCCGGGTCCGAATCAACTCGGAGAGCTGGGTGACCGGCATGAACGCGAGGGTCTCCGGGTCCGCCGGGCGACGCAGTCCGACGTGCCGCGTAAACCGGAAGGGACGAGTCTCGGACGGGAGATCACGTCCCGGAAGCACTGGATCGAACTGCACCGCGGGCATCACGTGATTCGGGATCGGCCTTTCACGCATGGCCTCATAGCCCGCGAGATTCGTGTTCAGGCCCTCGAGCATCAGGGCCAACTCCGCATCCGTGAACTCGAGGCCGGCCACCGCCCCCGCGTCGGCGACGAGCTCCGACGTGATTTCTCCGCGCGTCTGCGCCTGTGCCCAGAGCACTCCCGGAAACACGGTCCCGCCCAGACCCAGCGCGGACATATACGCCATGAATCCACGTCGATCGACGGATTCGATATCTTCGAGGATCTTCATCGGTCCCTCGCAAGCCTTGAGGAAAGAGCGGTGGGCCGATATGGTGCGCGCGTATGTCGCCGCCCCGCAAGGTCGCGTCGGGCGGTTCGACCGGATCCTGGTCAGAATTTCAAGTTGGGAGCACTTCATGAACGTCGCCGTTCTCGGTGAAACAACGCCCGGCGAAGACCGGGTCGCGCTGATTCCTGCGGGCGTGCCCAAGCTGGATAAGCTCGGGTGCGAAGTCACCGTGGTGTCGGGAGCCGGAGTTCCGTCCCACTTCTCGGACGAGGAGTACCGCGAGGCGGGGGCGACCATCGCGCCGGATGTGAGCTCGGCCGTGCAGGGCGCCGGAGTCGTCCTGAAGGTCCAAGCGCCGACCGCCCAGGAGATCGAAGCGCTCCCCGAGGGCGTGGTGCTCATCTCGCTGCTGTCGCCGCTCACGCAGCCGGAGCTGGTCGGGAGCCTCGGCAACGCCAAGATCACCGCCTTCGCGCTGGAGCTCATCCCGCGGATCACACGGGCGCAGAGCATGGACGTGCTCTCGTCCCAGGCCACGGTGGCAGGATACAAAGCCGTGCTCACCGGGGCGGACGAGCTCGCCAAGTTCCTGCCGATGTTCATGACCGCCGCCGGTACCATTCGTCCCGGGAAGGTCCTGATTCTCGGCGCCGGCGTGGCAGGGCTCCAGGCAATAGCCACGGCACGCCGTCTGGGCGCCAAGGTGGAGGCCTTCGACGTGCGTCCCGCCGTGAAGGAGCAGATCGAGAGCCTGGGTGCCACGTTCCTCGAGGCGGAAGAAGAGGTGAGCGGAGAGGGAGAGGGTGGATACGCAAAGGAGTTGAGCGAGGAACAGCACCAGCGCGAACTCGAGCTCATCGCCGCGCACATCGCCGACACGGATCTGGTGATCACGACGGCCCAGATCCCCGGTCGGCCGGCACCGCGCCTCATCACCGAAGAGATGGTGGACTCGATGCACCCCGGATCGGTGATCGTGGACCTCGCGGCCGGATCCGGAGGCAACTGTGCCGTCACACGCGAGGGCGAAACCGTCGTGCGAAACGGCGTGAAGGTGATGGGCCCCACGAACCTGCCCGCGGAGATCCCCATGCACGCGAGCCAGATGTTCTCGAAGAACGTCGAGACGCTCCTCAATGAGCTCGTCGCCGAGGGTGAGCTGACGCTCGACTTCGAAGACGAGATCGTCGCGGGCACCTGCGTGACACACGGGGGCGAGGTGCTGCACGGGCCGACCAAGGAGAAGCTCGGCTAGGGTCTGGAACCCACGGGCGGCTTCCTCTTCGGGGATTCCTTTGCCCGGATGGGTTAGGGCCGTCAGACCGAGGCCGTACGGGTGAGTCCGCCCGCGCTTTGCCAATCTCCCCCGGGACCGGTACCCTAAACCAGCACACGAGAAAGCAGAAGCACGGGCCCGACCCACATCGCTCCCGAGGCCCATCCAGTTCCGACACCAACCGGAGCCGACCATGACCCGCGTACTCGTCGACCACGCCCGCACCATCCCGGCCTTCACCCTGGCGCTGCTGCTCCTACCCGCCGTGCTCGCCGCCCAGTATGTCCCGGAACGGGGTGCCTGGGAGACGCGCCGGCCGGAGGAGGTCGGGATGAACGCCTCCAGAGTACAGGCGGCGGTGGACTACGCGGTCACTCATGAGGCCACCAATCCACGGGACCAGGAGCAGGGCCAGAATCAGAGCTTCGGTCGCGAGCCGTTCGGATTCGGCGTGGGCCCCTTCAAGGTGCGTAGTGGAGCGGCCGGCGTGATCGTCCGGCACGGATACATCGTCGCGGAGTGGGGCGACACCCGCAGCGTGGACATGACGCACAGCGTGTCGAAGTCCTTCCTGTCCACGACCGTGGGACTGGCGGTCCAGGACGGCCTCATCGGCTCCATCGACGACCTGGCCCGTGACTACATGGCGCCGGTCGATCTCCCTCCGGGGGACGGCGAGCCGGGTATCGACCGCGTGGGCTTCGGCGAGCCCGACGTCACGACGCTCTTCAACACCGAGCACAACCGTCAGATCACCTGGAGACACCTGCTCACCCAGAGTTCGGACTGGGAGGGTACGCTTTGGGGGAAGCCGGATTGGGCGGACCGACCGGATCGGGATCCATCCACCTGGACCACGCGTGCACGGCGCACGCCGGGCACGGTGTACGAGTACAATGACACGCGTGTGAACCTTCTGGCTCTTCTGGCGACGAGCGTGTGGCGCCGACCCCTCCCGCGGGTCCTGAAGGAACGGGTCATGGATCCCATCGGGGCGTCACCGACGTGGCGCTGGTATGGCTACGACAACTCCTGGATCACACTCGACGGAGACCGCGTGCAGGCCGTGAGCGGTGGTGGCCACTGGGGCGGCGGTATGTTCATCCACGCCAGGGATCAGGCGCGCTTCGGACTACTGACGCTGCGGAAGGGTCTCTGGGGAGATCAGCAACTCGTTGACGAGAAGTGGTTCGACTTGGCCACGACGCCGTCCGCGGCCAACCAGACCTACGGCTTCATGAACTACTTCCTGAATGCGCCCAATGCCCAGGGCCGGAAGGGCTATCCGAGCGCGCCCAGCACGGCCTACTCGCACCGCGGCAACGGCACCAACCTGGTCTACGTGGACGAGGAGAACGATCTGGTGGTCGTGGCTCGTTGGATCCCGGGTGGAGACATCGACGAGCTATTGGGCCTGGTCATCGGCTCCATTCAGGCGACGGCGGACGGGGGTTAGCCCGCAGGGTCGCTCACGATCGCGGGCGCCAACTCCTCTTCCGTTTCCGTTTTCATCATTCCCCAGGCGGTGGATACGGCCAGGAACGCCCACAGCAGATCGAATGGGCCCATCTGGGCGGCGACGCGGCCAAGAAGCCCGGCCTGCGCGAACGCCAATCCCGTGAACTGCTCCGCCATCGCTTGGCGCTCCTCCTGAGAGAGCGACTCCAGATGCAGCGCACCTTCAGAGACCATTTCCGCCCACAGGGCGTCCGAAATCGTGTCGCCCGCGGGAATGGCGTCGTAGGTCGACTGCACCTCCATCGTAAAGCCCTCGTTGAATTGGAGGTCGAGGGTAGCGGCCTGAGCCATGAGTTCGTCGTCCGCCAGTACCTCGCCGAGGGCTGAGCCACCGAGGACCAACTCTCCGATGAGCACCCGGGCGATCAGCAAGCCCACGAGCGCCAGCGTCGCCGCCGACCCGGCGGCCACCGAGTCCCGACGCGCAGTGGTGTGGGCCATTCCGAACCCCACGAGCCCCCCGAGCGCCCACGCGGCGTATCCCACCTCGTAGCCGGTCATGGCCGTGAGGACCGTCCACGCGATGCCCCCGACGAGGGCGGCGCCGAGGCCAGCTAGTATGGCCGGTAACAAGGATTGATTCGGCGCGACGGTCGCGGTCTCGGTTGCACGATGAGTGTCAAATGATTGCTGGTCCACGGTCGATCTCCTTGGCTCACGACAGGTCGGCGGTAGGCTCGACACGCCACGACCGACCGGGAACAGAGCCCCATCGGCGCAAACCGCCCTACTCGACGCTAAACTGAGGATTCCCTGGACAGCAACACTTTTCTCGGCACACCGGTCGAGCCCTCTCGGCGGTCTGGCGCATCCGGAGATCCTGAGTAGGTTCTCCGGCAGTAACTACAGCGCTTTCCCACCGAAACAGTGCTTACGCCGAAATGGAGGATCCTGATGGGCGAAATGGTCGTTGGACTGTACGTCTTCGTCCTCGCCACGCTCACGGGCCGGGAGGTCATCACCAAGGTGCCGCCGACCCTGCACACGCCCCTCATGTCGGGCGCCAACGCCATCTCGGGGATCGCGGTCGTGGGCGCCCTGGTGGTCTCCGCGCAGGTCGATTCCGGTCTCGCGCAGATCCTGGGGGTCCTCGCGATCGTGATGGCGATGGTCAATGTGGTCGGAGGCTTCATGGTCACCGACCGCATGCTCGAAATGTTCAAGAAAAACTAGCGGCCACTCAGAGGAGCTAATTCATGGATCTCTCCCTTGGGGTGGAGCTGTCATACCTCTTTGCCTCCGTTCTCTTCGTCGTTGGCCTCAAACGCCTCCAGTCGCCCGCTACGGCTCGTGGGGGCAACCGGTTGGCGGCCTTGGCCATGCTCATCGCCATCGTCGCTACGCTGGTCGAAAACGAGGTTCTGAGCTGGACCGGCATCGTGGCCGCCATGGTGTTGGGCTCGCTCATCGGCGGGGTAGCCGCACGAACCGTGAAGATGACCGACATGCCCCAGCTCGTGGGCATCTTCAACGGATTCGGGGGCGGTGCCTCGGCTCTCGTCGCTGCGGCGGAGCTGTTGCGCGTCCAATCGGCGGGGGCCGCGCTCGTGCTGGGAGACGGGTTCACCATCGCCATCTCCTGCCTCATCGGCACGGTGACCTTCTCGGGCAGCTTCATCGCGTTCGGCAAGCTGCAGGGGCTGGTGTCGGGGAATCCCATCACGTTCCCGCTCCAGAAGACCTTCAACGCCCTGCTCTTCCTGTCGCTCCTGGTGTTGGGCGCCTCGGTGATGGGCGCATTCGAGGTCGGCGGACTTCCGGCTCTGACGGTGTTCTCGATCTTCATGGCGATCGCGCTCCTGCTGGGCGTTCTCCTGGTGATTCCCATCGGCGGCGCGGACATGCCGGTGGTGATTTCGCTGCTCAACTCCTACTCGGGGCTGGCTGCGTCCGCCGCGGGATTCGTGATCTCGAACAACGTGCTCATCATCAGCGGAGCGCTCGTGGGTGCGGCCGGGCTCATTCTGACGATGATCATGTGCAAGGCCATGAACCGTTCGCTGGCGAACGTGGCGTTCGGCGCGTTCGGTGGAGAGGCGGGCAGTGCCGCGCAGATCGGCTCTGGCGACAAGACGGCCCGCTCCGTGGACGCCGAGGGTGCAGCGATGATCCTGGCCTATGCCCAGTCCGTGATCGTGGTGCCGGGCTACGGTCTCGCGGTTGCGCAGGCCCAGCACGACCTCCGCAAGGCCATGGACAACCTCGAGGAGCGGGGGGTGGACGTGAAGTACGCTATCCATCCGGTCGCCGGCCGTATGCCCGGGCACATGAACGTGTTGCTCGCTGAAGCGGACGTGCCCTACGACAAGCTGTTCGATCTCGACGAAATCAATGACGACTTCGCCCGGACCGACGTCGTACTCGTGGTCGGCGCCAACGACGTGGTGAACCCCGAGGCGCACAATCCCCAGAGCGTGATCGCGGGCATGCCCATCCTGGACGTGGACCGAGCGAAGAGCGTGATCGTCATGAAGCGGAGCCTGTCGCCCGGATTCGCGGGCATCGACAATCCACTCTTCTATATGGACCACACATTGATGTTCTTCGGGGACGCCAAGAGTTCGATGACCGATCTCGTGAGGGAGGTTCGCGAAGCCTGAACATCCGGCGACAGTACTTGATCATGCTGATCGTCTCGCTCAGCATGATGTTCGGGGTGGGGGTCTTTGCGGGCGTGGCGATCTTTCTTGTGCGGTCGGACGCGTTTGCGCCGTTTGTCGGATCCACGGCGCAGGCTATACGGTACGGGGCCGTTGGGGTCGTTTTCGTAGGCCTCGCCATCGCGTCCGCGCAGGGGCGACGGCGACGGCGAGTCGATCGCGGGTGGGATGAGCTTGCCGTGCTGAGGGCCTACGTCGTCTCGGTCATCGTTCCGCAGGCCCTCCGTGAGGGGCTCGGCTTCATTGGGATCATGGCGGGGTTGTTGACCGGCTCGGAGAGCTGGATCGTCATTTTCGCGGCGGCGTCACTCACGAGCCAATTCATCGGCCGTCCCAGGATGGGCGATCTCGAGGGGATGCTGCGACGGGCGTCGGCCTCACCGGAAGCACGCCCCGAGCAGGTGTGAACGCGGCCGGATTCAGTGTGGCCAGACTAACGGACCGCGGCCCACTCCACCTCGATGCATTCGAGCTGCTCGTCGAGTTCCGCCACGAGCTTCGCCGTAGGAACGGTCGAGACGCCGCTGCCCTCGAAGAGGGCGAAGAAGAGGCCGTCCGTGTGGCCGATGCTCGCATGTGTCACACCACTGTCGAGGAAGCGGTTCAACCGAAGCGCGTCGGGGAGCGAGAGCGCGGCCACGTGCTTCGCGGGTGGAGCCTCGAAGAGAATATGTATGACCGCCTCACGCACGATCTGGAACTCCTCGACGATGTCGCCCGCCGCCAACCCTCTCTTGGCACCGAGCGCCCCATAGAGCTCAGCAGCGCTCTTCCAAATCGGATCCACTGCGGATCGCCGATGATCCAACGCCGCCGGGATCATACCGGTCAGAAGCTTGAGGAAGCGTTCGAGAACACGCTCCATCTCGGGATCCATACTGACTCGACGCAAGACTTCCTCGAACCAGTATCCCGAAAGGAACCCTCGCTTGGCCTCGAGCCATTCCAGGACCAGCTGGGTGTTGGGAGTAGGACGTTTCCCCTTTGCAGGAGACCGGGAGGGTCGGATCTCGGCGGGTTGAGCGAAATCCCTCATGACACTCCATGTGGAGGGGACAGGTGTCTCCTACACTACCAAGTTGCGGCCTTGGAGAGCATATCGCCAGAGCGTGGTCACCTCTTCAGGAGTCCTCTTCACCCACAATTCCATCGCCGTCCGTCCAGAGTCGAAGCCGCATGCGGATCACGGTGCCCTCGCCACGGTCCACCTCCGCGGCCACCGTCCCATCCCACGATTCCACAAGCTTGCGAACGATGGCTAGGCCGAGTCCGGTGCCGGTCGAACGCGTACTGAACTGCGGCTCGAAGATCCGTCCCAGGAGGTCGACCGGGATGCCGGTGCCGTTATCCCGGACCCGAACTTCCACCGCGGTCGGCCCCTTCACGGCTTCGATGACCACGCTTCCCTTTCCCTCGATCGCCGCCCGTGCATTCTCCAGCAGGTTGCTCAGAACCTCCTTGAGCTCGGTCTCACGCGCGCTGATCAGGGGCAGATCCTCAGGGATGTCGGCGGCGAAATCGATTGGACCACCCTCGCCCCCGCGATAGAGCGTGAGCACCTCCCGCGCCACAGCGCCCACGTCCACCGGCTCGAGCGGGGCGTCGCCAGCGGGGCCGGGTGCACCGAAGCGCGAAAACCCGCTCGCGATTTCGGCAAGGCGGTCGATCTCTTTCAGGATGGCCCCGGCGTTGCGCCCCAGGACCGCCTCGAACTCCCCCTTCTGATCCTTCCACGCCTTTTGGATGTGCTGCACGCTCAGCTTGATCGGTGTGAGCGGATTCTTCACTTCGTGAGCGACTTGCTGCGCCATCTCACCCCAGGCGAGAATCCGCTCGGTCCGCAGCTCATCCGTGATGTCCTCGAGGGATAGCACGATTCCGCCGGGCTCCTGCCTCGAGACTTCACGTGCGCGCACCCTGATGCGGCGCTCACCCCATTGAAATTCGACGGTGGCTTCGCGAAGGCCGTCTCGCAGGCAGCCCTCGACCCATTCGACGAACTCACCCCTCGGGCCGTCGAAGCGAGGCATCGGCCCGCCCACTTCCACCCTTCCCTCCAGCACGTCCTGAGCCCTCGCGTTCACCAGAATCACGCGGCCCATGGCATCGAGTGCCACGACCCCGGTCGCCGCGTCCTCGACGATCGCCTCCGTACGCCTCGTCGTTCTGACGAGGGCACGACGTGCTCGTTGGAGGCGTAGCACCATGCGGTTGAAAGCGCTGAAGACGGACCCGAATTCATCGGCCTGATCACTGGGTAATTGAAGGTCGAGGTCGCCCCCACCCACCCTCTCCGACGCCACCTGAAGAGTGCGGATCGGGCTCGTAAGGGTCCGGGCCACGAGGAATGCGAGAACCAAGGAGAGTCCG
>JBDHFN010000016.1:0-43377 GCA_039590375.1 Gemmatimonadota bacterium
TCGCCTCCATCAAGGAGCACCTGCGCGAGGACGGCTGATCCTCGTCTCGAGGGATCAGCTGTTCAACCGGCTAACCGTCCGCGCGAGTACCGACCCCGCTGGCGCTGAACTGTCCACCGAAGTCGAAGTCGGCCGTCAGCCCCTCGCCGTCGCGCATCAGGGTCACGGACACAGGAAACAACTGCCCCTGCGCGTCTATCTCGTAGGCCAGGACGAGGCCCTCGCCGGACCGGGTGATGTCGGTCACGTCCGCCATGGCACCCTGCTGAGGGGCCCCTAGACTGGCCGCGACCTTACCCTCCTGGTCCTCGACCTTGAGGTCCATGTCGAACGAACCGAATTCCGTGTCCAGAGCGATGGTCCAAGCCCCGAGGAATGCTTCGGCCTCGGAGGCGTCGAGTGCGGACTGGGCCCACGCATCCAGCGGGGACAACGCGGCTCCCAGCAGCGCGGCGACCAGTGCCAGGCCACGTACATTCATCGTGCTTTTCATTCCTTGTCCTCCCATTCAGTAAGACCTCACCGGCCGACGCCTCGGAGGCGTCACCGGCCGGGGGGCCGACCATGCGCTGCACGGTTGATCCCCGGTCGATCCTCGCCTAGCCTTCAGCATCCTTCGGGCCCCATCAGTCCGAAGCATACCCATCAAGCGCGGGTCCGGACTCTCAGCATCCCGGAGTCGAAAGGAACGCCATCTTAGATGTTCGTCAAACGACCCGTCATTCTCTTCGACGGCGTCTGCAATCTCTGTAATTCCGCGGTCCAGTGGGTGATCGAGCGCGACAAGGAGGGGCGATTCGACTTCGCTGCCCTCCAGTCGGACGCGGCTCGCCGAGAGCTGGAGGCGATCATGAGCGCGGGGGAGATCGACGCGCTCCCCGATAGCATCGTCCTTCTCGACTCGGACGGCGTACATACGCGTTCGGCGGCTGCCCTCCGCATCGTACGTGGACTGGGCTCTCGGTATGCGCTGCTCCGCCTGGGGATTATCCTACCCCGTCCAATCCGGGACGCGATCTACAACCTGATTGCGCGCAAGCGTTACGGTTGGTTCGGCCGGCGAGACGCGTGCATGACACCATCGCCCGATCTCGCCGCGCGCTTCCTCGACGCCGCCGAGCCCCGGCCGCCGACCCACAGGCCCAACCACGCTCCGGCCGCCGACACCAGGACATCGACGACCGAGCCCGAGGCATAGGCCCACGTCACGGGTTGATAGAGCGCGATAATCATCAGGTCGACGGCCTCCTTGGCCAGGATCAGGCCCCCCAGAAGAACCCCCGCTGCCCTGGGGCGCCAAAGCCAGGCGAGCGCGCCGGCGAGGAGAGCCGAGATGATCAGGTGGGCAGGCAGCGCCGCGGGCATGCCCAGCCAAGTCCGGTCCTGGAGGTCGAAGGGCCGTTGCACCGCCTCGAGGAAGGAGAGCACCCCGGAGCGTGAGACCGCTCCCACGCACGAGGCCACGACAGGCAGGACGGCCAATACGGCCACCCTCGCCGTCCGGCGTACAAGCGTCACGCCTACAAACGTCGCGGCGACATGGGACTCATGCCGCCTCACGCTCAACCGCCACCCGAGCGGTACAGAATGACGCGGGCCTTCTCCAACGTGACCAAGCCGCCGCCGATCATGGCGTCGAGCTCGGGGAGCACCTCCTGAATGCGATCCTCCTCTTCCACGACCTCGACGATAACCGGCAGGTCCGTGGAGAGTCGGAGCACACGGTCGGTATGAAGCCGTGCGCTCGCCCCGAAACCGGCCACACCACGAACCACGGTCGCTCCCGCGAATCCGCGTTCACGGAAGAACAAGAGTAGCGCTTCGTATAACGGCCGTCCCTTGTGGGCCCCCTCGGTGCAGCGGTCGCTCTCGCCGATGAACACACGCATGAGCGTCCGCTCACCCCTGAATTTTTCCGTCATGCTACCCCCTCACCTTCAGTAGAGCCGACGCTACTCCGATCCCGATGAGTACCGCGGTCAGCCCGAGAACGAAGCTCAGCCCGGTGTAGAGCGTGGCCCGGGTCCAGTCGCCGTCACGAAGGAGCGTGACGGTCTCGTAGGAAAAGGTGCTGAAGGTCGTGAACGCACCGAGGAAACCGATCGTCAGCATCGTCCGGAGTTCAGCGCTCACGGGAAAGGCCTCCATCGCCTGCATCCCAAACCCCAACAGGAGCGATCCCAGGACGTTGACAACGAGCGTGCCGAGCGGGAAGAAGCCCGCGAACGCCGCCGTGACCCACCCCGACAGCCAATACCGAGCGAGGGCCCCCGCTGCACCACCGACGGTTACGAAGATCCACATGCGGCAAAGGTCCGGCCATCCCTTGCCGGATCCGATGGTCGCTACTGGACTCGAACCAGTGACTTCTACGATGTGAACGTAGCGCTCTACCAACTGAGCTAAGCGACCTGCTTCAATACCCCCACGGGGAATCGAACCCCGGTTTCCTGGCTGAGAACCAGGTGTCCTAGGCCACTAGACGATGGGGGCAAACGCGCGACTTCTCGCGACGAGGGCCGAAAGAATATACACGATCCAAGGGCGATTCAAGCCCCGGAACGGTCTGGTGTCTCTGGGTTAACTCAACAACCCTCAACGGGTTTACGGGACGTTCCCCGGAACCCCGGAGATAGATGACAGACACGCTGAACGACGAGTCCATCACAGGATGGCTCGAGGGCCGAACCGGGTGGAAACGCTCGGGAAACACCCTCACGAAGAACTTCGATTTCCCCTCTTTCCGTGATGCGATCGTATTCGTGAATCGCGTCGCCGGCCTCGCGGACGACTTCGATCACCATCCGGACATCGACATCCGATACACCTCCGTAAGCCTATCGCTGACGACCCACACCGCCGGCGGCCTCACGGCGAAGGATCTGAAGCTGGCCGAGGGGATCGACTTCGCGACGTCGGCGCACTGACGGGGCACCCCGGGGGCCGATTTCGCCTATGGGGCCTGTACGACCTACGTGGTCTTCATAAAAGAGACTCCCGAACGACCTGGGCAAGGCAGGTGACGCCGAAATCGACCTGTGCATCACTCAGCACCGCAGGCGGGGCGATCTCGACGACTTCACCCTGACCCCCCGCCGGTAGTACCAGCAGGCCCTGACCCAGAGCCGCCTCGGTCACGCGCGCACCGCCGCCGGTGGCGGGCCCGCCGTCCTCACCGCACAGCTCGATCCCGATCATCAGCCCACAACCACGAACCTGCCTCACACCCGGCAGAGCCGAGAGGGATTCGTCCAGACGACCCACGATGCGCTCACCGAGGTCGCGACTCCGACGCACAAGGTCCTCCTCGTCCAGAACGTCGAGGAACGCCAGTCCCGTCGCACAGGACAACGGATGACCGAGGAAGGTGCTGGTGTGCAGCGCCTCGCCCCCCGACTCGGGCCAAGCGTCCATGACCTCGCGGGATCCCAGGCAGGCGCTCAGCGGAAGCCCCCCACCCAGCGCCTTGCCGATGCACACCAGGTCCGGAAGCACGCCGTCGCGTTCGTGCTCGAAGACGACACCCGTGCGGCCGAGCCCTGTGAAGATCTCGTCGAAGATGAGGAGCGAGCCATCGACACGCGTCAACTCCGCGAGCCCGGCGAGAAAGCCCGGCGGTGGAATGCGGACGCCCGCACGCCCCTGTATGGGCTCCACGACGACGGCTCCGACGGGTTGGCGAGGCTGATCGCCGTCCCGATGAACTCCCTCAGTCAACATTCGTTGGACCTCGGCGAGCGCCACCTCCGCTTCCGCCTCCGTCTGGGGGTATGGTGCGAAGGACACCCCCTGGTGAACGCGGGCGCGAAACGGCTCCCTGAAGTCGGGCCGCGCGGTCACGGCCAGGCTACCGACTGTGAGCCCGTGGTACGCCCCGTCGAAGGCCACGATTCCAGACCGGCCGGTGTGCAGCTCCGCCGTCTTCAGCGCTGCCTCCACGGCCTCCGATCCCGAAGAGCCGAGCACGGTCCTCGTCTCGTCCCAAGGCGCGAGCGCACTCAGCCGCTCCAGGAGCTCGACCCTGGGCGCGGAGGGATGCACGTCTCCCATGCCGTGGATGAGTCGCTCGGACTGCTCCGCCAGCGCCCGCTGGATCCGGGGATGGGCGTGGCCAGCCAGAGAGACCCCAAAGGCCCCCGTAAAATCGACGTAGACGTTGCCGTCCACATCACGGACGTTGGCGCCCCTGGCCTCTTCCCAAAAGACCGGGAAGTCGTCGGATGAATAGGTGACGTTACGGGACTCGACCGAGCGCAGGCGCTCCGCGAGCGCAAGTGAGCGGGGCCCCGGCGGGGGCACCACCAGCGACGGCGGGAGCGAGCCGAACTCCGACACCGAGCTACTCCCCCCCGAGTTGGTCCTCTGCAGGCATGCCCATGGCGTGGAAGCCCATGTCCACGTGCAGAGTCTCGCCCGTGACCGCCCTTCCCAGTGGGGAGCAGAGAAACGCGGCCGCGTTGCCGACGTCCTCCGCGGTGTTCACGTCGGCGAGCGCCGCATTCGCGCGGTAGTAGTCGACCATGCGATCGATCGTACCGATGGCCTTGGCGGCACGGCTCGCCAGCGGTCCGGCCGAGATCGTGTTGACCCGGATGCCCCAACGCCGCCCAGCCTCGAACGCGAGCGTTCGCGTATCGTTCTCCAGAGCGGCCTTCGCCGAACTCATGCCTCCCCCATAGCCCGGAACCACGCGCTCGCCCGCGAGATACGTCAGGGAGACCACGGCGCCGCCCTCCTTCATCAGCGGACCGAAACGTTGGACCAGGCTGACCATGGAGTACGCGCTGGCGCTCACGGCCGCCAGATATCCGGCGCGGCTCGTGTCGACGAGCGGCCTCTGTACCTCCGGGCCGTTCGCCAACGCATGGACGAGGATGTCCAGGCACCCGTCGCCGAGCTCCTCCCTGAGGCTGTCGGCGACCTCCTGAACCGTATAACCCGAGAGGTCCCGATATCTCTTGTCCTCCCGAATCTCCTCCGGGACGTCCTCAGGCGTATCGAACGCCGCGTCCAGCGGATGGATCTTCTCGAATTCGATCTCGCCCCCTCCGGGAAGGCTGAGATCGAACTTTCCGCGCTCCATGCTCTTGGTGAAGATGTTGAGGACGGGAGGCCACGTGCCCACGCGCACCGACGCCCCAGCCTGCAGGAGCGCACGTACGATGGCCCAGCCGTACCCCTTGTCGTCCCCGACGCCGGCGACGAACGCCCTCTTTCCTGTCAGGTCGAGGGAAAGCATGACATCCAACTCCTTCGCTATCGTTTCATTCCTAGACCCGCTCGAACCTAGACCCGCTCGAACCACTTCCGTCCTACGACAAGACCCAAGCGCCCAAAGCCAGGTAGGAGCCCAACAGTACGAACCCCTCCCTGCGCCGAATCACCAGTCGCATTCGCACGATCGGCACCATGAGAACGCTGATGAACATCATCGCGGGAAACTCGAAGCGCACCACCTCCGGGCTGATCTGCAACGGCGCGACGATGGCCGTAACCCCGAGCACGCCCGCGATGTTGAAGACATTCGAACCGAGAATATTCCCCACGGCAATGTCCGCCTCTTGCCTCCACGCGGCGACTACGCAGGTGGCGAGCTCGGGAAGCGAAGTGCCGATGGATACCAGTGTGACGCCGATCACCAGCTCCGAGATGCCCATGGCCTCGGCAAGCGCGGTGGCGGACTCACGTATGGCGAGGGCCCCGAGCACGAGACCCACAACCCCCAGACCGACGAAAGTCACGTCCCTCAAGATCGTGCGGGGAGCCAGACCCACCGTCTTCCTGGCGGACTCATCATACTCGCCCAGCACCTCCGGGTCCTCCGCCTTGCTCGTGCGAAGAACAAAGCCGATGTAGGCCACTAGCATGAGCGCGAGCGCAACGCCCTCGAGGCGCCCGATGCGCGCGTCCCAAATCAGGGGGAGAAGCAATCCCGTAATGAGGATCATCACGGGTACCTCCCTCGTCACGACGCGGGCGGAGACCTGCAGAGGCCGCAGGATCGCGCTGGCCCCCAGGACGAGGCCGACGTTGGCCAGGTTCGACCCCATCACGTTGCCGATGGCGAGGTCGTGACTGCCGCCCAGGGATGCCACCATGGAGATCATGAGCTCGGGAGCCGACGTGCCCATGGAGACGACGGTAAGACCCACCACGATCGGGCTCACTCCGAGCGAGGCCGCGAGCCTCGCGCTACCGCGGACGAGCCACTCGGCCCCGAAATACAGGACGCCGACACCTCCCAAGAAAAGCAGGATCTCACGCGTCATGCGTGAGTTCCCTCACGCCGCTTGAGCCACTTCCTGATTCCGTTCAGCGTCATCGTGTTCAGTACATCTCCCTTGTTCAGCCAGGCCCGCCGTGCCTGATCCACCCCGTACGACATATGGTCCAGCCCCTGGACCGAATGAGCATCCGTATTGATGCAGACCCTCACCCCCAGCTCCTTCGCCCGGTGCGCGTGGACGTCACTCAAATCGAGCCGATTCGGGTTCGCGTTGATCTCAACGGCCAGGTCCAAATCCCGCGCGGCCTGTAACACCTCTTCCATCTCGATCTGAAATGGCTCCCGGCGCGTGAGGAGCCGTCCGGTGGGGTGGGCCAGGATGTCCACCTGCGGGTGTTGCATGGCCGTGATGACTCGATCCGTCATTACCACCCGGTCCATATCCATGAGGGAGTGAACCGAGATCACCACGAAATCCAGCGCCTCGAGGACCTCGTCGGTCATATCGAGGCTTCCATCCCGGAGAATATCCACCTCCAAGCTCTTGAAAATCGTGATCCCGTCCAGCCCTTCTTGAATTCGGGCGATCTCTTCCCACTGGTCCGCCGCCCTCTCGGGCGTGATCCCCCCGACCATGGCCAGGGCCGGACTGTGGTCGCTCATGGCCAGATACTTGTATCCTCGGTCCTTACACGCCTGGGCCATCTCCTCGATGGAGGCCTTCCCATCGCTCCACGTCGAATGCATGTGGAGATCGCCGCGAATGTCCGCCGGCGTCACCAAGTCGGGCAGAGAGTCGTCGAGTGCCGCCTCGACCTCACCACGGTTCTCACGCAGCACGGGGGGCATCCAGGTCATGCCGACCGCCTCGAAGACCGATTCCTCGGTCTCCCCTGCGACGCGCTCACCCTCCTCCTTGCCGACCGCCTCCGGGTCCACCCCCTCCGGCAATCGAAACACGCCCCACTCGTTCACGCGAAGGCCCTGCCGTTGGGCGATCTGGCGTACCGCGATGTTGTGCTCCTTCGATCCGGTGAAGTAATGCAGCGCCGCCCCGAACGAGCGGCGTGGAATGATTCGGAGGTCGACCTCCAGCCCGGAGCGGAGCACGACAGCCCCACGCGTCTCCCCCTCCAACACGACGCGCTCCACCGACTCGAAGCCGGTGAAGCGCTCCATGACGGCCGGAGCCGGCAACTCCGCCTGCACCAGCAGATCGACGTCCCCGATGGTCTCGTTGCGACGCCGGTAGCTTCCAGCCACCTCGACGCGCTCCACGCCCGGCGCGTCTCTCATGTGGCTCAAGAGTGGCTCGATGAGCTCCTCCACCTTGGAGATGAGAAACCGACCGGAATAACGCCGGAAATCCTCGATGGACTTGAGAATCTTCTTCACGCTGGTGGCCCCGAAACCCTCGAGGCTCTCGACGCGGCCCGCCTTCAGGGCCGTCTCGAGTTCGTCGACCGTCGTGACCCCCAGGGACTCCCATAGCTTCTTGGCCTTCTTGGGCCCCACTCCATCGAGCTTCACGAGCTGCACGAGAGATCGCGGAACCTCGGCGGAGACCTCGTCCAATCGAGCGAGTGCACCTGTCTCGACAAGCTCGACGATATGCGCGGAAAGGTCCTTGCCGATCGCGGGCAGGGCCGTCAGGTCCTCACCGGCTTCGACCATGGCCGAAAGAGGCCGGGTGAGTCCACGCACAGTGCGAACGGCGTTGCGATAGGCTCGGATACGAAACGGATTCGAGCCGCTGATCTCCAACAGGTCCGCGAGCTCCTCGAGAACCTCCGCAATCTCGACGTTCTCCACGGCGTTACAGGGCCCCCGCCGCCCGGAGCACCTCTACGAAGTCCTCCTCGCTCAAGATGTCCACGCCGAGATCGCGGGCCTTCTGGAGCTTCGAGCCAGGATCTGTCCCGACGACCACGTAGGTCGTCTCGGCGCTCACCGAGCCGACGACCCGTCCGCCGTTCTCCTCGATCAGGCGCTTGGCGTCGGAGCGAGAGAAGCGCTCGAGCCCCCCGGTGAACACGAACTTCTTGCCGGTCAGCCCCTCGCCGCCCGCCCGTTCGGGGGGGACAAGAGCGTTCATGTGGCCGAGGACCGCCGCGATGCGTTCACGATTTCGCTCGTCATCGAGGAAGGCCCTGATCCGCTCCGACATGATCGGTCCGATCCCGTCCACCGCCTCGAGTTGTTCGACCGTTGCACCCTGGACGTTGTCGAACGTCAGGAACTCGGCGGCGAGCGCCGTCGCCACCGTCGATCCCACTTCGGGAATCCCCAGACCGTAGAGAAAGCGGGCCAGCCCCACCGTCTTCTTCTCCTCGATGGCCTGGGCGAGGTTCGCCGCGGACTTCTCCGCGAACCCGTCCAGAGGCTCCAGCTGCGCCGCCGTGAGCGCGAAGAGATCGGCAAGCTCCTTCACGAGTCCGCGGTCCACGAGAAGCGTGGCCGTCTCCTCCCCCAACCCCTCGATGTCGAGACCCGCCCTGGAGCCGAAGTGTGTGAGCCCCCTCTTGAGTTGGGCCATACAGCCGAACCGGTTCGGGCAGTAGCTGAAGGGACCGTTCTCCTGAACGGGGGTGTCGCAGGCGGGGCAGTGGGTCGGCATCCGGAAGGCCGGCCCCCGCTTTCTCCCGTCCTCCGGCACGCGCTCCACGACCTGCGGGATCACGTCGCCGGCACGCTGAATCCTGACGAGGTCCCCTTGGCGGATGTCCTTCCGCGCCACCTCCTCCCGATTGTGCAGCGACGCGCGCGAAACCGTAACGCCACCCACCTCGACCGGCCGCAACAGGGCCACCGGCGTCAGCTTTCCGGTACGACCCACCGAGACCGCGATCCTCTCGATGCGCGTAATTTCTCTGCGCGGCTCGAACTTGTAGGCGAGTGCCCAGCGAGGGTGGTGCGACGTGGTCCCCAGGTCCGCGCGTGAGTCCAGGTGGTCGACCTTGATGACCACCCCGTCGATTTCATAGTCGAGCTCGTCCCGCTCCGCCGCGTACGTTCCGTGATACTCGAGAATCTCCTCGATCGTCGTGGCCAGCGTCACACGCTCCGGCGTCCTGAACCCCCACTCGTGCAGCGCCTGGAGAGCCTCGTGATCCGAAGCCAACTGTGCACCGCGGACCATGAGAATGTCGTAGGCCAAGAGGTCGAGGGGCCTCTCGGCGGTCAGGCGAGGGTCGAGTTGCCGAAGGGAGCCCGACGCCGAGTTGCGTGGATTCACATAGGGCTCGGAGCCCTGCTCGACCATTCGCTCGTTGAGCGCCTCGAACGCCGAGAGATACATCATCACTTCTCCACGGACAGCAAGCAGCTCGGGTGCGGGTCGATCGGCATCACGGAGTCGCAGGGGGACACTCGGTATGGTTCTCAGGTTTTCCGTGACGACCTCTCCGATGCGGCCGTTCCCGCGGGTCACGGCCCGTACGAGGAGTCCCTCCTCGTACACGAGCTCGATGGATGCCCCGTCCAGCTTCGGCTCGAGTATGTATCGGGGCTCGTGCTCGAGCCCTTTTCGCACACGTTCATCGAAGCGTCTCACCTCGGCGGCGTCCTGGGTCGAATCCAACGACAGCATCGGGACAGTGTGCTCTGAGCTGGGAAACGCGCTTTGCGGCTCCGCGCCCACGCGCTGGGACGGGGAGTCCACGGTGACCAAGTGAGGATGGGAGGCCTCCAGGGCCAGGAGCTCGTTGAAGATCCGATCGTACTCCGCATCGTCGAGCTCGGGGCGGGACTCCACATAATACAGGTAGGAATGTCGCCGAAGCTGGTCACGCAGCCGCTCCAGGCGTTCAGCGACATCCGCATCCGCTGATGCCGCGGCAGAATCGTCGGACATGTCCGGCGGTCTCGTGCTCAAAGAAGCTCCAGTTCTCTGTGGAATTCCCGCCGACCGGCTCCACCCGGTTCGGGTTGGACACGGTCTCCCAGGATGCGCCGAAGGCGGCTCGAGCGTAGTAACGTGGCGAATAGCGGCGGACCCGGACAGCCCTGGCGAGGGCCTATACGGCGCCGTATATCAGGAGCGCCGAAACCTACGCTCTCGCCGACATTCGGCCGCGCCCAACGGGGCTTTCCGCGCCCAGCGGGATCACTTCGCAAGATGAACTGGACATGACGCCCCTCGATATCCATCGACTCCGGGCCGAGACCCCCGGGACACGAAGCGTCAATCATCTGAACAACGCCGGGGCGGGCCTCATGCCCGAACCAGTGCGTGAGGTCGTCGTCGAGCACCTGGACCTGGAAGCGCGAATCGGGGGCTATGAGGCCGAGGCCACTCGACAAGCCGAGATCCAGTCCGTATACGACTCGGTCGGCACGCTCATCGGAGCCGATCCCCAGAACGTAGCGATCGCCGAAAGCGCGACGGGAGCCTTCATCCAAGCGCTCTCGGCGGTTCCGTTCGCACCGGGCGACGTCATCCTCACGACGCTGAACGACTATGTGTCCAACCAGATCATGTTTCTCTCGCTCGCCTCCCGCTTCGGCATCGAGATCGTGCGAGCCCCCGACCAGCCAACCGGGGGGGTAGACGTCCGGGCCCTCGAGAAGCTCGTCCACAGAAGACGGCCCAAATTGGTCGCCGTCACGCAGGTCCCGACGAGCTCCGGCCTGGTTCAGCGTGCAGCGGACGTCGGCGCGATTTGCCGCGAACGGGGGATCCTCTACCTGGTCGACGCGTGTCAGTCCGTCGGCCAGATGCCCGTCGATGTGGAGGACCTCGGGTGCGACTTCCTGTCGGCGACTTCACGAAAGTTTCTGCGTGGGCCGCGGGGGGTCGGCTTCCTTTACGTTTCCGACCGCGCTCTCGATCGGGGACTGGAGCCGCTCTTTCCCGACATGCGGGGCGCCGACTGGATCGAGGCGGACCTCTATCAACCGGCTCCGGGTGCCCGGCGCTTTGAGAATTTCGAGGCGCCGGTGGCAATGGTGCTGGGCATGGGACGGGCGGCCCGCTACGCCCTCGATCTGGGTCTAGAACCGATTCGGGAGCGAGCCTGGGCCCTCGCGGACTCGTTGCGGGAGCGTCTGGCCGGCGTGGACGGCGTGCGAGTCCAAGACAAGGGCGAGGAGCGTTGCGCGATCGTGACCCTATCCGCCGAAGCACACCATCCGCTGGACCTTCTGCGCGCGCTCAGGAAGGAGGGCATCAATACCTCACGCACCGGGCGAGACTCCGCCATCTTCGACTTCGAGGAGAAGGGCGTGGACCAGGTGCTCCGGGTTTCACCCCACTACTACAACACGGAAGAGGAGATCGTCGCTTTCGTCGATGCGCTCTCGCGCCTCATTACGGGGCGGGCGTAATCGTCACGGCCCGGGTGTAAGCGTCGAAGCCGACGACTGAGGCCGCGAAAGCGCCTCACGAGTCGCCCGATATCCCTCCTGAATGAAGAAGTGGCGCCTTTCGAAGTTGAAGCCGTCGGTGTCTTCGAATTCCGGGTGCACGAGAGTGAGCGGAACGCCGCTCCAGTTCCGTATCGACTCCCTTCTATTCCGGCCCGCCATGATGGAGAAAACCCTCTGATGAATGTCGACCAGACCGCCGTCCACCACGGCTCGCGCATCGGCATGTGGGCCGGCGCCGACATCGATGGCGATGATGCGAGTGGCGCCCATCTCCGCGGCTTTCCCCAGAGGGAGCATGTCCACTGCGCCCCCATCGATGAGAATGCGACCCCCCACATCGGCCGGAGGAAAGAGTACCGGTAGTGCGGCCGACGCATAGACAGCATCGACGAGGGCCACGTCCTGATCGCTCCCGGGACCGAACCAGACCATCTCGCCCGACGCCAAGTCCACCGCATTGACCATCAGGGGGATGGTCAACTCATGCCATTGGTCGGTCGGGAGAAGCTCCCGGATGAAGCCCCGGAGCATATCACCCCGGAACATGCTTTGGGATCGAATCCCGTTAATCCATACCACGCGGCGATTCACTCTCATGACGTCGCGTTGCCGAAAACGCTGGGAGTGCTCCTCCAATTCCTCGATGGACCGGCCCCCCGCGAGGGCAGCCCCCATCATCGCCCCGGTGCTCGTACCGATGATCCCGGCCACGGGAATCTCGGCCTCCTGGATCGCCTTCCAGGCCCCGACGTGCGCAAACCCTTTGGCTGCGCCACCACCCATGATGACCCAAGTCCGGGAATCGAGCCCCGGCCCCTCTTCGGGGAGCTGGTTAGAGTCGTCCACAACTCGGACCACGCATGGATGCGTCGCTGGCTTGACGGTACCTTCCAGCTATCCTAGCTTTGGCGTAACAAAGAATCATTCTTGATAAGGCCACTCGAGCCGACTCTCCCTTCCTCATGAGCGATACTCCTATCCTTACCATTACCGGCCTTCGTGCCAAGGTTGCTGACGAAGACCTCGACATCCTGAAGGGCGTGGATCTCGAGCTTCAACCCGGTGAAATCCATGCCATCATGGGACCCAATGGCTCGGGAAAGAGCACGCTCGCCAAAGTGTTGGCGGGCCATCCCGAGTACGAGGTCACGGGTGGCGAAGTCACCTTCAACGGCGCGTCCCTTCTCGATCTGGAGCCCAACGAACGCGCGCTCGCCGGGCTGTTTCTGGCGTTCCAGTATCCCGTCGAGGTTCCGGGCGTCTCTATCGCCAATTTCTTGAGGACGGCCCTACAGGCCCGGCTCGAGGACGGCGAAGAGGTGGATCTGTTCGACTTCCAGGACGAGCTCATCGACCGGATGAAGCTTCTCGACATGGAGCCGGCGTTCGCCGAGCGTCCCGTGAACGACGGGTTCAGTGGTGGTGAGAAGAAGCGCAACGAAATCCTTCAGATGGCCGTGCTCCGCCCGTCGCTCGCGCTCATGGACGAAACGGACTCTGGGCTCGACATCGATGCCCTCCAGATCGTGGCACGCGGTGTCAACACGCTTCGAGACGAAAATCCGGAGATGACCATCCTCCTGATCACGCACTACCAACGCCTGCTCAACTTCATAAAGCCTGACGTGGTTCACGTGATGGTCGGCGGACGCATCGTCCGATCCGGCGGACCGGAAGTGGCCCTCGAGTTGGAGGAGCAGGGATACGCCGATTGGAAGGACCAGGAGGTGGTGACCGCTTAACATGCCAGAAAACGAACTAGTAAAGGGACTCGGCCTCGACGAATACCAGTACGGATTCGTCGATGATGAAGCGCACGTCTTCCGGACCAGGCCCGGCCTGGACGAGGACATCGTTCGCCAGATTTCGAAGCACAAGGACGAGCCCGAGTGGATGCTCGAGTTCCGTCTGAAGGCGCTGAAGATCTACGAGCGGAAACCGATGCCGACTTGGGGAGGGGACCTCTCCGATCTCGAGGCGACGCTCGATGAGATCTACTTCTATGTGAAGCCACAGGACCACATGGAGCGGTCCTGGGACGACGTCCCGGACACCATCAAGACCACGTTCGAGCGGTTGGGCATCCCCGATGCGGAGCAGAAGCTCCTGGCGGGTGTCGGAGCGCAGTACGAGTCCGAGATGGTCTACCACTCCCTCAAGGAGGAGTGGTCTTCCCAAGGCGTGATCTTCGATTCGATCGAGGACGGGCTCAAAAACCACCCGGAGCTTTTCCGAGAGCATTTCGCGACCATCATTCCAGCAGCGGACAACAAGTTCGCGGCGCTCAACTCGGCGGTCTGGTCGGGGGGCTCGTTCGTCTACGTTCCGAGAGGTGTGGAGCTCAAGACGCCCTTGCAGGCCTACTTCCGGGTCAATCAGGAGCGCATGGGGCAGTTCGAGCGCACGCTGATCATCATCGACGAAGGCGCTCAGGCTCACTACATCGAGGGATGCACGGCGCCCGTCTACTCCACCGAGTCGTTCCACTCGGGTGTAATCGAGATCGTCCTGAAGAAGGACGCGAGGTTCCGGTACACGACCATCCAGAATTGGTCGAACAACATGTACAACCTCGTTACCCAACGCGCCGTGGTGAACGAGAACGCGACCATGGAGTGGCTCGACGGCAACCTCGGGTCCAAGCTCACGATGAAGTATCCGTCGTGCTATCTCATGGGGGAGGGAGCGCACGGGGAGATCATGTCCATCGCGTACGCCAGCGACGGACAACACCAGGATACCGGCGGCAAAGTCGTTCACGTAGCGCCGAACACGACGTCTTCGATCATCTCGAAGTCGATCTCGAAGGGCCATGGCCGGTCATCTTACCGTGGTCTTTGCAAGGTCTACGAGGGTGCCATCAACGCTCGCTCCAACGTCGAGTGTGATGCGCTTCTCATCGACGAGACCTCGCGTACGGACACCTATCCGTATATCGAGATCGAAGAGAAGCGGTCTTCGGTCGGCCACGAGGCGACCGTTTCCAGGGTCGGTGACGCCCAGCTCTTCTACCTCATGAGCCGGGGGCTGACACAAGAGGAGGCCATGGCGCTGATCGTGCGCGGATTCATCGAGCCGATCGCCAAGGAGCTTCCGCTCGAGTACGCCGTCGAGCTCAACCGGCTCATCGAGCTCGAAATGGAGGGGTCGGTCGGCTGATGTCCAACCCTTCCCATGCCCTGGAGGCACCCATAGCGGAGGAGGAGACACCGAGTTCTCTCGACGAGGACGCGGTCGAAAGGGTCAGCCAGGGTGCCCCGTCGTGGTTGAGCGCGCGCAGAAAACACGCCTGGTCGGTGTTCGAGGACACCCCCCTTCCGAGCATGCGGTCGGAGGAGTGGCGCTACACCGACGTCTCTCGAGTCGTGGACTTCGCCGACCTGCAGCTCGCGACCCATGGAGCGTTGGCCGAAGACGGCTCCCGCCCCGCCGGGCTCGCAGCCGCCATGGACGAGGACTATGCCGCCTCCGGTCACACCGTGCTGATGGATGGAGCGGTCGTGCACGTCGACCTCGAACCCGCCCTGGCGGAGCAGGGGGTCATCTTGACCTCCCTGAAGTCCGCCGTCCACGAACACGGGGATCTTCTCGAGGAGTTGCTCGCGACCGAGGTCGTGCCACCCGAGGAGGGCAAGTTCGAGGCGCTCAACGCGGCGCTCTGGACGGACGGCGTGCTCCTTTACGTTCCCGCCAACGTGAAGCTCGACCTGCCGATTCGAGCTACGCGATGGGTCTCGGACCCCGGCTCGGCGGTCTGCACGCGCACCCTGATCGTGGCCGAACCGGGAAGCCAGGTCTCGTACGTCGAGGAGTTGCTTTCCGAGGACTTCGAGCGGCGCACGCTCGTCTCGTCCGCTGTCGAGGTCATTGCGCGGGATGGCGCCCGGGTCCAGTACGTCTCCATTCAACGGCTTGGGCGCGGTACGTTTTGTCAGTCGGCGCAACGGACACTCGCGTATCGCGATTCCACGCTCGACACCCTCAACGTAAATCTCGGCGGCTCGGTGAGCCGCCTCGACCTCAACGCTCGGCTGCTGGGCCCCGGCGCGCACAGCGACATGCTCGGGCTCTACTTCGGGGACGAGGACCAGCACTTCGACCACAATACCAGCCAGGACCACGTGGCCCCCGACACCGGAAGCGATCTCCTCTACAAGGGCGCGCTCGATGAGCACTCCCGGGCAGCGTTCCGGGGAATCATTCGCGTTCACCCCGACGCTCAGCGGACCGACGCCTACCAGACCAACCGGACCCTGTTGCTTTCTGAGGAGGCCAGAGCCGACTCACTGCCCAACCTCGAAATCGAAGCCGACGACGTAAAGTGCTCGCACGGCGCGTCGGTCGGCCAGCTCGACTCCGAAGCGCTCTTCTATCTGCTGAGCCGAGGGCTGAGCCAGCAGCAGGCGGAGCGTCTGGTCGTCCTGGGCTTTCTCGGAGACGTCATGTCCCGACTCCCGCTCGGCGGGGTCGTCGACAAGGTGACGCGCGCGATCGAGCGGAAGCTCAAGAGTGTCTGATGGTGGGGAGGGCGATGGCGAGTGGATAAGGGTCGCCGACCTCGATGAGTGCCCGCCGGGCAGCTTGTTGGAAGTAGAAGCCGGACAGGAGCTCCTCGTTCTGGCCAACGTCGACGGTGATGTCTACGCCCTCGAGAATCGCTGCTCGCATCAGGACCTGCCGCTCTCCGACGGAGAGCTGGAGGGGGACCGCTTGGAGTGCTTGTACCACGGCGCCAGATTCGACGTCTGCACGGGAAAAGCCATGGAGCTTCCGGCCGTCAAACCGGTGGCAACCTACGTCGTCGAACTCCGGGGCCGCGATATCTTCGTCCAGATCTAGCCCACACATGCCTGCCACGTCCCCTCGACTCGATCAGACGGCTCTGAGGGCACAGTTCCCTGCCCTGGCCCAGGAGGTCTGCGGGCATCCGCTGGTCTACCTCGACAGCGCCGCGACTTCGCAGAAGCCCCAGTGTGTGCTGGACGCCCTGTCCGCGTATTACGAGCACGACAACGCCAACGTTCACCGAGGCATCCACGAGCTGAGCCGCCGATCCACCATCGCCTTCGAGGAGGCGCGGGCGAAGCTGGCCAAATTCATCGGTGCAGCGGATTCGGACGAATTGGTGTGGACCCGCGGCACGACGGAGGCCATCAATCTGGTGGCGGCCAGTTGGGGGTTGGACACACTCGCTGAGGGCGACGAGATCCTCCTGAGCTCCATGGAGCATCACTCCAACATCGTCCCATGGCAGTTGCTGGCCGGTCGTACCGGCGCACGCCTTCGGTACATCGAGATGGACGAGCAGGGCCGGCTGATCATCGATGATCTTCCCGAACTGCTCACGGATCGTACCCGGTTGGTCGCCTTCTCCCATATCTCGAATGCGTTGGGGACGGTCAATCCGGTACGAGAGATCGTCGAGCAGGCCAAGAGGGTGGGCGCGCTGGTGCTCATCGACGGCGCCCAAGCGGTCCCCCACCGCCGGGTCGACGTTCAGGAACTCGGCTGCGACTTCTACGCGTTTTCGGGACACAAGATGTGTGGTCCCACCGGAACGGGGGGGCTGTGGGCCCGCCGCACGCTCCTCGAGTCGATGCCGCCGTACCACGGGGGCGGTGAGATGATTCGCATAGTCAGTCGGGAGAAAAGCACGTGGGCCGAAATTCCACATAAGTTCGAGGCGGGCACCCCTAACATCGCGGGAACCATTGCTCTGGGAGTGGCGGCCGACTTCCTCGACGGGATCGGGTTCGACGCGATCGCCGAGCACGAAAGAGACGTGCTCGCCTACGCTCTCGAACGGCTCGACGACCTGGGCGGTGTCCACGTCTACGGGCCCACCGACCTGGACGAACGGTCCGGCGTCATCTCATTCACGATGGGAGACGCCCACCCTCACGACATCTCGACAATCCTCGACTCCAAGGGTATCGCCATCCGCGCCGGCCATCACTGCGCTCAGCTCGTCATGCAGCACTTCGGGATCTCGGCCACGGCGCGCGCGAGCTTCTATCTCTACAACTCCCGAGACGACGTGGATCGTCTCGTCGAGGGCCTCGCCTCCGTCAAGGAGATTTTCGAACCGGGTTGAGGGCACCGCACCGGTCTCCGAATCCGATCTTCGAATCGGAGACCCGGCCGGCATTCGAAATATTTGCGCCGAGGTCGTATAATACGTCTGCCTAGCCCCCCATCGTGGCGGACGCATGACGGAAGTCCCTCTAACCTCACTGTACCAAGAGCTCATCCTCGAGCACTACCGCAACCCGCGGAACAAGGGGGAGCTCGCCGATCACACCGCGGAGGCGCACGTGGCCAACCCGGTGTGCGGCGACGAGCTCAGCGTTCAGATTCGTCTCGACGGGGAGCGGATCGAGGAAGTCGCTTTCGACGGCCAGGGATGTTCGATCTCACAGGCGTCCATGTCGATGATGACGGACCTGGTCACGGGCGTCGAGCGGGGTGAGGCGATTCGCCTAGCCAACCTCTTTACCGATATGATGCACGGCAGTGAAGCGGCCGCCTCCGATCGGTCCCTGGGGGATTTGCGCGCCTTACAGGGTGTCTCGAAGTTCCCCGTGCGGATCCGGTGCGCCCTTCTCGCCTTCGACGCGCTCCGCAAAGCGCTCGGTGCCGGACGGAGAGCTGATTCCACGGAGGAAGCAGTTCACAACCACGGATCCGAAGGGGAGGTAAACTGATGCCCGAGCAAGAGAGCGCTTCCGCGGTTTACTCGGGTGTGCTGCAGGACACGCCCGCTGGATCCATCGCGGTCTGGGTCACCCGCAACGGGGTCCGCCGGATCGGGGGCGTCACGCCCGAGATGATCGCGGAAGGGCTCTGGGATCCGGAAGGGCACCAGACGCTCAGGGTCGCGCTTCACCAGCTCAAGCAATATTTCGACGGCAAGAGAACCCGTTTCCATCTTCCGCTCGACTTCTCCGGAGCCACCGAATTCCAGAAACGCATCTTCGAGCGGCTGACCGAAATTCCATTTGGCCGCATCGTGTCGTACGGAGACATCGCCGACGAGATGGGAGTGGCCGGCGCCGCGCGGGCCGTGGGCCAGGCCGTGGGGGCCAACCCCCTTCCGATCGTGGTTCCGTGCCACCGCGTCGTCCGAAGCGACGGCCGGCTGGGGGGCTACTCCGGAGGACTCCGCCAGAAGGTCACCCTCCTTGCCATCGAGGGTGTGGACGTCGATGGGCATCAGTCGGGGAGCCGCGTCCATCCGGAGCTGCTGAGGCTTCCGCTTTAGCGGCCCTGGGCGGGGGTGGCGACTCCCCTTTGCGTGTGGAAGGGAGAGGGATCGACGGTCCTCCTCCGGCCAGCGCTTCGCTCTACGGCTTCGCCGCAGACTGCCCTGCGGAGGACCATCGATCCCTCTCCCTCGAGCGTGTTGTTCGGAGCCGAACACCGCCCGCCCGGGCTTGGGAGGGCTTTGGCGCGTGGGTGGGTCAGCGAGTGAGCTCCGAATTGACGGAATTTCCACCCGCGGCGTAGCTTGCCGAATCCAATCGAACAGGAGGGCCAAATGAAGAAGCAACTGTTGTCTGCGCTTTTCGTGGTGTCGGTCATGCTGCCCGGCGAAATGACGGCGCAGGTGGATATCTCGCGCGCGACGTATATCGGCGTGCAGCAATGGCGGGACACCGTGAATGCGCTTCCGGGCGTCGACCGGCAGATCGTCAGCCAGGACATCGGAGCACTCAACCTCTCGGTCGGCATCATCCACCGTAACGCGACGGGCCCCGCCGCTGGTGGCGGGCGGGGTGGCGGACGTGGGGGCGGAGCAGCTCCCCCGTCGAACTGCGGCGTTTCCTCCGGGGCGGCAAGCGGGGCAAGGGGAATCCAACACCTTCATCAGACCGAGACGTACATCATCGTCTCGGGCGCGGGAACGCTGGTCACTGGTGGATCGATCTTGAACGGCCGCTTGTCGGCACCTGAGAGCAACGTGACGACGACCCTGAACGGCCCGTCGTGCAGCGGCACCATCGTGGGTGACGTACAGATACGTGACGTGGTCGTCGGCGACATCGTCATCATTCCTGCGAATGTGCCGCACGGCTGGTTGAACATCCCGCGCCACGTGGACTACCTCAGCGTGCGTCCCGATCCCGACCGGGTCCTGCCGTCGGACTACGTCAACCCGGCGATCAGCATCGAACGGTAGGATGGGCGGGGGCTTTGGCGGGAAGGTGGGAATGACGTCTTCGCCCAAGCCCAAGCTGAGAGGATTGTGGCCCCACGACGGGAATGATCCTCCCGCCCCGCCCCAGCATCCCAGAGAGCGGTCCGTCGCCCCCCCCAACATGCCGACGTGAAGAGGGGTTCACGGTCCCGCGCAGGACAGTCTGCCGCCGCAGGCGGTGGAGCGAAGCGCTGGCCGGAGCGGGACCGTGAACCCCTCTTCCACCCTCCCGCAAGAAAACAGGGGGCCTCGGACAGCCAATCCTAGGGCTGCAACACCACCTTGACCGCACCGCTCTTGCGGTGGTTCGCCGCCGCACGCAGCGCATCCCGATACTGCTCCAGGGGATAGACGTGCGTGACCATGTCCTGGACCGGCGCCCCCGTCTCGAGCAGGAGATCATGCGCGATCTCGAAGGTGTGCCGGCGCTCACCCCGCCAACTCTCCTGTCCGTAACCGACCGCTCCCCGAATGCGGAGCTCCCTGGCCCAGACGAACGTGAGATCCAGCTTCTTGAACTCGGCTACGCAGCCGATGACCACGATGCGCCCACGCGGTGACGCGAAACCGAGCGACTGGGCAACGCTGCTCCGGCTACCGACGCAGTCGTAGATGAGGGGAAACCCGCCGCCCGAATAGACCTCGGGGCCCACCACCGGCATATAGGCAGACGCCCCGGTGTCGATCAACGCGTCTCGCGCTTCAGGGCCCGGCGCCACCACGTCGGTGGCGCCCATACTCCGGGCCAACCGCTGCTCATGTGCCCGCTTGGCCTGCGCCAGGATCGGGCCATGAAAGCCCGTCGCTCTGAGGGCCCATATGGTGGCCAAAGCAATCGTGCCGCTCCCGATGATCAAGACCGGCTCCTGCTCCCTCGGGGGAGTGCGCAAGACGGCGTGGACCGCGATGGAGAGCGGCTCCAGGAGCACGGCCGCGTTGTCCGTCAACGCGTCCGCCACGGTAAAGACCTGGGACTCGTGGGCGAGCACCGTTTGACCCCAACCACCCGGCAGATCCCGGTGATACCCGATCGTGAGGCCCCGCGACAGCGGCCGATCTCCGATCATCGTGAGGCCCTCTTCACCGGCCCGTTCACAGGTGCAATGAAGCCCCTCGTAGCAGGAGGGGCACGGACTCGCCGGAGGGTATCCTCGGGTCGTGCACGAGATCATCGGGTCCATCGTCACCCTTTGGCCAGGCGACACCCTGGAGACGTCCGCACCCACCGACTTCACCCTGCCCAGAATTTCGTGCCCGAGGACCGCCGGAAACGAACCGAAGGGCTCCATGGCCGGGCTCGCGGAATAGGTGAGGTTGCTGACGTCGCTGCCGCAGATCCCGCCCGCGGTCACCTCGATCTCGACCCAATCCGGCCCTGGCAGCTCCGGCTCGGCCAGGTCGCGCATCCTTACACCACTTAGAAGCCCGAAGAGCGCCGAATCCGTGACCCGCCCGGCCGTCTTCGCAAGAAGGAAGTGGGGCACCGATACGTTGAACGTGACTCCCTTCATGGTCTCGTGCCTCGCCTCCCGATGGTGTCCCGCCTACTCGCCTTCGTGTCCAGCCCACTCGTCGCTTCCGGCCCGGCTCGAGTCATGGCCTCACCGTCGAGGGTGGCCCAAGTCGAACGGGGACCAGTCTAGCCCCGGAGGATTCGCCAAGCCACCGGGTGACGTAGCCGCCTGTGACGGAACCGTGGCCGGACACCGTGGGTTACAGGGGACCATGACCAGACGCACCGCCATCATCGCAGGGAGCCGTACGCCGTTCGTCCGGTCCGGGACCGTCTTCAAGGACCTGACCGCGATCGACCTGGGCGTGCTCGCGGTGCGTGAGCTCATGGACCGAAGCGGGGTCCGCGGCGAGGACGTGGACCAGTTGGTCTACGGGACCGTCGTGCATGATCCGCACGCCCCCAACATCGCCCGCGAAGTCGGACTGGCCACCCTGCCCAAGACCGTGCCCGCGGTGACCGTGTCCCGGGCCTGCGCCACCGCCAATCAGTCGATCGCGGACGGAGCCAATCTCATCGAGCGTGGCTACGCGGACGTCGTGGTCGCGGGGGGTGCCGAGTCGCTCACGCACATTCCGATCACCATCAAGCAGTCCTTCGCGGAGAAGCTGATCGGAGCCTCCAAGGCGAAGACGCTCGGCGCCCGGATCGGTACGCTGGCCAAGATCCGACCCAAGGATCTCGTACCCAACTTCCCCCAGATCGCCGAGCCTACCACGGGTGAGAGCATGGGGGAGTCGGCCGAGCGCATGGCCAAAGAGAACGGCATCAGTCGGGCCGACCAGGACGCGTGGGCGCTCCGCTCGCACCAGCTCGCCGCGGCCGGTACACAGGACGGGAGGCTCACCGCGGAAATCGGTCCCGTCTACGTGCCCCCGCGCTACGAGACCATCGTGGAGGCCGACAACGGCATACGGAGCGACACCAGTGAAGAGGCCCTGGCCAAGCTCCGCCCCGTCTTCGACCGCAAGCACGGGAGCGTGACGGCCGGCAACGCCTCGCCGCTCACCGACGGGGGCTCGGCGGTCCTGATGATGTCCGAGGAGCGGGCCAGAGCGGACGGCCTCGAGCCGATGGGATTCGTCAAGAGCTACGCGTTCTCAGGCCTGGATCCGGCGGGACAGCTCCTTCAGGGGCCGGCCTACGCCGCACCGATGGCGCTCGACCGGGCGGGCATCACCATGGCGGACATCGGCCTCATGGAGATGCACGAGGCCTTCGCGGCCCAGGTGCTCTCCAACCTCCAAGCGCTCTCGTCCAAAAAGTTCGCCGAGGAGGAGCTCGGCCGAAGCCAAGCCGTTGGGCACCCGGACGTCGAGCGCATCAACGTGATGGGCGGCTCCATCGCGATCGGGCATCCATTCGGCGCGACCGGTGGCCGCATCACGACCACGCTGCTGAACGAGATGAAGCGGCGGGACGTGGAGCTGGGGTTGATTACGGTGTGCGCGGCGGGGGGGCTGGGATTCGCGATGGTGGTGGAGCGGGGCTGAGGGTCACCCTCCGAACACCTGTCGCGGGAACGATGTGAGGTCTACTCGCTCGCCAGCTCTTTCCCGAGGGTCTCCCGATTCTCTCGCCGTCGCTTGCCCTCTTCGAACCTCTGTTTGTCCTCGTCCGTGTCCAGCTTCAGCCCGGGGACCGGCGCTGGCCGGCTGTTCTCATCGATCGCCACGAAGGTCAGAAAACAGTCGTTGGTGTGGCGGCGGCGACCCGTGATGGGATTCTCCGCGAACACACAGACGCCGATCTCCATGGAGGTGCGCCCGACGTAGTTGACGCGCGCGGTGCACGTGATCACCTCGCCCGCGTAGATCGGCTCCTTGAAGTCGACTTGGTTGATCGACACGGTCACGCACGACTGGCGTGCGTGCCGCATCGCGGTGACCGCCGCGGCCCGATCGACCATCGAAAGCACGACACCCCCGAACACATGCCCCAGATTATTGACCTGGCCGGGCATCATGAGCTCCGTGAACTCCGACGTGGACTCCTCCGGGCTTCGGGCTTCTCGCTGTTCGCTCATTGAGCCTCTCGATGTTCACTCATTGGGCCTCTCGACGTTCGCACATCCGATCACTCTGTTCGGTTGTTCTGCAGTCGACTTTCGCACACTGACGCGAAAGCTAAAGGATGAGCCCGGCTCGAGGCTACCTATTGGAGGCCACCTAGGGGGTGCCTCGGCACTGACCCGGCCACCGCACTGAGGCTCCCTTGTGATTCCTCACGCCCCTCACTAGCGTGTTTCCCCTGATGAAGATTTCCTCAGGAAAGATCCCGGGCAGAGCCGTCGTACTGTCGGCCGCGCTAATCGCGGTCTCCGCGCTCGATGTGAGCGCCCAGGATCCGCCACCCGCCATCGTGCAGCCAGGCGCGCCCGGTCAGCCTACCCGCACGCTCACCGACGCGGAGGTCGCCGCACTCAGGCAGCCGCTGCACGTCGAGGAGGACGTCCGGTTCATGCAGGGAATGACGTTCCACCACGCTCAAGCCCTGCAGATGACGGGTCTGCTGCCCAGCCGCACAGAGCGTGACGAGATGCGACTTCTCGCGCAGCGCATCGACATCTCTCAGACCGCCGAAATGGGAATGATGAAGGAGTGGCTGGAATCTCGTGGTGAGGAGGCCCCCGACCTGGAAGACGAGGACGTCTGGCCGCTTGGTGACGACCGACTCATGCCCGGAATGCTCACCGAGCGTCAGATGGCTCAGTTGGCGGCCGCCACCGGCGAGGAATTCGACCGCCTCTTCCTCGAGTTCATGATCCTCCATCACCAGGGGGCGCTAGCCATGGTGGAGCAGCTGTACTTGGTCTCCGGCGCCGCCCAGGAGCCGCAGATCTTTCAGTTCCTCACTCATGTCGACGCAGACCAATCCATCGAGATTGCACGGATGAACACGATGCTGCTGGCGATACGGTGACCCAATCCCACACCAGCCCATGCCGTATACGCACATACCCTACATGTCCGATCCCACACGTAACGATCCCACACGTAAGAGGTTCTCTATGACCCGCAGAATGAAGGCTCCTTCGACTCCTGGATTCACGAGAGGAATCCTGCCGATACCGTTCTGTCTAATCCTGACCGCAGCCTGCTCGCTGGTCGGTGCAACCGCCGGGGCCGCTCAGGATACAGGGGATCCGCGCGTGGGACTCGCAGCCGGCTGGCACGACGCGGCCTCCGCGATCAGCGGCCTCGAGCTGCTGGCGTCGCTCCCCAAGGGTGTGGGCTTCGTGAACCCGGATTCGGCGTTCGCCGGCGGTTATACCAACTCGGACATCGCGTTCACAGCGGGCTACGCCATCCAAGGCAACTACCGTGGCTTTCAGATCTACGACATCGAAGACCCCGCCAACCCGACTCTGCGAGTCGGCGTCGTGTGTCCCGGGGGCCAGGGCGACCCCTCCGTCTACGGCAACCTTCTGTTCATATCGGTACAGGACAGGGCTGCGCGGATCGACTGTGGAACCGAAGGCGTGGCGGACTCGATCAGTGCCGAACGTTTCCGGGGCGTCCGCATCTTCGACATCAGCGACATCCGTAGTCCCCGACAGGTCGCGGCCGTGCAGACGTGCCGGGGCTCCCACACTCATACGGTCGTCGAGGATCCCAGAGACGACGAGAACGTCTACATCTACGTACAGGGCACGAGTGGCGTACGCCCCCCCGAGGAGTTGGAGGGTTGCTCGGGGCTCGCCGAAGACCCGAACACCTCGCTATTCCGCATCGAGGTGATCCGCGTCCCTCTCGCCCGGCCTCAGGACGCGGCGGTGGTGAGCGAGCCTCGCATCTTCACGAACGAGCAGACCGGTGACATCGCAGGTCTGTGGGGCGGGGGCGACCACGGGCCTGAAACGCAGACGACAAGAGCCACCGACCGGTGCCATGACATCACCGTATACCCCGCGATCGGGCTGGCCGCCGGGGCCTGCTCCGGCAACGGCATCCTCCTGGACATCTCGGATCCCGCGAACCCGTATCGCATCGACGAGGTCGTGGACCCGGGCTTCGCGTACTGGCACTCCGCCACGTTCAGCAACGACGGCACCAAGGTGATCTTTACGGACGAGTGGGGCGGAGGCGGGCAGCCGCGCTGCCAAGCGACCGACCCGCCCACTTGGGGCGCGAACGCCATCTTCGAGATCGTCGGCCGCAAGATGCTCTTCGCCGGCTATTACAAGCTCCCCGCGGCCCAGACCGCGGAGGAGAACTGCGTGGCTCACAACGGGTCGCTCATTCCCGTACCCGGGCGCGACATCAAGGTCCAGGGGTGGTACCAGGGTGGCTTGTCCGCATTCGACTTCACCGATCCGGCGAACCCCGTCGAAATCGCGTACTTCGACCGCGGCCCGATCAGCAATGATGAGATGGTCTCCGGTGGCTATTGGTCGACCTACTGGTACAACGGATTTATCTACGCCGGAGAGCTGTCCAGGGGCTTCGACGTCTTCCGGCTCGTCCCCAGTCAGCACCTGAGCCAGAACGAAATCGACGCGGCCGCCCAGATACGCATGACCGAGTTCAACGCTCAGCACCAGCCGAAGATCGTCTGGGAGCCGACGGTGGCGGTGGCGCGGGCCTACCTCGACCAGCTGATGAGGAACAACTCGATTCGAGCCGATCGTGCCGTCAGCGTTTCGGGCGCGCTGGACCGGATCGAGGGGGTCGGGGGTGCAGCAGAACGGGCCGAAGTGCGGACACAGCTGGAGCAGACAGCACTCGACCTGGACACCGACTCACGGGTCTCCGTCGCGGGTGAGCGGCCGACGGATCGGAGTCGTTTGCGTTCGCTCGCCGCGACGCTGAGGGGCCTGGCCGGATCGATGCGTTGAGGGCAATGGAGGTCCGGTACTAGGCGCATGACGGACCAGCAGAAGCAAAAGGGCACGATGCAGCGGGTCGGCCTCGCACTGGGGCCGGTCCTATTCGTCCTGATCAACTTCCTCGACCTGGAGCCCGGCAACCCGGCCGTCACGCGCATGGCCGCCGTGGCCGCCTTGATGGCCACCTGGTGGATCACCGAGGCGATTCCGCTATTCGCCACCGCGCTCCTGCCCCTCGTGCTCTATCCCCTGCTCGGGATCGAGCGCGGCGGAGCCACCGCGCCGATCTACTTCAACAGCACGATCGTGCTGTTTCTGGGCGGCTTCATGATCGCCCTGACCATGGAGAAGTGGAATCTGCACCGCCGGATCGCGCTCAAGATCATCCGGACCATCGGCGGCGGGCCCTCCCGCATCGTGCTGGGCTTCATGGTGGCCGCCGCGTTCCTGTCCATGTGGGTGTCCAACACGGCCACGGCCATCATGATGGTGCCCATCGGGCTCGCCATCATCCTGGAGATGGAGAAGGACTTCGGAGAGGAGGACACGCACGCGTTCTCGGTGGGCGTCATGCTCGGCATCGCGTACGCGTGCTCCGTCGGAGGGATCGCGACGCTGGTCGGAACGCCCCCCAACCTCTCGCTGGCACGGATCTTCGAGATCACGTTCCCCGACGCGCCGCCGCTGGTATTCGGCCAATGGATGGTGATGGCGCTGCCCATTTCGATCGTGCTGTTGGTGATCGCTTGGCTGCTCATCACCAGGGTCTTCTTCCGCGTGCCCGAGCACGTCACGGTGGACCAGAGCGTTGTGGAGGAGCAGACGAAGGCGCTCGGACCCGTGGCCTACGAGGAGAAGGCCGTGCTCGTCGTCTTCGGGCTCACCGCGGTTCTGTGGGTGTTCCGGCTGCCGCTTCAACTCGGCATCCTCACCATACCAGGCTGGTCGCAGCTGCTTCCGTTTCCCGAGTTGATCGACGACGGAACCGTCGCCATCGCCATGGCCGGGATTCTGTTCTTGATCCCGACCCGCTCGGAGGACGCACCCGCCCCGACCCTGGCAGGCCGGGACATCATCCCGCGCCTGCCATGGAACATCGTGCTCCTCTTCGGGGGCGGATTCGCGCTCGCCTACGGATTCCAGGTCACGGGGCTGTCCATCCTGATCGGCAACGCCTTCGCGGGCCTCGCGGGGGTGCCCCCCTTCGTGCTGATTCTCGTGGTCTGCCTGTCGATCACCTTCCTCACGGAATTGACGTCGAATACGGCCACCACGGAGATGATCCTTCCGATCCTGGCCTCGGTGGCGGTCGCTACGAACGTGCATCCGCTTTTGGTGATGATCCCCGCGACCCTGTCCGCGTCGTGCGCGTTCATGATGCCGGTGGCCACGCCGCCCAACGCCATCGTCTTCGGAAGCGACCGGGTGCGGATTCCCGAGATGGCCAGGATCGGGCTCGTTTTGAACCTGGTCGGGGCGTTGGTGATCACGGTGGCGTTTATGCTCTTGGGGACGGCGATCTTCGGGATCGAGTCGGGGGTGATGCCGGGGTGGGCGGTGTTGGGTCCACTCCCCTAAAACGGTCGTCGGGTCAGACCTCTTCCGAGTCGTTCGGTCGATTACCCACCTAGTTCCCCACCCGCTCCCGCAACTCCTCGAAGAAGTTGTTCACCAGAACGAACCGCGACTCAGAGCTCTCCTGGGACTCGCCTCCGTAGTCGCGGGCCATCAAGAATCTCTGGTCGTCCGGAGCGACGCCGTAGAGCGTGTTGGTCGTGGAGATTCGGGACCCCGTCGGAAACGTGAACAGGGTCTCCTTCTCCCCAACTTGGAACCCTGAGTCCGTATCGACCTGGGCTGCTATCAGTGCCCTATTGCTATCCAAGAAGAACAGCTCGCGCCCGCTGTGTGCCCACACCGGCATCACTCCTCCGTCCGTCGAGACCTGCCACCTGCCCGCGTTCATGTCCGGGAACGGTCGCACGAACACCTCGAAGCCACTCGAACCCGCTTCATTGGAGATGTACGCGAGCCACCGCCCGTCCGGTGACAGCGCCGGCTCTTGTTCGTCGTATTCCGCCGCCAGCAGCGGCAGTGCAATGCTGTCCACCCCCGGACGCAACGCCAGGATGTCACGAGTGTTCATCGCAGCAGTCGCGGCTCCGCCGCGCAGCACAAGCCACTCTCCATCAGGACCCCAAAAACCCTCGACGATGAGGCCCTCGTGGTCATACAGCAGCTCCGCCTCCCCCGTGCCGTCCGCCCTCTTGGTCCATACGTCCCTGTCGTCTCCGCCTCCCGCGCGATTCGACACGAACGTCAACATGTCGCCGTCGGGCGACCAGTGAGGCGACCAATCCTCCCCCTCGTCGAAGGTGAGCCGTGACAACGGTCCGTCGTCCAAATCCTTGATCCAGATGTCATCGTTGTCGTCGGCCTGTGCTCTAAAGGCCAACCGCGCGCCGTCCGGGGAAAGACTCCACGCGCTGTTCCCCCCACCCGAGTCGAAGCTCCATCCGGGATCAACCGGAGTCGCTTGGCCAGAGCGGGTCATCCAGACGAACTCACTCAGCCCTGTCTGCCCCCTGGAATAGAAGAGCTTGCCGTCATCGGAGATGGTGAAGGCGCTCACTCCGTCTACGAGTGCCACCGGCGAATCCAGAAGCTCCATCGCGCCCGGGTCGAAGCGGGCGGCCATCAGAACACCCTCGAATGTGTAGACGAGGTGACCCGATTCGACGTAACGGGGGAATTCGCCGGCAGTGAGCGAACGGGTCTCCCCCGAACGCAGGTTCAGCGCTCGAATCTCGGGGGTGATACCACCCCCGTCGACCATCAGCAGCGCGCCATCACCACCCGGAAGAAAGTCGCCCACGCGGTTAAAAGGCTCACCCTCAACCGCTCGTGTCACCTGCTCGACGGGGCCTCCCGTAGCCGGCATGCGGACTGCTCCGGAATCACCCTCCGCGTAGATATAGCCGTCGGGCCCCCATCGCGGGAAGAGACCGGGCCCCAGGGTAATTACCGGGCCGCCTTCGAAGGAAAGAACACGGATCTGGCCACCTTGCATGAACGCGAGGCGCTCACCGTCGGGGGATACCGCCGGCTGGGACCCGCTTTCGGTACCTCGCACGGGTAAGGGATCGAGGTCGTTCCACTGCCGGACCCAGAGTTGATTGCCGCCGCCCCCCTCACTGGCTCCCCGAAAGACGAGCTTCGAACCGTCAGGCGAGAGATTGAAGGCGTAGACACCCGCAGCGCCGGGCTGATCGGCGTTCCCGAACGGCGACGCGAACCGCTCCACCGGCGATGGCGGCACGGGGCGCAGTAGCGCCCAACCAGCGATCAGGCTGGTCACGGTGGCCAGTATCGCGAGGCCCATGCTCGCCCGTTTCCAAGGGCCCACCGCGCCAGCCAGGGCTACGCCCGCCGCGGCCTCACCATACCGGAAGTGTTCGTCGCCCAGCGCGTTCGCGAAGTCCTGTGCCGAGGTGAAGCGATCTGCGGGTAGCTTCTCCAACGCGCGACGGACCGTCGCGTCCACGTTCGGCGGCACCGAGGGACGTTGCTTGGCCGCGGACACCGGCTCCCCCGCGATGATCTTGCCCAACACGGCCTGGGCCGTGCTGCCGGGGTACGGCGGGTCGCCTACCAGCATCTCGTACAGCACGGACCCGAGCGCGTACGTGTCGGTGGAGGTCCCCACGACCTGATCGCCCGTCGCCTGCTCCGGGCTCATGTAGAACGGCGTGCCCACGCTGAGGCCGGTCTCGGTCAGGCGTGCACCCCCGCCCGCCGCGCTGATGGCCAGCGCGATGCCGAAATCGGCGATGAGCGGCTTGCCTCGGCTGACCAGGATGTTCGCCGGCTTGATGTCTCGGTGGACGATGCCCTGTTCGTGCGCCGCCTGGAGCGCCTCCGCCACGTCAGTCGCGATCCGCACGGCCTCATCCACCGGCAGCTGCTTCTCGCGGTCGATGCGCTCCTGGAGACTCTCCCCTTCAACAAAGGGCATCACGTAGTAGACGAGCCCCTCCGCCTCACCGGAGTCGAAGAGCGGCAGGATGTTCGGGTGCTGGAGATTTGCCGTCGTCTTGATCTCGGCGAGGAAGCGCTCGGCGCCGACGACGGCAGCCAGCTCGGGCTTGAGGACCTTGAGGGCCACTTTGCGCTCGTGCTTGAGGTCGTCGGCCAGGTACACGGTGGCCATCCCGCCCTCACCGAGCTCACGCTCGATGGCATAGCGGCCCTCGAGGGCTGCGTTCAGCCGGGCGACAGCATCAGTCATGGCCATGATCCATCAGTTCCCCACCCGCTGCTCCAGCTCCTCGAAGAAGTTCTGCACCAGGATGAGTTCGGAGACAAACGATTCTTCGGCACTACCCTGGTAGGGTCGCGCCATCAGGAATCGCTGGTCGTCCGGGGCGATGCCGTAGACGGTGTTGGCGGGGGAAACGAAGTATCTGGGCGGAAGGGTGAACAGCGTCTCTTTTTCCCCGACCGGGGACCCCGAGGAGCCCGCATCGAACTCGGCCGCTATCAAGTCCCGACTGTCGTCCATGAAGAACAGCTCGAGCCCGCTATGCGCCCACACGGGCATGATCCCTCCCTCGGTCGAGACCTGCCACTTGCCTGTGCTCACGTCCGGGAACGGTCGCACGTATACCTCGTAGCTACCGGTTTCGTTGGAGATGTACGCGAGCCAGCGCCCATCCGGTGACAACGCCGGCTCTACTTCGTCGTACTCCTCTGCCAGAAGCGGCAACGGCACGCTATCCACCCCCGGTCGTAGAGCCAAGATGTCTCGAGTGTTCGCCTGCCCGCCAAGGTTCGCTCCGGCACGGAGCACCAACCACTCTCCATCCGGATCCCAAAAACCCTCGATGATGCTGGCCTCGCCGTCGTAGAGCAGCTGCGCTTCTCCCGTGCCGTCGGCCCGCTTGGTCCACACGTCTCTGTCGCCCCCCCGAAACGACGTAAACGTCATCGTCTCGCCGTCGGGCGTCCAGTGGGGCGACCAGTCCTCCGTCTCGTCGAAGGTGAGCCGTGACAACGGTCCGTCGTCCAACTCCTTGATCCAGATGTCCAGGTTCCCGTTGGTCATCGCCCGCACCGCCAACCGCGTTCCGTCCGGGGACAGGCTCCACGCGGCGTTCGCCCCACCCGGTTGGAAGCTCCACCCTTCATCGACAGGTGTCGCTTGACCCGAGCGTGTGACCCAGACGAACTCAGCGCCCGTTTGGACACTACCGGTCTGGTACAACAGCTCCCCGGACTCGGACACAGTGTACAGGGGATAAGGGGAGGCATTGATGGCAACGCCTTCGACGATGGGTGCCGGAGGGCTCGTCAGCTCCATGGCCTCGGCATCGAGGGTCGCGGCCATGATCTGCCCCTCCAACGATGCGAACAGCAGGCGTCCCGTCGGCGTCACGAACGGCTTCATTCCCGGCACCAGGACCCTTCGTTCGCCCGTGGAGAGGCGTTGGGCCACGATTCGCGGCGGGGGACCAAAGGCCATGAAGACGCCCAGATCACGATCGGGCAGTACCTGGAAGTCACCATGAGGGTCGGCAAGATCGCCGTCGAGTTGCGTGACGGACTCGACTGCTCCGCCCGCAGCCGGCACGCGGTTGATGTTACCGGCCACCGACCTGTAGTAGATGAACCCGTCGCTCCCCCAGCGTTGGCAGCAAATAGCATCGTCGGTCAACGTGCGGATCACACCGCCGAACAACGGCGCAACCTTCAGCAGGTTCCCCGCCGTCACCCGGAAGGCCACTTCCTGCCCATCCGGTGAGAATTCAGGTCCGTGGTTCACGCTTACGCCCTCGGTCCCGGGGATGAGTAACGGGCTGAGGTTGTCCCACCGCCGCAACCAAAGCCTCGGTCCAGCCTGGTCGATCTGTCGGAACGCCATCCCCGAGCCGTCCGGCAGGAGGTTCGCCGGCTCGCCGGCCTGGAAGCCCACCAGGGGAGAAAAGCGCTCGACTCCCCTGGGAGGCTCCGGTCGGAGCGCCGACCAGCCGAGCGCCAGTGTGGCCACAGCAGCGAGGCTCCAACCCACCAAGGTCAGACGCTTCCACAGACCTACACCGACACCCGCACCCACGGTGGCCAGCTCACCGTACCGGAAATGCTCATCCCCCAGCGCCCTCACGAACTCCTGTGCGGAACCGAAACGGTCTGCCGGTAGCTTCTCCAGCGCCTTCCGGACCGCCGCGTCCACGTTGGCCGGGATCGCCGGGCGATGCTTGACCGCTGACACGGGCTCGCCCGCGATGATCTTGCCCAACACCGCTTGCGCCGTACTCCCCGAGTACGGCGGATCCCCGACCAGCATCTCGTACAGAACGGACCCCAGGGCGTACGTATCCGTGGATGCACCTACGACCTGATCGCCCGTCGCCTGCTCCGGGCTCATGTAGAACGGGGTTCCCACGCTGAGGCCCGTCTCCGTAAGACGGGCGCCTCCGGCCGCGCCGACGGCAAGCGCGATCCCAAAGTCGGCGATGAGCGGCTCGCCGCGGCTCAACAGGATGTTGGCGGGCTTGATGTCGCGATGGATGATGCCCTGCTCGTGGGCAGTCTGAAGTGCGCCGGCTACGGCCGTGGCGATTCGCACCGCCTCGTCCACCGGAAGCTGCTTGTCGCGGTCGATGCGGGCCTGTAGGGTCTCGCCCTCCACGTAGGGCATGACGTAGAACAGGAAGCTGTCGGCCTCGCCCGAGTCGTGGAGTGGCAGGATGTGCGGGTGCTGGAGGTTGGCCGTGACCTTGATCTCGGCCAGGAAGCGCTCGGCGCCGACCACGGCAGCCAGCTCGGGCTTCAGGACCTTCAGCGCGACTTTGCGCTCGTGCTTGAGGTCGTTGGCCAGGTAGACCGTAGCCATCCCGCCCTCACCGAGCTCACGCTCGATGGCGTAGCGGCCTTCCAGGGCCGCATTGAGGCGGGTGACGGTGTCAGCCATGGCGGACAACATGCGCCCATCTTGGGGGCGGTTGCAAGCGATACCGCAAGTCGGGCGACGCTGTGGTCGAACGCGACATAGGCGTTCCCGCGGGAACGTCGAAGCGCCCCATCGACTCAGGGCTCGCCCGCGGCCTCCGCGAGACGCCGGTCTGCGGTCAGTAGTTCGAGCCCCTCGACATGCCTGCGGGCCAGGAGATAGGTCGCCAGATGGAGCGAGTCCAAAGTCCGGAGCGGCTTCGTGGGAGCGACCCGCTCGGCAAGCTCGCACACCTGAGTGGTGAGTCCCCACACGTTGCAGCGCGCCCAAAGCGTGTCCAACTCTCTGGTCGCATCCGCGAGAGCCTGCTCGCTCACAAGCCCCTGCGTACGCACCCGAAGGACGGCCCGGGCCGCCTCAACGAGCGACAGCCGAGACGTGACGAGCAGCGTGGCATTCTTGATGCGCTCCTCGACCTGCGGGCTCGTCCCCGCCTCGAGAAGCGCACGGAGCACCACGGATGTGTCGAGATAGAGGGGCACCGTCATGAATCGCTCATGAGTCGTCGGAGGACCAATCGCGCCGCAATTCATCGAGCAGTTCGGCCGCGGTGCCCTCCGGCAGCCCGAGCCCGCACGCTTGCCAGGTCCAATCGATCTTCGGGGTCCGCGCCCGCTGAAGCTCGCCCGCTTGCGCCAGGCCCTCGAGGACGTCCTCGATGTCGTCGCGTGGTGGAAGGCGCCCGGACACCGGACGGATCTCGGCGATGACCTCGTCGCGATCGGTTACCAGGAGGGTCTCCCCTGACCTAACCGCGCGTAAATACTCGGAAAGCTTGGCTTTCAGCTTCTTCACACCGACGGCCTTCATAACCAAAAGGTAGTCACTGGTAGTCACTACAACAACCATATAGAAGATCGAGTCTGGGCGGGAACAACCACGCACCGGAGATCACCGACGTCGATGGATGATGGGAGAACACGCGGGGCGCTGGAATGTTGACATGCCACCCAGCTTCGCTATCGTGGATCACCTGATGTTTTGGATCACTTAGACATCTTTTTGACCATTTCGACCGGACCGACCGTGAACCACGACGCACGACCGCGACGCCGACCGCGAACGAGCCGTCCACTTCCTAGGGAGCGGGCGCGTCCTGTCTTGCGTGGGGGAATTCGATAGAGCCACCCTCCGCCCCCGAGATCTGACGTTCGCCGGCCCCCATTCCAGGAGCCGGTTTTTTTGTTTCTGAGAGGTTTCCGATGTCCGCAAAAAAAGCAGCCGAATCATCGTCCGTCAGCCTGGCCATTCTGGGCGGCGGGAACCTGGGCCAAGCCCTTGCGCGCGGATTGGTACGCAGCGGGACGCTGCGGCCTGAGCAGATCCACGTCACTTCGCTGCATCCGCCCGGCTTGGAGGCGCTGGCCGAGGAGGGATTCCCCGTCGGGCGCGATAATGTCGAGGCCATCCAGGGGGCGAGTACCGTTCTGTTGGCGGTTCAGCCGCAGCAGATCACGGACCTACTTGACGAGATCCGGGACGCTATCGACCCTGACCGCCACAAGGTGATCTCGGTGGTCTCCGGCGTGACCGTGGACCAGTTGCGGCACATGATCCCGGCCCCCACTCAAGTCGTGCGGGCCATGCCGAACACGGCGGTTTCGATCGGGGAGTCCATGACCTGCCTGGCGGCCGATTCCGACTCGATGGATGCTCTCGAAGAAGCGGAAACCCTATTCAGAGGCGTGGGAATCACGCTCCGCATCGAGGACGAGATGATGGTCGGGGCCACGGCATTGTGCGCCTGCGGCGTGGCGTTCTTCCTCCGATCGGTGCGGGCCGCCTCCCAAGGCGGAATCGAGATCGGCTTCCACCCCGAAGACGCGCTCCTTCTGGCGGCGCAGACCGCGAGGGGCGCGGCTTCGCTCGCCCTGCGCGACAACCATCACCCGGAGTCGGAAATCGACCGCGTCACGACCCCCCGTGGCTGCACCATCGCGGGACTCAACGAGATGGAGCATCAGGGCTTCAGCTCGGCGATGATCAAGGGCTTCGTTCTTTCGGCTCAAATAGCCGCTGAGCTGTTCGATGAAGGGGACGCGGGGTGACGAACGCCCCGGACTCGGGAACGGGCCAGGACTTTGGTGAAGTGAGCCGGGACTTCGGCGAGCTCCGCCGGGTCGTGGTCAAGGTCGGGAGCGGCATCATCGCGCCCGCGGGACGTCTCGATCCGCTCGTCATCGAGCGGATCGCCAAGGACGTCACGGCGCTGCGCGACACTGGCCTCGAGGTCGTCCTGGTCGTGTCGGGCGCCGTGGCGGCAGGATACCTGGGCATGGGACGGGATCAGCCCCCGACGTCGGTCGTCGAGCGACAGGCCTCCGCAGCGGTGGGGCAGTATCAGCTCATGACGATGTTCGCGTACGAGTTCGAAAAGTGCGACACCGTCGTGGCGCAGCTTCTCATGATGCAGGAGGACATCGAGGATCGGCGCCGGTTCCTGAGTGCCAGGCACACGCTGCAGGAACTCCTGTCGCGGGGCATCCTGCCCATCATCAACGAGAACGACCCGCTCGCCGATGATGAAGCGAAGATTGGGGACAACGATCATCTCGCGGCACTCGTGACGAGCCTGATCACGGCGGATCTGCTCGTGATTCTGAGTACGGTCGCCGGCGTACTTCGGTTCGGCGATGACGGGAAGACGGTCACCGACGATGCCGAAGGGCTCGGGGAGGTCATCCACACGATTGAGGTGGATTCCGAGATCGACAGCCACATCACCGACGATCAGAGTGAGACCGGGGTTGGAGGGATGAGAGCCAAAGTCCGCGCGGCGAGATTGGCAAGTGACTGGGGAGTCCCTACGGTCATCGCCTCGGGTACGGAGCCAGGACTCCTGACGCGCGTCGTGAACGGCGACGAGGTCGGATCGCACTTCGTGACGGGCACAAAGCGCCTCACCGAGCGAAAGCGTTGGATCGCCATACGGACACGCTCCCGGGGTTCTATCGTCGTGGACGACGGCGCCAAGCATGCGCTCATCGAGCGCGGAGCCAGCCTGCTGCCCGCCGGCATCCTCGAGGTCCAGGGCGAGTTCGGGATCGGTGCGCGGGTCGATCTGCTGGATGGGACGAGGCAACCGTTCGCGGTGGGGCTCGTATCGTACCCCGCCTCGGAGATTCAGCGCATGAAGGGACGGCAGAGTGACGAGTTCCTGGAGGTGCTCGGATACAAGTACGTGGAGGAGATCGTGCATCGAGAGGATCTGGTTTTGCTCGACGTGAGGAACGACAATGGAGAGAGCCCCGGTGATGGGGGCTCCGACGATGGGGAGGACAGGGATGAGTGAGGCAATGAGAGAGGTGTCGAGTGACGTACGGAGGGCCGCCGAGGCCGCACGCGACGCCGCACGGCATGTGGCGACGCTCACCACAGAACAGAAGAACGACTATCTGCGTGATCTGGCTGCGGCGCTCGTGGCCGCCGAGGACGACATCCTGCGCGCCAACGCCGTGGACCTCGCGCGTGCTGAAGAGGACGGCCTGTCGACCCCAAAGCTCAAGCGGCTCGGCATCACGTCCGAGAGTCTCGGGCAGATGGCCGAGGGCCTGCGGCAGGTCGCGGATCTCGAGGACCCGGTCGCGCAGGTCACACGGGACCAGACACTCGAAAACGGGCTCCACATCCAGCGGGTACGCTGCCCGCTCGGCGTGGTGATGATGATCTACGAATCGCGCCCCAACGTGACGATCGACGCCTTCTCCCTCTGCTTCAAGTCCGGTAACGCCTGCATCCTCAAGGGCGGGAAAGAGGCGCAAGCGAGCAACGAGGCGCTCGCCGAAGTGATCCACGCCACGCTCCGCGAGCACGGTCTGCCTGAGGAGGCGCTCGTGCTGGTGGGCTCCGGGGGACGAGAGGCCGTCGCCGAGCTGCTCACCTTCAACGACTGTATCGATCTGGTCATCCCGCGCGGCGGCGAGTCGCTCATCCGGTACGTGAGCGAAAACTCCTCCATCCCGACCGTGCAGCACTTCCATGGCGTCTGCCACGTGTACGTCGACGCGGACGCGAATCTCGAGCAGGCCCTGGAGATTTCGATCACGGGCAAGACGTCGGCGCCGGCCACCTGCAACGCGACCGAGGCAGTGCTGGTCCATGAGGACGTGGCGGCCACGTTCGTGCCCGATCTCGTCGCCGGCTACGAGGCGGCCGGCGTCGAGGTCCGAGGAGACGATGCCGTGCGTGCCATCGCGCCGGATGTGACCGCCGCCACGGAGGACGACTGGGGCCGCGAGTTCCTCGATATGATCGTGGCCGTGAAGGTCGTTCCCGACATGGACGCGGCCATCGACCACATCAGCCGCTTCGGCTCGGATCACACCGATACGATCGTCACCGAGAACACGGAGACGGCCGCGGCCTTCACCCAACGGGTCCAGTCGTCGTGCACGTTGGTGAACGCATCGACACGCTTCAACGACGGATTCCAGCTCGGAATGGGCGCAGAAATCGGGATCAGCACGTCCCGCGTGCACGCCTATGGGCCGATGGGCCTGGAGGAGTTGACCTCGCAGCGGTTCGTGGTCGAGGGAGCGGGGCACGTGCGCTGAGTCGACTGGGGCGAACCGGGTGACGAGGCTAGACAACGGGAGGGCACGAACACTTGGAGTCGAGCGCAGACACGCCCTCCTTTGAGCTTCGTGGCGTCGGCCAGGCACGGGCCGGACGTACCGTGCTTCAGGACGTCGACATCACGATCCCTCGCCATCTGATTACGGTCCTGTGTGGGCCCTCCGGCGGCGGCAAGACGTCTCTTCTCAGGCTCCTCAACCGGCTCGACGATCCGGTGCGGGGAGACATACTCCACGACGGTCGTCCGATCGGCGAGTACTCGGTGACGGAGCTTCGACAGCGGGTGGCGCTCGTCTTCCAGACACCCGTGATGTTTTCGGGAACCGTTTCGGACAACCTGGCGGTGGCGGCCGAGCTCGCCGGCGTTCAGGACGGTCGCTTCGCTCAGCAAGCCAACGAGGTCATGCAACTCGCCGAGCTCGAGCCATCCCTGCTCGCACGCCCCGGTAGCGAGCTGTCGGTGGGACAGCAACAGCGGGTGAACTTAGCACGGGCCCTGATGACCTCACCGGAAGTTCTCCTGCTGGACGAGCCCACGTCGGCCCTCGATCCCGAGACCTCAAGTTCTCTGATGAAAACGATTCAGAGGCTGTCCCGGGAGCGCCGACTGACCATCATCGTGGCGACGCATCGAGTCGCGGCGGCCAAAGACTATGCGCAGCACGCCGTGGTCCTTCGGGAGGGACGTGTGATCGACTCGGGCGATGCCGAGAGAGTTCTGAGTGTGCTTCCGGACCCCGATGCAGCGGGTTCATAATGACTTCGTTTGAGCGGAGCGGCTGAATGCAAGGCCTCGACATTCTAGAGCAGCCCATCCTCGATCTCACTTGGATCGACCTCACCGTGTCCGTCGGTCTGGTGCTGATCTCGATCGGAGTCTCCCGTTGGCATCGAACCGGGCTCGCCCGGAGCTTCGCCGTCGGCGCGATCCGCACGGTCCTTCAGCTCACGCTGGTCGGGTACCTCCTGGTCTACATCTTCGCGATCGATCGGTGGTACCTGGTCGTCGGGGCCCTTCTCCTGATGCTGGCTGTGGCGAGCAAGGCGGCGGTGGACCGACAGGATTCGAGGCCGGCGGGGCTGTTCGGCATAACCGGAGCAGCGCTTCTCCTGGGTTCGGGGCTGACGCTGATCTACGTCAGTGTGATGGTCGTGCACGTCGAGCCCTGGTACAACCCGAGGTATCTCATCCCCCTGTTCGGCATGATCCTGGGCAACGCCATGAACGCGGCTGCCCTGGCGGCCGATCGGCTGCGAGGCGAGATGGAGACGCGGCGCCCGGAGATCGAGGCCTATCTGGCGCTGGGCGCAAACTCGGTGCGCGCGGCTCGGGAACCGGTCCGAAGGGCTCTTCGGGCTTCGATGATCCCCACGGTGAACAGTCTCATGGTCGTGGGAATCGTGTCCCTCCCCGGGATGATGACCGGGCAGATCATCGCGGGGTCCGATCCGCTGGTCGCGATTCGGTACCAGATCGTGGTGATGTTCATGCTCGGGTCCGCCGTGGCCCTCGCGGCGGTCATCGTGGTGCTCGGCTATCGGAGAACGTTCTTTACCGCCGCCGAGCAGCTTCGAGCCGAGGACGGCTAGAAGCCAGCCCAAAGACACCTCGGGTCGGCTGTTGGCTGGTCGCGGGCTACCTCCGTACGTTATCCCGGCCCTAAAGGAGCCTTTTCCCGGCAGTTCTTCCGACCAAGGAGCCATCATGCTCGAGGTTTTCCTCCCCAGAGTCGTCTTCGCGTCGCTCGCGATGCTCATGGTCTTCATGGCCCCGCCGGTCGCGGCCCAGGAATCCCCACAGGCGACCGACGTGACGTCGGCCGAAATCCAGAAGTTCATCAACGCGCTTCCGCGCGACGTGGTCAGCGACCGGCCCATTCGCACGGTCGAGGTGACTGGCGACTACCGCGTCGGGGTCTACGGCGTGTTCCGCCCACAGGAATTTCCGGGCGGCGCCAACCTCCACCCGGTGAACACGACCGAGATCTACTACATGCTCGAGGGGGTAGCGACACTGGTCACAGGGGGCAGGCTCATCGACGAGACTCCCGCGCCCACCGGCACCAGTCTCCGGGGCTCGGGCATCGAGGGGGGTGTTTCCCGTCAGGTCACCAAGGGGGATGTGATCATCATCCCTGGCCACACGCCGCACTGGTTCAGCGCGCTCGCGACCGACATCGAGTATCTGATTTTCCGGCCCGACCCGGAAAACCGGATCCCGCTCAGGTAGGGAGAGGGGCCCACAGATGCTTGCCGCCCCACACGTCTTAGACGCATCTTGTCGCTTATGTCCGATGCCGTCCCTCGCCTAAACGCAGCCTTAGAAGGCCGCTACGCCATCGAGCGTGAATTAGGCGAGGGCGGCATGGCGACGGTCTACCTAGCCGACGACCTCAAGCACCAGCGCAAAGTCGCGCTCAAGGTCTTGAAGCCGGAACTCGCAGCGGTAGTGGGAGCCGAGCGGTTCCTGGCGGAAATCACTACCACCGCGAACCTGACTCACCCGCATATCCTGCCCCTCCACGATTCGGGCGAGGCCGACAGCTTCCTTTTCTACGTGATGCCCTTTTTGGACGGGGAGAGCTTGAGGGAGAGGCTGGACCGGGAGCGTCAGCTTCCTGTGGACGAGGCAGTCGCGATCACGATTTCCGTGGCCGAGGCGCTGGACTACGCGCACCGGCAGGGGGTCGTGCACCGCGACATCAAGCCCGCCAACATCCTGCTGCAGGACGGCAAGCCGGTCATCTCGGACTTTGGGATCGCCTTGGCGGTGGGAGCCGCGGGTGGTGGCCGCCTGACCGAAACCGGTCTGAGCCTCGGGACCCCGTACTACATGAGTCCGGAGCAGGCGACCGGTGATGTGGGCGTGGGGGCGGCCACCGACGTCTATGCGGCGGCTTGTGTGCTATACGAGATGCTCGTCGGTGAGCCACCGTACACGGCCGGCACTCCGCAAGCGATCCTCGGCAAGATCATCGCCGGCGCGCTTTCTTCCGCGAGCGAACAGCGTGCATCGGTTCCGGCCAACGTGGATGCGGCCATCAGAAAGGCGCTCGAAAAGGTGCCGGCGGATCGGTTCAGGGGCGCCCGGCAGTTCGCGACGGCGCTAGCGGATCCTGGCTTCACGGACGAGCGGGCCTCTACGGCCGCAGCGTCTGCTGCGGCCTCCGCGGCGGGGAGGAACCGATCGACACTCGCCCTCGCGGTGGCGGCCGGCGTGTTTGGAATCCTCGCAGCCTTCGGGTGGCTCCGCCCGGACGCTTCCCCCGACGCCCCCACGCCGCTCGCGCTCGCGCTCGACTTGGGTGCAGTCCCCCAACCCCTGGCGAACCAGGTCACCATATCCCCGGACGGGACACGCTTCGCCGTACCTACGGACGGGCCGGTCTACGTGCGGGGCTCCGCCCAGGAGGGCTTCACCGCTCTGTCAGGCACCGAGGGAGTCCAGGAGGTGACGTTCTCGCCGGACGGGGAGTGGGTGGCGTATGTCCAGGGAGGGGCAATTCGCAAGATGGCCGTCTCCGGCAGCTCACCCGTCACGCTCGCTACCGTCGTGACCGGAAGCGACCCGAACCTGCACTGGGGCGAGAGCGGATCGATTGTGTTCGCCGCCTTGGGAGGGCTTCGCATGATCTCCGAGGACGGAGGAGAGTTGATCGAACTCGATGTCACCGGACTGCACCCTCACCTCCTGCCCGACGGCCGAGGCATCCTCTACGAGGATCAGGGCGCGATCAGGCTCTTCGACCTCGCCACCAGCCGATCGACGGATCTCGTCTCCGAGGGAACCGAGCCGGTGTATGTGCCGACCGGCCACATTCTTTTCGCCCATCCCGCCGGCGGGCTCTTCGCTGTCGCTTTTGATCTGGACACACGCGAAGTACAGGGAGGGCGTGTGCCTGTGGTGAATCAAGTGAGTGTGACCGGGGTGAACGCCAACTACTCAGTGGCCCGAAACGGAACCCTGCTCTACGGGGGAGGCGGCAATCCGCTCGAGTCGGATCAACGGTTCATTTTACTGTCGCCCGACGGATCGGTCGAGCCGGTTCGCGTCGAGCCACGCGTCTTATCGTTTTTCCAGTTCTCCCCGGATGGTAATTCGATCGCCTTCAACGAGGGGACCAATCGAACCTCGCTCCGGACGGTCTTCACGCATGACCTCGTCCTGGGTACGACGAACCAAGTCACCTTCGACGGTGGGGAGCACCAACCTGTATGGTCCCCGGATGGCACCGAGCTGGCGTACTCCGTGCAACTCGAGGCAGGGGCCGCAGCGGAGGACATCTACGTGAGGCCGGCGAACGGCGATGGGGCACCGCGGCGCGTCGTCACGATGCCGGGCGACGAGCACACCGAGGCGTGGACGAAGAGCGGGTTGATCGTGTTCTCCGCGGCCGGTGACCTTTACACGGTCGACGCGTCCGCCACCGATGGCACACCTCAGCCGTATCTGACGGCCGACTACGGCGAGGCCAACGTGGAAATCTCTCCAGACGGGCGGCTGGCCGCATATGTGTCGAACGAGGCCGGGGAGCCCGATGTGTACATACGGAGCTTCCCCGAGCCCGGAGGGCAGCGGCGGGTCACGACAGGGGGTGGTGATCACCCATTCTGGAACGCAGACGGTACGACGCTCTTCTACCAAAAGGCCGACACGATCTTCGCCGCCCGCCTCCGGACCGAGCCCTCCTTGTCCGTCGAGGCGGTGGAGGTTGCCTGGATCGTGCCGAATATCGGCGGGCAGACGTGGGACTTCGATCCCGTGTCCGGCCGGGCTCTCGTAGCTCAATTCGTGGACGTCGATTCGACGGATGAGCCGACCGGTGTGACCGTCGTGGTCAACTGGTTCGAGGAGCTTCGCGAGCTGATGGGGAATTGATGGTTCAGATCCCGCTGCGCCCAGTGGTCCGCCCGCGGGAACTTCGCGAAGCTAGAGGTTGGTATTCCGGCTTTCTCTTGGCCGCCCTTCGTTAGCGCTCGTTCCTACCGAGGAGCCACAATGCTCAAGATCGTCCTCCCCAGAGTCGTCCTCGCGCTGCTCCCATTGCTCGCTACGCTCATGGTCTTCATGGCTCCTCCGATCGCGGCCCAGGAAGCCCCGGTCGCGACCGACGTGACATCGGCCGAAATCCAGAAGTTCATCAATGCGCTGCCGCGCGACGCGGTCAGCGACCGGCCCATTCGTACGGTCGAGGTGACCGGCGACTACCGCGTCGGGGTCTACGGCGTGTTCCGTCCGCAGGAGTTTCCGGGCGGCGCCAACCTCCACCCGGTGAACACCACGGAGATCTACTACATGCTCGAGGGTGTTGCGACTCTCGTCACGGGGGGCACGCTCATCGACGAGACCCGCGCGCCCACCGGCACCAGTCTCCGGGGCTCGGGAATCGAGGGGGGTGTTTCCCGTCAAGTCACCAAGGGGGACGTGATCATCATCCCCGGCCACACGCCGCACTGGTTCAGTGCTCTCGCGACCGATATCGAGTACCTGATCTTCCGGCCCGACCCGGACAATCGGATTCCGCTCAGGTAGGGAGAGGGCCCGAGCCGTAGACCGACGCCAACTCCTGGCGAGACGCTTGCAGCCCCACACGTCTTAGACGCATCTTGTCGCTCATGTCCGACGCCGCCCCCGATCCCATCACCCGCCTGAACGCAGCCC
>JBDHFN010000017.1:0-41747 GCA_039590375.1 Gemmatimonadota bacterium
ATTGAACGTCGACCCGAAGCTGATGACTCGGTCCCCTTGGAACGTGGGATTCTCCGACAACTGTCTGAAGAGCGCGCCACGGTTGCTGACCGACAGGTGCGTTGTCCAGACGTCGGAGGCCTCCACATCCAACGCGATATGGGACGCCATCCCCGCGTCCCGGAGCGGTGCGGAAAGCCTCATCTCGTTGATCCACACCTCGCCTGTCGTCGGGAACCCAGCCTCGTTCCAAACGCCTATCGACAGTTCTCGGACCGCCGCGAGGTTCGGCGCTCGCGCCCTGTCCTTGAGTACGATCGCGTAGGTCGAATCCTGTGCCCAAAGTTCGATGGGTGGGTCGCCGGCTCCGCGCGGGTTGAAGATGAGATGCTCCTCCGCTTCGCGTCGAAGATCGATCCACGCGTCGAAGTCGATGACGATCTCGGGCAGCCAATCCCCGGGCCTGATGCCTCCCGCATTCGGCACCGGTTGAAGCCGGGTCCGATACAGATAGAAGTTCTCGGCGTCTTCCCCGACCTTGACGAAGAACGACACGGGTACCGCCGCCCCCCAATCCCCTGTACGCGCCACCGCCCATAGCTTGAGTTCCCGATATGGCAGAAAGTCCCTCGGACGCTGTGGGAATCGATTGAAGACCTCTGCTCGGGATCCGGACTGGACGCCCTCATACTCCAGCTTCAGTCCCTTCTCGTTGAACTCCCTGCCCACTCCACCAAAGGCAGCCGAGGGATCGTCCAGTTCCTCGATCACTCCCGGGGGCGCCTGGTAGGCGTCTCCCTCGGTGACGCCGCTCACGGGGCCCACTTCGGCGCGCCCGAGAAAGCTCGCCGTATCACCCACGAGGCCATCGAGAACTCCCGAGTCGGTTCTCTTCACCCAGTGGGCTCCCACCAAGCGCATCCGAAACAGCGTGACGCGTTCGGCGACCCGGCCCGCGACGGTCACGCGCATGTGGGTCACCGCTCGCAGGTCGGCCTCCGACAGGGGACCGGGCACCTCGGTGACGGCGCCGCCGCGAATCGGAATCCGATAGAGCTGAAACTCGGTCCCGGTCTCGGACTCGTTGCGTACCAGGAAGGGGGATGATCCGTCCAGTCGAACGACGAACCGAAGGTATCGTTCGAGACCGTCCAAGTTACCGTCCCCGTCCAGATCCTCAGTGTCCTGAATGCCGTTGCCCCTGGTGCAGTTCGCCCGCGGGTCACCGAGATTATAGACGGCGCCGGGCTTGGCCTCGCACACCTCTCCCCAAAGGCCTCGCTGGTCGGCATCGTCGCTCCACACTTCCCCGAGCCGCGGGTCCGCCTCGTGATCGAGCCGCCCCAGCCCCCATGGGGCGCCGTTTTGCTTGACCCCGGCGGTTCGACCCTGGGCATCGACGAACATCCCGTCCTCGCCGACTGCGCCCAGGTCGATCACGAGGGTGAGCGAGTCGCCGTCCGCCGCATAGAATTCGAGCGATTCGGTCTTGGTGAGGTCCATTCCGGTGGTACTCAGACTGCTCGTAATCGACCGCCAGGACGGCTCGGTCCCGCCACCCGCGCTCGGCGTGAACGACAATACCATACCGGACTCGCGAGCCTGGCTACCCGTGACGTGAATCTGGCGATCGACATCGACCTCAGGAAGAAAACCGGCGAACACACCGACGCTGTCCTGGTCGGGTCCGCGGACGACCCACGTGTGCTGCCAAACGAGACGTGCCGCTCGGGACTCGCTCACCGGAAGAGGCAGGACGGCCTCCGCCCCATCCCGGAAGGCCGGGGCGCTGCCCAGCACCCAGTCGGGCGTGTCGAGGGAGAGTGCGCGCTCATTGGACGCGTCGAAGTCGTCGAGAAACGCATCAGCCCGAATGTTCGGATTGGGGAGAGAGAGGGCGACTTCCCCCTCCAGGCCGACCCTGGACGCCGTCCCCAGACGCAGTCCCGGAATCTTCTCCAGGAACCGGTCGATCCCGCCCGCCGGGAAGTCGAAATCCATGCTGAGCCCGCTCAGCGTGATGGCGGCCGCCTCGGTCCCCAGCTGTGGCCGATTGACCAACACCTGCTCGCTCTGGCGGAGAGCCAAAATGTTGAACCCCCCGTGAGAACCGGCCTGGATGCCACCGTTGAATCCGAAGACGGAGGTGGGCGTGACCTGGAAGATCGACTTCTGCTCCCACGAGGCGCGGACAACCGGCTCGGAGGCCGTTGCGAAGAGAACCTCCGGCTGGGTCAGGGTCACCTGCCCGATGGTATAGTCGATGGTGTAGTCGATGTCTCGGACCAGGAGACGGTCCCCGAGAAATACCCTTTCCGATTCGTCGCGGATGCCCAGCGCACCCAGCGAAAAGGAAGAGATGACGCCCCGGCTTTGAAGCTCGAAGGGGATGGTCAGGCGGTAGAGCCCGCCGGTCTCCCGCAGGAAGGGGTCCTCCGCTTCGTAGATGGTGGGATTACCGTCGGACCCGAGAATCTGCGCCGTTTCCACCTCCGTGAGACTGAGCACGGGGACGGGCGGGGGGGCCTGGAACGGGCGGAGCGTCGGGAAGAAGATGAAGACGCCCGGGACCACGGGTTGCTCCTGAAGAAACTCATCGGTCCACCTGTGCAGTCCCGCCGGGTCGAGGGCGTCGACGGGGGCCTCTTCGTCCAGCCCGAAGAGCCTCAGGTACGTCAAATCCCTCCCGCCGAGATCCCGTGTGAAGGTGCGACCCGCGCTGAGCTCACCCAGCGAGATGGACAGACCGACTGAGGACGGTTCGACGTCGGGCGACGAGGAGACACGGTACACCTGATGCATCTCCTGATCCCACGTGGGCAGGCCCGGTCTGTGGTTGGCGCTCGACGCCCTCAGCAGCTTGAGCGTGGGGCGCCCGCCGGCATTGTAGACTCGCTCCGGATTGTACGTGCCGATGGTGTCGCCCGTCGCCGAGACGTAGGTCACGGCCAGCATCTCGTCACGCCCGAGGGGTCGCCTCAGCGCCACCCACAATCCGCTCGAATCAATCGAATAGTCGACGCCTGGCTGAAGGAATCGAAACCAGCCGGATTCCTGAACCGTTGTCCCGTCTCGGCTGGCGAACCCGTCCGCCTGGATGAGCCCGTCCACCTGTTGCCGCGTCACGGGGTCCGTCTCGAATCGATAGACCTGAACGGGATCCAGGCCGGGAACGACGTCCAGGGGCACCTTCGACGGATCCAACGAGAGAACATCGATGTGCGGGTAACCGTCGATCTCCGTGGGATCGACGAGAAAGAAGAACTGGCCGCGTACGTAGTCCGCGTCGTCGATGACGAGCGTGTCGACCTGCACGAAACTCTCCTGGCCGGGGCCCCCGCTCAAACGGAATTCTCGACTCGACACGTCCCCCGTTTGCTGGGCCCAGACACTCCTGAAGTCGAGCGGACCCGCCTGTCCCGTCATGAGGAAGCCGAAGTTTCCCGCGGGAACGCCTTGAGTCAGAAATCGCGACCGGGGAAGAGCGAAGGTGACATCGCCCAACTCCACCGTCCTCAACACGGCGTCCTCGCCACCCTCATAGAAGATGCTGAGGTTGTTGGCGGCGGAGAATTCACGCGCTTGGTCGAAGTCCACGTCCAGCGTGATACGTTCGCCGATGGTTCCCGCCGCCCGGACCGCGAACTGGATGTCGGGACTGAGCCGCGGGAGCAGACCGGGGTCGCAGGAGAACTGCACCTTCGTGTCGCACGGTCGGAAGCGGGTCCAATCGCCGCCCAGTTCACCCTGGCCGACGATCTCGAAATCCAGATCGGCGAGCCCCCTCGCCAACCGGCCCCCCACCGGCGCACTGATGGGCAGGGCGGGGGCGGTGGGCTCGAAGAGGATCATCCGCCTCAGAGCCATCCGTCGCCGGATCAACACGGGACCCCGCGCCACCACCCACCGTGAAAGGCTCGTCCCAGGAGCCTCGGTGACGACGCCGGGAGCCTCCAACTCGATCGGCACGAGGAGAGGAACCGCCTTCAAGCCTATTTGACCGACCGTATACCCTCCCGCCCCTGTCCGGGCCGGAAACGGCGAAAGAAACGACGGCAATATGAGCGCGGGTGCCCGGAGACGCGCCGTGTCGGGGAGGGCGGTTGATCCTTGCCCAAACACTGCCTGGGGCGTGATCATGGTGACGACCAGAATGACTAGCGTCAGAGCCATCAATCGGCTTCTTCGCTGGGATCGGATCGAGAAGTACGGTGTAGGGGGATCGACATGAGGATAATCACCAAATATCTAATCCGAGCCCACACCGGACCGTTCCTCTTCGCATTCTCGGCTCTCACCGGGCTCCTTTTTCTGAACGCGGTCGCCCAACGGATGGACGACCTCGTCGGAAAGGGACTCGAGTGGAGTGTGATCGGGGAGTTCATGCTCCTGTCTCTCCCCCACACGATCGCGCTCACGCTCCCTATGGCCATCCTGGTATCCGTACTCTACACGTTCAGCGAGCTTACCGCCGCGAACGAGATTACCGCCATGTCCGCCGGTGGTATCAGGCCACTCCGGATTCTACTCCCACTCCTCGGGGTCGGTACCATCCTGGCAGGCGTGATGCTGTTTTTCAACGACCAGGTGCTCCCCGAGGCCAACCACAGACTCAAGAACCTGATCGTCGACATCTCTCAGAAGAGTCCCACGTTCGAGCTGCGTGAGCGGGTCATCAATGAGATCGAGACCGAGGACCGACGCGGATCGGTGTACCTGCAGGCCGCGACCATCGACCGCGCCACGAACGAACTGACGGAGGTCGTCATTTACGATCTGAGCGACCCGAGCGCTCACCGAACGACCTATGCGGCGAATGGCACGATGGAGTTCAGTGACAATCGTTCCGACCTGTACTTGACCCTCTATGACGGTGATATCCTCGAGGCCGACCAGGGCGCCGGCGGTGAATTCAACCGATCGGAATTCGAGGTCCAGATCGTTCCACTGCGAGGGGTCGGAGACGAGCTCGAGCGCCGCGAGGGGGGTAGCGTCCGCAGTGATCGCGAGATGTCGATCGCCCTGTTGAGAGCCGAAATCGACAGCAGGAAGGAGGATCTGGATCGGGTTCGCCAGCAGAGTCTCGAACAATCCCAACGGGCCATCACGAACGTCCTGGGGTATCCGGCACCGGAGGCGACCGGGGCTGCCCGCCCGGAGCCGACGCCCCGGGCCGGAGAGAGCTCCGTGATCGCGCGGGGCCGCGGCCAACGACTCCTTGAAAACACCGATGACCTGACTCGTCAATCGGCGCTGACAGGTCGCCAGAACGCCGGCCGGCTTATGGCGCTTCAATCGGCGTCGGACCAGTTCTGGGTGGAAATTCACAAGAAGTACGCGATTGCATTCGCGTGCATGGTGTTCGTCTTGATGGGCGCCCCCTTGGGCATCCGATTTCCACGGGGAGGGATCGGTATGGTCATCTCCACTTCGGTGGTCATCTTCGCCGTCTATTGGGCCGGCCTGATCGGCGGGGAGAACCTGGCCAACGAAGGGGTCGTGTCACCGTTTTGGGCCATGTGGACGGCCGACCTGGTCTTCCTCGGTTTCGGACTAGCTCTGGCTGCGCGGATGAGTCGGAGCGTTGGCACCAATCGCGGGGGCGGCCTCCGCGAGTTCCTGTTCAACCTCTCGAACTTGGGGCGCAGGTTGGCGACCCCCGATCGCAACGCATGATCAAGACCAGAGCACGCTCAAGACTAGAGCATGATCAGGATTAGAATATGACCAGGATTCTGGACGTGATGATCGCGAGGACCTTTCTGCGGATCTTCGCCCTGTTCGTCTTCGGCGCCCCCCTCCTGTTCATTGTCGGAGATCTGGTCGAGCAGGTAGATCGGTATTTCGACCGGGGGCTCACGGTGGGCGAGGTCTCCCTCGCCTACGTTTACATGCTCCCCGAGTTCATCTCCTGGTCCTTCCCGATCGCCGCGCTGATCGCTGCCGTGTTCACGATTCACTCCATGACCCAGCACCGGGAGGTCCTTGCCGCGAAGGCCGGGGGGATCTCATTCCACCGCCTCATGGCGCCGCTCGTGGTGATGGGACTGCTCTTGACCGGGGCCGGACTCCTCCTCAGTCAGGTCGTGCCGGTGGCCAAGAGACGCTCCGGGCAGATTCTTCGGAACGAAGACGTCGGACGCCAATGGCGCGCCGACTTCGTGTTCAAGACCGACGACGACCGAACGTTGACGGTGAGGCGACTCAACGTTTTTCCACCGTCGATGACCCAGGTGGTCCTGGAGGTCCCTGCCGGATCGGATGGCGAGGTCGCTCAGCATCTTCAGGCGAGGCGCGCACCCTTCGACAGTGTGCGCGGATGGACGTTCGAGAACGGGTATCTACGTATCCTTCCCGACCAGTCGGAGCCCCTCACTTTCTATTTCGACTCACTCAGGTCGAGTGGCTTCGGGGAGCCGCCGAGAGGCCTCCTCGGGCAGCCTGACGACGAGGACGAGATGACCGACGCCGAGATCGACCGGATGGTGGCCAACATCACTCGTTCGGGGGGCGACCCGAGTCCACTGTTGGTCAAGAAGGGAGAGAGGAAGGCCATCGCGGTGGCGACCCTCGTGATCATTCTGTTCGGTGCACCGCTCGCGACAAGCTCTCGGCGGGGGGGGACGGCCTACGGAATCGGCATCGCGTTGGCGTCGACGATCTTATACCTGCTTCTGTTCCGCCTGGCGGGAGCCGCGGGCAAATCCGGAGCACTCTCCCCGGCGCTCTCCGCTTGGCTTCCCAATCTGTTGTTCCTGGCCTGTGCACTCGTCCTTCTCAAGCGCGTGAGGACTTGAGACCCGGCCACGGCGTGAAAACTTGAGACCCGGCCCCACTCGTCCCTCGGAAGCTTCCGGGACACCGCACTAGAGCGCCCCCAAGAACTCGAGGAACCCTCCTGTCAGGCTGCCTTCGGACACTTCCTGCACGGGTCCGGCGAGGGTGATCTCCATCGCGGCCGTCACGGTGACCTCCACGCTGCCACCCTCCATTCGAACCTCGAACTGGCCCGGTGTGGCACGTCCCGACTCCACCGCGGCGGCGGCTACCGCGCACGCCGACGTCCCAGAGGCAGACGTCGGCCCCACGCCCCTTTCCCAGATTCGCGCCTCCAGGGTTCGGCCGTCCAGTACACGCGCGACCTGAACGTTGGTGCCGGCGGCAAAGGCCGGGTGGACACAGATCTTCGGCCCGACCTCGTCGATCAGCTCGGGCTTCCACTCGGCGGGAAAGACGACCGCATGGGGATTTCCGACGGAGACGGGATGAATGATCGGGCTTCCGGATTCGCCGAGATCGAGTCTGTGCTCCTCGTCCAGGGCTCCCGGATCGAGATCGACGGCTTCCGGTCCGTGGCCGGCCCGGCCCATCTCCGCTGACACATCGTACAGGCCGCGCTCCGGAGGACCCAGCACGTGCAGCCGGACGGTGTCCCCCCCCACCGACACGTCGAAGGGTTCGTCGCCCACAAGCCCCTCGCGGGCCAAGTACGCACCCAGAATCCGGAGGCCGTTGCCGCTCCGCTCGAACTCGGAGCCATCCGGATTGAACATGCGGAGCCGGAACGGTCTGCTGTCCCGATCCAGAAGGAGCACGATGCCGTCGCTCCCCTGGCCCCGCCAGCGGTCGCACACCGCAACGATCCTCTCGGCGTCGAGCACCCAATCGTCCCCGGCCTCGAATACGAGATAGTCGTTTCCTAGGCCATGCGCCTTGAAGAACGCCGAGCGAGCGGAGTCCGTGTCCCGCTGTGAGAGAATCAATTCGCGCTCCCCATCGTCCGTGTCCGAGGCCGTATCCCCGACTCACTCGAAGCCGGTGTTACGAGAGGGCTGCTGAAGAAGTACGGTGGGCCGCGTCGCGGATGCAACCATCGACGCATCGAGCCGAATGTCTCCCGGACCCATGCGGCCTTGGCGAGGGCTAGGAATCGCTTCGAGGAGGCACTACCTTTTTTGGAGACGTTGGAAGGGGTGATTTGAGGCGTATTGCGGCCCGACACAAACCGCTAAAAAGCCAGACCTCGGCGCTGAGTCATTGCGGCGGGGTTTTAGATTTCGAGTCTCCCCTCCCCAGATGCCTTCGAGAGGCGAGATACGAGATCAATGGGCAAGTCCACTCCCAAAAGCGGCCGCGGCGCGGTCCTCGAGGCGGCTCTAGCGAGGCGCATCCTCGTTCTGGACGGTGCCATGGGCACCATGATCCAGAGCTATGGGCTGGCCGAAGACGATTTCCGGGGTGAGGCCTACCGCGATCAACCGGACGCGCTCTTCGGGGCCAACGATCTGCTGTCCGTCACCCGGCCGGAAATAATCTACGAGATTCACCGGGCGTACCTCGAAGCCGGCTCGGACATCGTCGAGACGAACACCTTCAATGCGCAGGCCATCTCACTGTCCGACTACGGACTCGAGGGCGAGGCGTATCGGCTGAACGTGGCGGCGGCCGAGTTGGCCAGACGGGCGGCCGACGAGGTGACGACCCTGACGCCCGACAAGCCTCGCTTCGTATGCGGCAGCATCGGCCCGACCAACCGTACCGCGTCCATCTCCCCGGACGTGGAGGACCCTGCGTTCCGAAACGTCGATTTCGACGAGCTGGTGCAGGCGTACACGGATCAGGCACGTGGCCTCGTGGATGGAGGGGCCGACATCCTGATGATCGAGACGATCTTCGACACCCTCAACGCGAAGGCGGCTGCCTTCGCGATCCTGGGGCTGTTCGAGGAGAGGGGGGTGTCCCTTCCGGTGATGATCTCAGGAACCATCACCGACGCCAGTGGGCGCACGCTGAGCGGGCAGACGACCGAGGCCTTCTACAACTCCATCCGGCACGCCCAACCGTTTTCGGTGGGGCTGAACTGCGCCCTGGGGGCGGAGCAACTTCGACCCTACCTGGAGGAGCTGTCCCAGATCGCCGACGTGCCCGTGAGCTGTCACCCGAACGCTGGGCTTCCGAACGCCTTCGGGGAGTACGATGAGACCCCCGACACCACGTCACGGATCATTCAGGAGTTCGCCCGCGCCGGATTCGTCAACATAGTGGGGGGCTGTTGCGGCACCACACCCGAACACATCGAAGCGATCGTGGACGCCGTCGCGGACACTCCGCCCCGAACCGTTCCCAAGCTCGAGCCGCTGTGCCGGCTGAGCGGACTCGAGCCTCTCACGATCGGGCCGGACTCCCTGTTTGCGGATATCGGAGAGCGCACGAACGTCACCGGCTCGAAGCGATTCCGGGACCTCATCGCCGACGATGCCTACGAGGAAGCGGTCGAGGTGGCGCGACAGCAGGTGGCGAGCGGAGCGCAGATGCTCGACATCAACATGGACGAGGGGCTGCTCGACTCCGTCGCGGCCATGACCAGGTTCTTGAATCTGCTCGGCTCGGAGCCGGCGGTGAGCCGAATCCCCTTCGTCGTGGACTCGTCACGCTGGGACGTGATCGAGGCCGGGCTCAAGTGCGTGCAGGGCAAGAGCATCGTGAACTCGATCAGCCTCAAGGACGGAGAGGCGGCCTTTGTCGAAAAGGCTCGCCTGGCAAGGCGCTATGGAGCGGCGGTGATCGTCATGGCCTTCGATGAGGAAGGCCAAGCGGAGACGGTCGAACGCAAGGTCGCCATATGTGAGCGCGCGGCCCGAGTCCTCTCCGAACAGGTGGGATTCCCTCCCGAGGACGTGATCTTCGACCCCAACATCTTCGCGGTGGGTACCGGCATCGAGGAACACAACGAGTATGGAATCGCCTTCATCGAGGCCACACGACAGATCAAGGAGCGAATTCCTCATGCGCACGTGAGCGGAGGGCTGAGCAACGTTTCGTTTGCGTTCCGTGGAAGCCCGCGGGTGCGCGAGGCGATGCATGCGGCCTTCCTATACCACGCCATCCAAGCGGGCATGGACATGGCCATCGTCAACGCCGGAGCACTCCCCGTATACGACGACGTGCCCGCCGAACTCCTGGAGGCGGTCGAGGACGTGCTCTTCAACAGGCGCCCCGACGCCACCGAGCGTCTTACGACCGTCGCCGAGCAGTTCGCCGGAGCGACGCGTGAGCAGGTCGTGATCGACCAGGAATGGCGCTCGGGTCCGGTGGACGCACGTCTCCGCTACGCTCTCGTGCACGGGATCACGGAGCACATCGAGGACGACACCGAGGAGGCGAGGGAACAACGAGCCCGCGCACTCGAGGTGATCGAGGGCCCCCTGATGGACGGGATGAACGAGGTGGGCGATCTGTTCGGGGCCGGAAAGATGTTCCTGCCACAAGTCGTGAAGAGTGCCCGGGTCATGAAGAAGGCCGTGGCCTATCTGGAGCCGTTCCTCGAGGCGGAGAAGGCCGAGGACGGGCCCGCCGAGAAGGCGGGCAAACGCATACTCATGGCCACCGTGAAGGGCGACGTACACGACATCGGCAAGAACATCGTCTCCGTCGTACTGCAGTGTAATGGGTACGAGATCGTGGACCTCGGCGTGATGGTCCCGGCCGAGAAGATTCTTCGGGAGGCGAGTGAACAGCAGGTGGATGTAATCGGCTTGAGTGGGCTCATCACGCCGTCTCTCGACCAGATGGTCCACGTGGCGGCCGAGATGGAGCGCCTGGAATTCGACCTGCCGCTCCTCGTCGGGGGGGCGACCACTTCTCGCAGGCACACGGCGGTCCGAATCGACGGGGCGTACAAGGGCCCGACGGTTCACGTCGTGGACGCGTCGCGCTGCGTGCCGGTCCTGCAGTCCCTCCTCGATGACGCGCAACGGGAGGCGTTCCTCGAACGGATCGGCGAGGAATACGCCCGTGAGCGGGACGCCCACGAGGCTCGGACGACGAAGTCCAAGTTGATTTCGATCGAAGCGGCCCGGAAGAACCGGGTGGCCTTGGACTGGACAACGTACGAGCCGGTGGTTCCGAACGAGCCGGGGATACACGTCTTCGACGACTATCCGCTCGCCGAGCTCGTGGACTACATCGACTGGAGCCCGTTCTTCCAGGCCTGGGAGCTCAAGGGCCGTTACCCCGAGATCCTCGATGACCCGGCTGTGGGAGAGCAGGCCAAGACTCTGCACGCCGACGCGACTGCAATGCTCGAGCGCATCGTATCCGAGGGCCTGTTGCGCGCACGGGGCGTGGTCGGCCTCTTCCCCGCCCACAGAGTGGGGGACGATATCGAGGTACTCGCCAGCGACGGTGAGTGGCGTACGGTCCACGGCCTTCGCCAGCAGTTCGAAAAGAAGGACGGTCGGCCCAACGCTTGCTTGTCGGACTTCGTGGCTCCGAAGGAGTCGGGGCTGACCGATCACATCGGCGCGTTCGTGGTCACGGCGGGACTCGGACTGGACCAGTTGTGCGCCTCGCTCGAGGCGAACCACGACGACTATGGAAGCATCATGGCGAAGTCACTGGCGGACCGCCTGGCGGAGGCATTCGCGGAGCGGCTCCACGAGCGCGTCCGGCGGGAGCTCTGGGCCCATGAGTCAGGCGAGGGTCCGTCGAAGGTCGACCTGATCTCTGAGCGCTATTCTGGGATTCGACCCGCGCCAGGGTATCCCGCCTGTCCTGATCACACGGAGAAGACGACACTGTTCTCGCTCCTGGACGCGGAGAGCCGCACGGGCGTCAGCCTCACGGAGAGTTACGCCATGCTGCCGGCCGCCTCGGTGTCGGGCTGGTACTTCGCCCATCCGGACGCCCATTACTTCGGTGTGGGCCGGATCGGGAAGGATCAGGTGACCGATTACGCCGAGCGGAAGGGAATCTCGATAGAAGAGGCCGAGCGCTGGCTCCGACCCAGCCTGGGGTACGAGCCGGAGAAGGCGAAGGAGTCGTCGTGAGCAAGCCAGACGCAAAGGAAGGCCCCCTGAGGAAACTCATCGACGACGGCCACGTCCACATCATGGATGGGGCGATGGGGACTGAAATCTACGCCAGCGGGGTCTTCGTCAACGTCTCGTACGACGGGCTCAACCTCGAAACGCCCGACATCATAGAGAGAGTCCACCGGAACTATGTGAACGCCGGTGCCGAGGTCATCGAGACGAACACGTTCGGCGCGAATCCGGTCAAGCTCTCCAGTTACGGCCTCGCCGACCGAACCGAGGAAATCAACCGCGCGGCGGCTGAACTGGCACGCAAATCGGCCCAGGGTCGGGCTCTGGTGGTCGGAGCCATCGGGCCGTTGGGCATCCGCATCGAGCCCCTCGGACCCACCTCCCGGGAAGAGGCCCAGGAGTTCTATGGCCGGCAGGTCGATGGGCTGGTGGAGGGGGGCGTGGACGGCTTCATCCTCGAGACCTTCAGTGACCTCAACGAGATGGAGCAGGCGTTCAAGGCGGTCCGCAGCCGATCGCCCCTCCCGATCATGTGCCAGGTTACGGTGGGTGAGGACGCCTGCACCTCGTACGGCACGTCTCCGGAGGACGTCGCGGCAGAACTCGTGACGTGGGGCGCAGACGTGATCGGGCTCAATTGCTCGGTGGGACCGGCCGTCATGCTCGACGCCATAGAGCGAATGGCGACGGTCACGGATCTGCCGCTTTCGGCCCAGCCCAACGCCGGTCTGCCCCGAGCCGTAGGCGATCGTAAGATCTACCTCGCCAGCCCCGAGTACATGGCGAAGTATGCCCGTCGCATGATCGAGGCGGGCGCCCGCTTCGTGGGTGGTTGCTGCGGCACAAGCCCCGAACACATCCGAAGCATCCGGGGGCTGGTGAGCGGGGTGCAACCTCCCTCCACGCGAGTCCGCCCCGGCTCACACGCCGAGCCGAACGACACGCATGTTCAGCCGGACGTGCCGCTCGGCGAGCGCTCCGAATGGGGTCGCAAGATCGCGGAGGGCACCTTCGTCACCAGTGTCGAGATCACACCGCCCGAGGGGTGGAACGTCGATCTGCTCATGGAGCAATGCCGTCGTATTCAGGACGCGGGGGCCGATACCGTGAACATCCTCGATCACCCGCAGGCGCGCGCGCGCATGAGTGCCCTGCCGGCCGCCATGCTCATCGAAAGGGACGTGGGCATCGAGACGATCGTTCACTACCCGTGCCGCGATCGTAACATGACGCGCATGATCAGCGATCTGCTCGGAGCCGCCGCTGCCGGACTGCACAATCTTCTCGTGGTGACGGGGCGCCCACCCGCGACGGGCCCCTACCCCGACTCGACGGCCTCCCTGGACATCGACTCGATCGGGCTCACCAACGTGGTCCACGGCCTGAATCGAGGCGTCGATCCCGGGGGGAACGCGATCGGAGTACCCACGCGCTTCGTCATCGGGACGCGAGTGAGCCAGGTTGCCGAGGACCAGGACCACGAAGCGGGACGCCTGAAGTGGAAGGTGGACGCCGGAACCGACTTCGTGATCACCCAGCCCGTGTTCGACCCTGAACGGCTCCACGCCTTCCTGAAGCGGCCACCCCGCGCGTCCGTGCCAATCGTCGCGAGTCTTCGCCCGCTCACGTCCCTCCGCGAGGCCGAGTTCCTACATAATGAAGTCCCCGGCGTCTACATCCCCGACGCGATCATGGCGCGCATGGCGGCCGCACAGGAAGACGGTGAAGAGGCCGCCAGGAGCGAGGGGGTGAGGATCGCCCTCGACATATTCGCGGCCATCCGCGATTCGATCGCGGGCGTCCACATCCACGCTCCGGACGGAAATCTCGACGGAGCACTGGAGATTCTCGCGGGAGTAATCGAGTCGCTCTGACGAATCAGAGCGGGCCCGAGGTATCCGCCCCGATCGAGGTATCCGCCCCGATCGAGGATCCCTCGATCACTTTGGCCAGCCTGTCCTGGACCCGCCGGTGGCCCAGGTTGCTGATGTAGACCTTGTCCGCGCCGACGGCCTGCAAGGCGTCCAGGGTCTTCGCCAACACCTCTTCCGGTGTGGCACCCGCCTCGAATTCACGGGTCAGCGCCTCGGCCGGAACCGGGAAGAATTTTCCCAGCCGCCCGAGCGTTCCCGGGTGGGCACTCCAATAATAGAAGACGCCGAAAATTCCGGGCGTGTCGATACCCTGACGATCGCACTCCTCCAGAAACGCCTCGACCCGGCCCACACTGTGGTGTGACACGACCTGCGTGAGGTAGAAGTCGGCCGTGAAATCGTCCGCGCCGAGGTACTCGACTTGCTTCCGCACGTCGGAATGCGGGTTCGCCCAACCGCCCAGGGACAGCCCAGGTTGCCGCTCTCTGATCCGCTGCCGGAGCAGGTAGGAATGTGGAACGCAGCGCGGCGGACCCACCGACGTGTCTCCACCCACCACCGTGAGCGCTTCGAAGCCCAGCGATTGAGCGCGGTCCGCATACAGGAGGCAGTACTCCATCGTATGCTTGCACGTGAGAAAAGGAATGAGTCGCGAGAGGGGAACGTCGGAGCCGACGTTGCCGGCAAGGTGGCCGAGATTCTCCTCTTCCTGGGATCCGACCGCATCGTCGGTCAGAAAGACGAAAATGTCCTTGAGCGCGAGACTCCGGATGGAGTGGTTGCGGTCGATCCAGGCGTCCATTCCCTCCTCGGCTGGGAGCCCACTCGCTGGCGGCCGTAGCTCCACGGTCACGAGCGGCCCCGGACTCCGCAGGCGATCCAACAATCGGCCGCTCACCCCTGCCCTCCCACAAGACGCTCGATCTCGTCGACAGAGACCGGCAGACCGGCCGTCAGCACATCGTGGCCCTCGGCGGTCACTGCCACATCGTCTTCGATCCTGACCCCGATGCCAACGTATTCCTCGGCGACGCCGGCGCCCTCGAACGGACCCGGGAAGTACAGGCCCGGCTCGACGGTCAAAACCATTCCTGGCTCCAGCGCGCGCGACTCACCGGCCGAGGCGTAGTCACCCACGTCGTGCACGTCGAGCCCGAGCCAGTGCGACGTCTGATGGGGGAAATACGGCTTGTAGGCTTCACTTTCGATCAACTCCGCCTTGTCACCCTCGAGAACGCCGAGAGCGATGAGTCCCTCCACGAGAACGTCCCGCGCCGCGTGATGGATCGACTCGCAACTCACACCAGGCCGAATACATTCGATCGCCCGATCATGCGCCGCCAGCACCAGGTCATAGATGGCCCGCTGGACGGGCGTAAAGGATCCCGACACGGGGAACGTGCGCGTGACGTCGGACGCGTAGAGGTCCACCTCCGCACCGGCATCCACCAGGACCAGATCGCCCTCACCCGCCGCCCGGTCGTTGTCCCGGTAGTGCAGTACGCACGCATTCGCGCCCGAGCCCACGATCGTGGGATACGCGGGCCCGCTGGCTCCCTTTCGTCGAAAGGCCCCATTGAGGATCCCCTCGAGCTCCCACTCCCCCACCCCTGGCCGCACCGAGCCAAGCATCTCGGTAAACGCCTCGACGGTGATCGTCGCGGCCCGTCGCATGCGCTCCAACTCTTCGGAGTCCTTTATGAGCCGCATGGGATCGAGCAACCGCCCGGGATCGACAATCCCACGCGGACCGACGCCCTTTCTGGCACCCCGCAGGCGAGCGGTCCGGAGCGCGTCCATGACCAAGGCCTGCACGGGTGACTCGGTCCCGAGGCGGAAGTACACGTCGTCGGACTCGGCGAGCAGTTTGGGAAGATGCTCGGAGAGCGTGTCGATACCGTACGTAGCGTCGGCACCGAATCGCTCGCGCGCCCCCTCCGGCCCAGCGCGCTCCCCGCTCCAGCGCTCCTCCTCGGCATCCCGCGGCAGCACGAAGAGCACGAAATCGCCCTCCGGCCCGTCAGGACGAAGAACGCCCACAACCCCCGGCTCGGTCACGCCGGTGAGATAGAAGATGTCGCTGTCCGCCCGGTATCTGCCGCCGGTGTCGTCGACGGGGGAGGACAGCAGCAAGGCGGACCCTCCGAGATCCGCCAGAACGCGTTCCCGCCGCGCCGCGAAGATGTCGGGTGAAAAACCCAACCGCCTACTCGCCGCCGTCGCTCACAGTGGGAGCCTGGTCGACCAGCCAGTGTGCGAACCAGCTACGGATCCGCTCAAGACGATCCACGATGAGCCATGGCTCTCCCGTCCGTGACAACCCGTGAGAAGATCTCGGGTACCGCACCATCTCCACTGGCACGTCCAGGCTCTTGAGGGCCATGAACCACTGCTCCCCGTCACCGATGGGTGTCCTGAAGTCCTGTTCACTGTGAATGATGAGGGTGGGAGCCGTGACATTCTCGACGTACGAGATCGGGGACAGCCGACGATAGAGATCCCTTCGCTCCCACGGCGCACCGAGGAACTCGTACTCGGTCAACCCCTGGGCGTCGGAGGATCCCCACCAGCTCTCCCAGTTGGCGATGGAGCGGGACGTGGCCGCGGCCTGAAAACGGTCGGTGGTGGCCGTGAGCCAGTTGGTCATGAAGCCGCCGTAGCTCCCCCCAGACACGCCCAAACGAGTGGTGTCGGCGTCCGGGTACCGGGCCAAGGCGGCATCCACACCCGTCAGGAAGTCTTCGCTGTCCATGACGCCCCACTGTCCGCGGGTCGAGTACATGAACTCATGACCGTAGCCGCTCGACCCACGCGGATTGGCGTAGAGCACGAAGAAGCCGGCGGCCGACAACACATGGAAGGTCGGGAAGAACGTATTGCCATACGCGCTGTGCGGCCCGCCGTGAATCTTCAGGATCAGCGGGTACTTGCGACCGGCAACGTAGCCCACCGGCTTGATGACCCAGCCCTCCACCTCCACGCCGTCACCCACCGTCCACGTCAGCCTCTCCGGGATCTCCAGGGAGACCCGGTCAAGGAGACTCGTGTTGAACTCGGTCACGCGCCGCTCGGCCGTAGCGTCGCCCCGGGCCACGTACAACTCCGTGGGGGAGACCGCATCGGTGGCGGCGTAGGCCATGATATGGCCTCGATCCGAGAGCGAGATGCTGGTGAGCCGCCGTTCACCGGCGGTCACCTGAACCACGGGGCCGCCGGCCGCGGGGACTCGGAGGAGATGACGATTCCCACCAACCGAGGCGGCGAACAGGATCGCGGTTCCATCCGCCGACCACTGGGGAGAACCAGGCTCGAGGTCCCAGCCCTCCGTGAGATTCACAGGCTCGGTCGTGAAACGCCCATCGTTACCGACGTCCACGACCATCAGATCCCGCTCAGCTCCGCGTTCCGCGGTGAATACGTAAGCCAACCGCGTGCCGTCGGGCGACGGGGACGGTGAAGCCTCCGAACCCGGGCTCGGCGTGAGATTCGTCACCGAGCCGTCGGCCAGGCGCACCGCCCAGATGTCCCGGGTCAGCGCGTCGCTGGACTCATCGTCCTCATGCTCGTCACCGGAGAAGTAGATGGTGCGCCCATCGGACGACCACCGTACGTCGGACTTGTCGAACGCGAGAGAGGTCAGCCTTCTCGGAGCGCCTCCTTCGGCCGATACCAAGTAGAGGTCACGGTGCTCGTTCGCCGAGAAGTGGGGCTGCAGCGTGATGGTGCCGTCCGCCTTGTACCGCGTCGACGTTACGACTCGACCATCGAAACGATCCGCATCCAGCGTGTTCGAAACAGCGTCCGGAGCGATCCAGCCGTCGCGCTCTTCCGACTCCGTGCCCTCGGCCAGGGCGAGGTATGCGATCCACTCACCATCCACCGACCAGACCGGAGCCCCGCGGACTCCCTCGATATGGAAGGCCTCTCCACCGGGGCCCGAGACCCGGAGGAACCACGTGGAGTTGTCGTCGTCCCCGCGCTCGGAGGTGAACGAAAGGAGCGATTCGTCCGGCGACCAAGTGGGAGCATACGAGTCCCCCGTCGGAGCTGTGATCCGATAGTGTTCTCCGGCCGGCCGGCCATTCTCGAGTGCCTGAAGCCAGATCTCCCGTCGGCGGCGATTCTCCTCTTCGAGAGTCCGCGTCACCGTAAACGCGACGAGATCCCCCTCGGGAGAGACCGCGACCTCGCTCACTCCGACGAGATCATAGTAGTCGGTTGGCTGGAATCCACGCTGCTGTGCAGAGGTAGGTCCAGGCACGGCTGCCAACAGTATCCACGCCGCGCCCAGCGATCCGAGCGTTCTCGCCCATGTAGCCTTCACACTCGTCTCCGTGTCACGACCGTCGGCGTCCGCCGAGATTGATCCGACCATACCTTTGCAAAGGTATGGGGGATAGGAACTTGCCTCAAGGCGGACGCCCTCCCCTGGCCCTTTCGACCCTGCCCGACTAGTGTGTGCAGTTCGTTCGAATGGTAGGCAAGGCCTGGGACACGAAGGGATGAGAGGTGGATCGATGACACTGATACCTGTCCGTCTGAACACTACTCGTTGGGTCGTTACTCTTCTGACTGCCGCCGCGATGTCGAGTCTGTGGACACCCGAAGTCGCCGCACAGCTGCAGCCTGACTCGGTCGTACCCCTGGAGCCGATCGAAGTCACGGTCCTCCGCACGCCGATCCTGCAGAACGCTTCACCGATCGCCGTCTCGGCGATGACGGAAGCCGATCTTCAGCGGGGTCGGAGCGGTTTCTTCCTGGAAGAAGCGCTGCAGGGGCTGCCAGGAGTCCAGGTGCAGAATCGGTTCAACCCGGCCGTGGGCGAGCGTGTGGCGATCCGTGGATTCGGTGCGCGGGCCCAGTTCGGGCTCAGAGGCATCAGGGTGGTCGTTGACGGAATTCCGGCGACGCTCCCCGACGGTCAGAGTAGCATCGATCATCTGGACATCGGGTCCCTCGCACGGGTGGAGGCCATCCGCGGTCCAGCATCCGCCCTGTACGGCAACGCCGCCGGTGGCGTGCTCTCCTTCACGACGCGCCCTGCTCCGACCACTCCTTTCAACGTCGACGTGATGGGTGTCGGGGGCAGTAACGGCGTGTGGCGGGGTCAGGTGACCACCTCGGGGACCGTGGGCAACACCGGATACCTCGTCACCTTCTCCGGCCAGACGTGGGACGGTTACCGTGCCATCGCCGCGAACGCGGCTCGCCCCCGTGCCGATACCCTTTGTGCCGCCGGTGCCGACTCGGGCGATCTCGACGGTCGAACTGGATGCTACGGTGGGTCCGACCGGCTCGGGCTGAACGCGCGCCTCACCACACCGCTCGCTGGCGGCGAATTCTCCTTTACGGCCAACGTATTGGACCTGGATGCCGAGAACGGCGGATCGAAGGCGAAGACGACCACGCCGGAGGAATTCCGCGAGATCAACGACCTCTATCTCAGGTTCAGAACGGGAAAGACTCTCAAGCAGCAACAGGCGGGGGTGCGGTGGACAGGTGCCCTCGGGGACGCTCTGGACGCGGACTTTTCCGTCTACGGAGTCCATCGAACGATCAACAACCCTATTCCGTTCGACGTCATCGATCTCTCGAGGAATGGGGGCGGTGCTCGTGCGTCCGTGGGGCAGTTGATCTCCACTGGGCTTGGCCAGCTCAATTGGCTGGTCGGCGCTGAGTACGAGCTACAGAACGACGATCGCTCCGAGGTCGAGTTGGAGTTCGGTACCGGCATGCCGGCCCCCGGCGCCCAGCCCATCCTGGATCAGGCCGAGGATGTACGGAGTGCTGGCGTGTTTCTCCAGGGGACGCTGGAACTGGCCGGCGGTGCCGTTCTCTTGGCGGGCCTGAGATACGACAACCACGAGTTTACCGCTGATGATCGCGTTCCCGTCACTCCTACGAACCCGGACGACTCGGGCTCCCGGACGCTGGATGAACTCACGCCCTCGATTGGGATCAGCGTTCCGGCTGGGGAGTCGGTCAACTTGTTCGGCTCCGTCGGTACGGTGTTCAATACTCCGACGACGAGCGAACTCTCGAACCAGGCGAGTGGCGCAGGTGGCTTCAACCCCAACCTCGACCCGCTGAGGGGGGAGTCGTACGAAGTAGGTATCCGGGGGACCGTGGGATCGAATGCGGCGTTCGAGGTGACGGGTTACCAGACGAACCTACGCAATGAGTTGATCAGCTTCGAGGTCCCGAGCGATCCCGGTGTGAACTACTTCCGGAATGCCGGGAAGTCGCGGCATCGCGGCTGGGAGGCCACCGTTTCCGCCGCGTCCAACGACGGCCTCCTCAGGGGAGATGTGACCTACACGCGGGTGGACGCCATATTCACGAAGTATTCGGCGGATGGAGACGACTTCGCCGACAACAGAGTTCCGGGCGTCGCCCGCGACCGGGCCCAGGCTCGGCTACGCGTGAACCCCAGCCGCTGGTGGGCCGAGGTCGTCGCGAGCCACGTGAGCCGTGTGCAGGCGAACGACGCGAACTCGGCCGGGGCTCCTTCCTACCAGTTGGTGGATCTGCGGGTCGGTTTGGACGAGATGGCCATGGGCGGCATCAATGTCTCGCCCTGGGTCGCCATGACCAACGCGTTCGACGAGGACTACAACGCTTCCATCGCGGTGAACGCCTTTGGCAGCCGATTCTTCGAGCCCGGGCCCCAACAGTCGTTCCAAATCGGACTGCGCGCCCGATTCGGAGGTGGCAACTAGGTTCGGAGGCGCAGCCAGGTCCGGAGGCGGGGACCAGGTCGGGAGCGCAGCAAACAGGTCACCGGGCGGCCCGGCAAAACGCCGGGTCGCTCACGACCGCCAACGCGTTCCGGACCGCCCGCTCTCCATCCTCGTCTGATGGGCGGCTCACCCTTCGTCCGCTGACGAGCATCACGGACGAGCCCCCGCCGTCGAGGTTGAGCGCCTCGGTCGCCTCGGTCGCCGACAGCATGGCCGTGATCTCCGCCAGGGTCATGCCCGACGAATATGATCCCTGGCGCCCGTCCACGACCACGACCCAGAGCCGTCGGGCTTCGGGATCGTAGGCCACGGCGGTGCGAGGATGCCGCAACGACGCGAAGGCTTGATCCGAGCCCGCGTTGTCGAGCCGGTTCCCCGAATCCAGCAGTTCCGGGTACCCACCGATGATCTGGGTCCCACCCGGCCGAGCCTGAGACACCGAGACGCCGGCGGACAACCCGTCGCCTTCCCTCATGACCGTCCCGATCCAGGGACGGTGCCCCGGCGTCCACTCCAACGCCGGCCGCTCCCGATCCCACAGGATCCTCCCCGCCGCCACCTCTGGGCCCAGAGGACGCCCCTCGGGCGTGAAGAAGTCACCGTTGACCGCAGCGAGCACGCCACCACCGGCTGCTCCGACGAGCTCCGACACGGTGGACAGGCCCGCCTCGTGCAATCCGGCCTCACCCGCAGGAAGCACTCTCAAGCCCAGATCGCATCGCGCCAGCTCCAGTTTCAGGACGTGCACCGCCCACGGGCCTTTCTCCGACGAAACGAAGTGGTAGGAGAGGCCCTCATGAACGAAGCGGGCGCTGATCGAGTCCGCTCCCAGGTAGGAAAGCAGCTCCTCGGGTAGGGGCTCGGGGAGACGGACAGGACGATCGGGAGGCGTGCAGCCGAAAAACAGGGCAGCCACGGTGACCACGAGCCAGGCATCGCCGCCGCCCCATGCACGGGCAGCATCTCCTTCTTGCACGGGCTTCATTTGAAGTTCAACGGTCCCATTCTGTCGTCCCAAGCGGAAGACACGGTGCCATCCCTCACTCATCTTTACGGTGAGTTTCAAGGATAGCCCCGGCCCCATGATTCTTCTATACTCGGGCGCCATGACACTCCGACGCGCCAAAGTCGCCCGCACGGGCCCCCGCCGAATGGGACGGCACGCGTTGGGTGTGGCCCTGGCGGGCCTCCTGGCGTCTCCGCTGACCGCCCAATCCTCCGCGGAGGACATGAAGATCCGCATCGGTGTCACCGCCGGAGGGATCGGGTCGTTCGGTGCAACCGTGGAGTTCCTGTGGGGGAGTCGGAGCATCGATGTGAACCTGTCGACCTTCACGTTCAGCGATGTGAGCCTGGCGGTTACGGCCAAGCAGTATTTCGGCGGTGGTGACCTGCGGCCGTTCGTGGGTGTGGGTCTCTGGGGAGCCGCGGGATCGACCGGCGAGGAGGGTGAACAGACGGGCAAGGCACTGATTCTACGCGTTCCCGTGGGGGCGGACTGGAACTTCACGCGAGGGCATCACCTGGGCGGGAGTCTGGCCGTGAATGAAGGACTGTGGGTCGATCGGGCCGACCCCGAAGACGATACGCCCGTCAGCCGGCGCCCGGTCCCCCTTCCCGGATTCTACTACCGCTTCCAACCCTAGATTCCGCTTCCACCCTGGATTCGGACCCTAGAGCGGCTTCCAGAAGTGTCTCGGCCAATCGATCTCGGAAGCGCCGGGGCCAACTACAGTTCTTCTGCCTCGTCCCAGGTCTCGTTCCAGAACTCGTCTTCTTCCCTGCTGATCTGCTTCAGATCCAGGGGCTCCGGATCATCCCGGGAAAGCGCACCCTCCTCCTCGATCCGGCGGATGTCATCCTGGTCGATCCGGGGGGGCGGGACGGCAAACGACCTCTTGAGCTTCCGCCGCATGGAAATCCAGGCGAACGCGACCAGAGCCCCGAGGACGAACCAGAGCACCGGCCAAAAGAAGCGAAGGACGATCATCACGGCACCCGTATCATGAGACGGGAGACATCCCGACGTATTTGAGCCCGCTGCCCGTGTTGAAGAGGACGACCTCCTCCTCGCGGCCGAGAGCACCCATCGCGATGAGCGCCGGCACCGCGGCCGCGACGGCACCGCCCTCCGGCGCCGCGAAGATCCCGGTATCCTCTCCGACGGCCTGGACCCAGTCGGCCATATCCTGATCGGGGATCGCCACGGCGGCTCCTCCCGACTCGCGGATGGCCCTCAGGATCAGAAAGTCACCGACCGCCCCCGGCACGCGCAGCCCCGAGGCGTACGTGGTGGCATCCGTCCAGGGCTCCGCTTCCGAGGCACCGCTCTCCCAGGCTCGCACCATCGGGGCGCACCCGGCGGCCTGCACGGAGAACATCTTCGGACGCTCGGGTCCGATCCAGCCCATTCGCTCCATCTCCTCGAACGCCTTCCACATCCCGATCAGGCCGGTCCCACCACCAGTCGGGTAGACGATGCCGTCGGGAAGTCGGCCGCCGAGTTGTTCGAACAACTCGTAGCCCATCGTTTTCTTGCCCTCCACCCGGTACGGCTCCTTGAGCGTCGAGAGATCGAACCACCCGTGCTCCTCCACACCCGCACGCACCACGCTCCCACAATCCGTGATCAGCCCCTCGAGAAGGCGCAGGTCCGCGCCCAGCGCTTCGATCTCGGCCAGGATGGGGGCGGGCGTGTCCGTGGGCACCACCACATGCACGGGCAGGCCCGCCGCAGCGCCGTACGCCGCAGCAGCCCCGCCCGCGTTGCCCGCGGACGGGAGCGCCAGTTCGGTCGCACCCAGCTCCTTCGCGCGTGAGACGGCCAGGCATAGCCCGCGGTCCTTGAAGCTCCCCGTCGGGTTCTGCCCCTCGTCCTTGACCCAGACCTTCCCGGCCCTCATGCGGGCGGCTAAACGCGGCGCATCGAGAAGTGGCGTCCACCCCTCGCCCAGGCTGACCTGGAAGGCGCGGTCGCGAACGGGAAGCACCTCTTCATAGCGCCACAGATCGGCCCTGCGCCCCCCGAGGTCGGCGGGCTGGAAGGTGGGCCCGATGGCCTCGAGATCGTAACGTGCGAAGTACGGCTTTCCGGCAGCCGACAGGCCGTGCAGCGCCTCGCTCTCGACGGTCTCGCCCGTGTACGTGCACTCGAGGTGACTGGCGCCTCGGGGCGGTGCGGAGGAAGAGGGCATCACGTAGAGGGCATAACCTAGATAGGGGCCGTTAGAGAAGACGTCATCATTGAAGTTCACCAAAGTGAGGACTTAGAGCGAGTCGGCGGTGTCCGGCATCCCTCTCGCAGCAACGGCTTCGCCCCCAAGTAGCCGGACGCCCACCAAGAGCGCCAGTAAGGCCGGAGCCAGGAGCACCCACGGCGGAGCCTCCCCACCATCCTCGAGCCAGGCGCGAAGCGCCGGGACGGAGGCGATCAAAACGATGCTCCCGTTGTTGACGAAGTGCATGAGGACCCCCACCCAGATTGAGCGGGTCGACAGGACGGCCCACGCAAGGATGAAACCGAGCCAGGCCGTCGGTAGGAAGCGGAACGCCGACTCGAAGGAGATGTGGAACGCACCAAACACCAAGCCATTGAACACGGCCACGCGCACCACGGAGGCACGACCCCGTATCCCCGAGAGAAGCACCCCTCTGAAGACCGCCTCCTCGCAGATCGCCGGCGTCAGAGCGAGAAGGGCCAGCAGCCACAACAGCCGCGACGGGCTCTCGGCCGTGATGAGATCCTCGAGACCCTCGAGCATGTCCCACGGAACAGGGAGCACGAATCCCTGCGCCCACGCCAGGAACCAGCCCAACGGCATGGCCCCCGAGACCAGAAGCAGCGCGCCCGCGACCTGTGGTCCCCCCGGACGCCGGAAGGAGAAGGTCTCGCTGAAATCGAATCCGCCTATCCGCACGAAGAGGAACGCCGGAATGAGAAGGAGCAACCACTCGGACAGGAGAAGCCCTCGTTCTCCCCAACCGGCCTGGAGGGGAAAGCCCATGTAGAAGAAGAGCACAGCCACGGCGGCGATGAACCCGATCGCCTGCGCCGTACTCGGGGTGGAGGAAACCGGACCGAGAAGCCGTCGCAGACGCTCCCGGAGTCCGCCCCCGGACTCCACTCGCGCGTCCCCCGCCCCGAACAGCACGTCCTCCCGCCCGAAGGAGTCGGACGCGAACGCGAGCGCCGCCCAGGCCCAGAGCGCCGTCGTCACGACGGCCACCATGGAGGGGGCCAACGCGGGGCTCCCTGCCATGAGTTCGCGGAAGAAGATCCCCAATCCCGCCACCGGAACCGCGGCCAGCGCCACCGTAAAGCCTATCCCGGGGAACACGGGCAGCAGGGCCGGCACCATCACCAGGAGGTAGACGGGCGTCAGGGCGGTCTGGGCCTCCTTGAAGGAACGGGAGCGGAGCGCAATCCCCAGAAAGAGCGACCCGAACAGCACCGCGAGCGGGATCAGGGTTGCGAAGATGATCAGCACCGAGCCCCAGGGCAGCGCGAAGTCGATGTCGAGACTTCCGCCGAGCTGGAAGAGCCCGGTCTGAAAGGTGAGCAGCATGCTCGCCAGATTCAGACCTGCGGCCACGACGCCGATGAGAGCGACGGCCAGAAATTTTCCCACGACGATCTGGCGAGCAGGCACCGGAGCCGTGAGCAGCGTCTCGAGCGTGCCGCGTTCCTTTTCTCCCGCCGCCATGTCGATTGCCGGGTAGAACGTGCCGAGCAGCGTCATGACGATCAGCAGCAGGGGCAGGAACCGGCCGAGAGTATATCCGCCGAGTTCCTCGGCCCGCGCAACCGACGAATCGGCGACGGCCAACGGCTCGGCGAACCCGCTCGGAAGCCCGCGCTCGACGAGTCTCCGAGCCAGAAGCGTATCGTCCCAACTTCCCAGGGCACGGGCCACAACGGCGCGCGCCCGCTGCGATCGCTCGTCGGCCGCGTCGTAGAGCACGGTCACGCTCTGCGTGGCGTCCGCGGCGGGTCGTGGGCCGAAGACCACCACCGCGCCGACGAAGTCGGAGCGGATCGCCTCCACCGGGTCGGGCACGTCGAGCAGCTCCAGGTCCTCGTCCGAGGCCAAGAAGTCGAGAAGGTCCTCGGAAGCCGGACCGCTCACCGCCACCTGGGACGCCTCGGACTCGATGCGGCGTATGCCCAGAAGTGCGAACTGCTCGGAGGCGATGAGCAACAACGGGTAAAGCAAGATGGGAATCACCACCATCACCGTCAGAGTGCGGCGGTCCCGCAGCGTCTCGCGCAGCTCCTTCCGGAAGACGACCCAGGCCGAGCTCAAGCCGGCTCCTCGGGTGTGACGTCCTGGACCAGCGCCAGGAAGGCGCGCGCCAGGTTCGGCTCACCGGTTCTCTCGATGAGCGAAGCGGGTGTCCCCTCCGCCACCAGACGTCCGCCACTCAGAACGCCCACCCGGTCGGCCAACAACTGCACTTCGGCCATGTGGTGTGTCGAAAAGAGGATCGCCTTTCCCCGCTCTCTCTCCGCCTCGATGAATCGGTAGATCACCTCGCCGCTGAGCACGTCGAGTCCCATAGTCGGCTCGTCGAGAATCAGGGCGGGCGGGTCGTGAATGAGCGCACGGGCCACGGAGACGCGCTGGGCTTGCCCGGTCGACAGCGTGCCACAGCGCTGGCTCGCGAAAGGCGTGATGCCGAAGACGCGGACGAGCTCGGCCACCCGTCCATCGAGGGCCGACCCCTCCATGCTGTGAAGCCGCCCGAAGTACTGGAGAAGCTCTACGGGCGTGAGGCGTTCATAGAGTCCCATCGACGCGGCGAGAAACCCGATGCGGGCACGCACCACGAGGGGGCGCTCCCGCACGTCGGCGTCGCCCACGAGGGCGGTGCCCGATGTGGGCGCCTGCAGCGTGGCCAGACACCGGAGCGCCGTCGTCTTCCCGGCCCCGTTCGGGCCGAGAAGCGCATATACCTCACCCGGCTCGACGCGAAGGGAAAGACCCTCGACCGCCCGGAGCCGTCCGTACGTCTTCGTCAGATCCTGGAACTCGATCATGCTGGCACCGTATGGGAATACGCGGGCTCGGGGCAACCCTCCAGAGCGTCACCGCGTCCAAGGGTAACGATACCTTGAACCCAGCGGGAATGAACGAAGCCCAACTTCTACGCAAAGCGTGCCAGGGGGATGGTCCGGCCGTACGGGCTCTCTACGAAAGGTACTCCCCCCGGGTGTACGCGGTCGTCCGTCGCATAGCAGCGGATGACGATCTGGCGCAGGATTACGCGCAGGATGCGTGGATCCGTGCGATCCGTGCACTCCCGACGTTTCGGGGTGAGGCCCGGTTCTCCACGTGGCTTCACCGCATCGCCGTAAACTCTGCCCTTCAGGCGGTCCGGAAGGCGGAGACACGGCACATGAAAGAGGCGCCCATGCCCGAGTCGCTGGTCGCGGCGGCTCCGGCGCGCGACGCCCTCCTGAGCCAAAAGCTCGAATGGGCGCTGGACCGCTTGCCCGAAGGCATGCGCAAGGTGTTGATCCTCCATGACGTGGAGGGCTACACCCACGACGAAATCGGCGAACTGCTGGGGACGACCGCGGGAACGTCGAAGTCCCAATTGTTCAAGGCACGCGGAAAGATGAGAGTGTTACTCAAGGACCTGGACTCGTCTGAGAATCCGGGTTCGGCGGACGACGAAAAGGAAATGGAAGCATGGAGCATCTGACACACGACACACTCGCTCGTCTCGTGGACGAGCGGTCGAATCCCAACGAGCGCGAACACCTCCAGGCGTGCAGCCGGTGTGCCGAGGAGCTCCGGGCACTCAGGCTTCAGTCCGACGCCCTTGGGGGTCTTGCGGCGCTGAGGCCTCCTTCAGGCGACTGGGAGTCGTTGGAGGCTCGGCTGGTGAGCGAGGGTCTCGTCCGTACGCCTGAGACCTTCCGGCGCTTTGGCTTCGCGGCAGCGCCGGCCTGGATGCAGGCGGCCGCGGCCTTGGTGGTCTTCCTCGGCGGTACCGGGTTCGGACTCGCGCTCACGAAGGGCGCAACAGGTGGTGGGCTGTCTCCCGAGGGCCTGGCACTTCCCGTCTCGCAGATCTCGTCGCCCGAAGAAGCGGTGCGCGCCGTGGAGTCCGCTGAGCAGGCCTACATGCAGACGCTCGTTCGTTACCGTCAGCTGACGGGAGGGAATGACGAACCACGGGTTTCGGACCCCTTGAGCCGTGTGACGGCGTTGGAGGGCCTCTTGGCTGCGAGCCAGGAAGCCGTGCGCCTCGTGCCGACGGATCTGGTCTTCAACGGATTCCTGGTCAATGTGCTGGCCGAGCGGCAAGAAGTGCTGCGGCAAATGTCGACCAGTACGGACGACGACTGGTTCTGATGACGGACGATTGGCTCTGATGACGATTTTGGGCCCTCTGATGAGGCTCCCCCTCGTGGGGCAGGCGGCGGCCGTGGTCGTGGGCCTGACCGTCTTCAATCCGTCCGGCGGCTATGCCCAGGTCGGGCAGACTGTGCGGAGTGGGTCCTCGCTCTCGGCTCAAGGACCGCTTCCCGTCGAACGGGGCTGGATCGGTGTGGGCGTGGACTTGAACGTCGTCGGGCCCTTTAGTGGTCCCACGGACCTCGTGGTCCGCATCGTACGGACGGTGGACGGAGGCCCCGCGGCTGCCGTGGGGATCGTTCCCGGCGACATCATCCGTGCCATCGACGGGGAGCTTCTCACGATCGAAGGATGGCAGCGCTTTGCACAGAGTCTCCGTCCCGGTGTAGAGTTGCGTCTCGTGGTCGACCGTGAAGGCGGTAGCCGGGACCTTCGTCTGACCACCGCACCACGGCCCAACCTTCCCCCGGCCCCCACGGGGCTGACCACTCACCTCGACTCGGTGCGGACGTCGTTCCGGACGCAGCTCGAGTTCGGCAAGGGCGTGTGGGCGAGCCGGGACTATGTGACGCTTTTGATGACGGGTGACACAGGTCGGGATGCATCCGCACGCATCCTGGATAGGGTACGTCAGAATGCCGTGGGCTACCGCTCCCGCCCGGAACCGATGGTCGACGTGGTGGCTCCGTCGGGGCAGGGCGCGAACCGCTACTCCGTGGTGTGGAACACCGATGGGGCGCTCCCCTTCGAGTACCTCATGCTCCAGTCGCCGGAAGCGGACTCGGTGAAGTCGGCCATGGTCCACCTGCGCGGGGAGCTGAACACGGTAGTCGAGGCCACCCGTTTCCGGGAGCAGGAGATCCGGGAGATCGTGGAGCTGTCGACCAGGAGGATGGGGGATGGCGATGCGCAGCTCCTCCGCCTGAGATCGGACAATGAGCGGGTCCAGGAGGATCTCGAGAGACTCGCTGTCAGGTTGGCCGAGATCGGCACTCTCGAGCGAGACAGCAGGATGGGGTCAGGCAGGAACACCCCCGATTTGACCGTGAGTCCCCGGCCAGTCACGGCGAGTGTCGCAGGCCGTAGCTTCGTCGGCGGCGCCCAGTTCAACGACCTGAACCCCCAACTAGGCACCTACTTCGGCACCGACCGTGGCGTGCTCGTCATCCAGGTGCTGAGTGGGACGCCATGCGACGAAGCCGGTCTCGTGCCCGGGGACGTGGTCACGCACGTCGGTGACACGGAGATCGAAAGCGTCGAGGGGTTCCGCGCCGAGCTCAACCGAGTCTTTGCGGGTGGGCGACGCGCTGAACTCTCGCTGTTGCGTAAGGGAGAGCGGATCGCGGCCACGCTGTCGCGCTGACACTCCACTCCCTGTGGGGGTTGGGCATCGCAACTCGCACCTTAGATTCAGTTGCAGCCCGTTGCCTTGCCTCCTTTGGCCCTCAGGACATGCTCCTAGCTTCGATCATCGCACTGGTCATGGCTCCTCAGATCGCTCAGGTCGAGGCGGTTCTCCAGGAGCAGATTGTGGTGCTCCGAACCCTACGTTGGAAATACTCTGTTGGTTGAAGTGACCGGTCCGTGATGGTGCTCAAACTAGGTGAAGAGCATGTGCCCGAGGTCACACACGTCCTTTGCGAGGCCTTCCACGACTATCCGGTCATGCGGCACGTCCTGGGGGAACACCACGGGGACTTCGATCAGCGACTGAGTACCCTGGTCGGCTTCTTCGTGATGGCCCGGGTGCTCCGTGACGAAGAGTTACTCGGCATCATGGATAGCGCGGACCTCGCGGCTGCCGCACTCGTCTCCTATCCCGGCCGACGAGAGAGTCCCCCCGATTTGGCGGTGCTTCGCGATAAGGTGTGGGATGAACTCGGGCGCGAGACGAGGTCACGCTACGAGGCGTTTGCCACTGCATGCGCCCCGTTCGAAGTTCCCACCCGCCACATCCACCTCAACATGATCGGTGTGAGCCGAGGGGCTCGAGGCAGCGGACTCGGCCGCCTCTTGATGGATCACATCCACGAGATGTCTCGCAGAGATCCCACGTCGAAAGGCGTGACGCTCACCACCGAGGATCCATCCAATGTGCCGCTCTATGAGCATTTCGGTTATGAAGTGGTGGGGCACGCGACCGTGGCACCCGGGCTCGAGACCTGGGGTTTCTTCAGACCTGACTGACCCATGACGGACCGACGACTCGAAGAAGCCCTCCGCCATCTGCACCCGCCCCCCGGGACGAAGCTTTGGCATGGCGGCGCCAGTGTCCTGGGAGCCCTGCGCGGCCTCTCCCCCGAGGTCGCAGCCTGGCGACCCTACCCGGACCGGCACAGCATCTGGGCGCTGGCCCTACACGTCGCCTACTGGAACTACGCCGTCCGACGGCGCATCACCGGAGAGGAGCGGGGTGGTTTCCCCCGATCCCCCTCGAACTTCCCGAGCGTTCCTTCCGAAGCCACGAAGGCGGCCTGGAACGAGGACCGACGCCTCGTTAAGGAGCAGCATGACCGGTTGGTCGAGGCCCTTGCCGACTTTGATCCGGCCCGATTGGGCGAATTCGCCGGAAGCGACAGTAAAACGACCTACGCCGATCTGATCACGGGCATCCTGATGCACGACACCTATCACGCGGGCCAGATCGTGATGATGAAGCGTTTGGCCAAAAGCCACGGCCTTGGGTCCTAGGCTCGACCAAACAGGTGACTCAGCTCGACCTTCGCCGGTGCGTCTTGATCCCGCGCTTCGACTTCTTCTGAAACGCGTGAAGGACATACACCGCATTCTCGAACCGGACCGTATAGGCGACTCGGTACGTGTCACCGTCGTGCCGTTCGACCAACTCCAATACACCTGAACCCGAGACGATCCCCTTGAGCGGCTTCGCCTGGGCTGGCTTTCCGCCCTGCTGAGCGACCCATAGCGCGAAACCCACGTCCGTCCTGACCTCATGTGCGTGTGCCGTACCCCACGTCTACCGGCCCACACTCACTGCATATGTGCTTCGATGTGGACCTTGCCGGTCGAGAAGTTCACAGTCCCAGTTCCCCAGATCTGTCGGGTGTTGACCCAAGCGTAGTCTTCAGCCGCCGTGCCAAGACACACGTTCTCGAACAGGTCGGCGATCGGCGCATCGGCGCGGGGAATCGCCACGCCATCGGCAGTCAGAGCGATCCGTGTACCGTCGTCGGTCTCGATGGTCCCCCGAATATCGAGGTCGATGCGGCCGTCGGCGCGCATCCGGGCGTAATCCACACCCCACACTCGCCCTGCCAAGCGGCCAGTAGCGTGGCCTTCAAAGGCGACGTCAAAGCGGACCCCTTGGGGTGGGATCTGCGCTTCCCCAGCAAGGATCGCGTCCAAGGTCACGCCGTAATCCGTGATGCCCGTCACATTGAGATCATACTCGTAGATCTTCTCACCCGTCATTGAGAACCCTCGCTTGGTTGGGAGTTTCGGCGGCGCCCATAGGACGACAACCGGTCGTTGTGAGACATCGCTGTCGTTAGTTCGCGCGTCCCGGACATTAGCTCGAAAGCACCGCATTCGCCAAAACGCAGGGTATCAGGCTGACCCTAAGGCGGGAGGGTGTGTCGTCCACTCGGAGACGGTCCGCCGCGAAGCGGTGGAGCGAAGCGCCGGCGGAGAGGGGACGACACACCCTCCCGGCCGCCGGCCGTCGACAAGGGCTTACTCGTACCGCAACGCGTCGATCGGATCCAACCTCGCCGCGCGCTGCGCCGGCAAGATTCCGAAGAATAGTCCGATCGCGGCCGAAAACAGCACCGCCCCAAGGACGACGTTCGCCGAAACCGCCGTATCCCAACCCTGGGTGCGGGTGAGCACCTCCGCGCCCCCGAACCCCGCACCCACGCCCAGGATGCCTCCCATCACGCACAGGACCAAAGCTTCGATCAGGAACTGGAAAAGGATGGCCCGACGTGTTGCCCCGAGCGCCTTACGGACGCCGATCTCCCGCGTACGCTCGGTCACGCTCACGAGCATGATGTTCATAATGCCGATACCGCCGACGAGCAGGCTGATACCCGCGATTCCCGCGAGCAACAGGGTGAACGTCTGAGCGGTCGCGTTGAAGGTCTCGACCAGATCGCTGGAGTTGCGAATCTGGAAGTCTACGTCCTCCCCCGGCCGGATGCGGTGCTCGCGCCGGAGAATGCGATCGATCTCGCCATAGGCCTGGTCCATCGCCTCCGTCGAGGGTACTTGAGCGAAGATCGACGAAAGCCGGGCCCGGCCCCCGAATACTCTGTATTGGGCGGTGCTCGTGGGTACGTACACGTCCTGGTCGGGCCGATTGAATCCGGCGTCGCCCTTCTCCTCGAGGATACCGACGACCTCGAACGGCTGACCACGAATCTGGATGGTCTTGCCGACGAGGAGGGCGGCAGGCGTCTCGAGCTCCTCGGGCACGGCGTAGCCCAGCACCGCCACCCTGCGTCGCCCCTGCACATGCCCTTGGTCGAAGATCTCCCCGTGCTCGACGTTCAGGTTGTACATCCCGAAGTACTCGGGCCAGACGCCTCGCACTTGGTTGTTGGAGTTCCAGCGGAGGTACGACAGCTGGACCCTGCTGCTGATTTCGGGCGAGATCATCAGAAGGCCGCCCGATTCGGCCCGAAGCGCCTCGGCGTCCTCCACCTTCAGATCCTCGGTGTCTGCCGTCGAGACCCCGCCGGAGCGCCGCCGCTCGGCCCGTATGGTCAAGACGTTCGTGCCCATGCGTGAGATCTGTTCCTCCACGTTGCGCTGCGCGCCTTCGCCCAGCGCAACCATGGCGATCACCGCGGAGACGCCGATGATGATCCCCAGCGTCGTAAGGAACGACCGCAACATGTTGGCACGGATGGCGCCCAACGCCACCCAGATGATCTCACGAATCAGCATGACGGCCTAACGGAATCCTCTGCCCCCGCCTGGGCCGCCGCCGCCGAACGGGTTCGAGTTGTTCGACCGAATCCGGTTGAGGAATTCGTCCTGCGAGGCTCGCAGTTGAGCGGCTCCGACGATCGCGATCTGCTCGCCTTCCTCGAGGCCACTCACGACTTCGGTGAAATCCCAATCGTTGAGTCCGATCATGACCCCTCGGGGTTCGATCGCCCCGTCCTCGGCCATCACGAACACCACCGCACGCCGCGCCTCTCTCTGCCGAGACGCGACATTCTCCCCACCCTGCCCCGTCTGAGCCTCTCGCCCAACACCTAGAGGACGAGGGACGCCACCACCGCCGGCGCGACCGCGTCGACCGGAGAAGAGCACACGGGCGGAGTCCTGTGAGATCTCACCACTCTCGATCAACGCTCTCAGGGAATCGAAGGCCGCGCCACCGGCCCCGTCCCCCGCGCCTCTGCCCCCTCCAAACTGACGAAACCCCGGGGCAGCACCCGCCTGCGCGTCCGCCTGAGCACCAGGCGAATCTTCACCGGGCGCCTCGGCACCGCCGTCTCGTGGCGACCCCTCTGCCGCGCCGGGCCCATCATTTCCCTGCCCACTCCGCTGGCCCCGCGCACCTGCACCCCGGCCGCCCCCACCGCCCAGCCCGGCGAAGAGGGTACGCGTGTCGATGGCCTCGGGGTCGAGCCCCAGCACCATCGCCGCGGGTTGCACGTCCTGCGGCGTCACCACGGCACTGTTCGGGATCAGGAGCACCCCGGTCGCCTGTGCAAGCTCGATCTCGACCTCGGCGTTCATCCCGGGGCGAAGCAGCCCAGAGAAGTTGTCGAGCTGGACGATCACGGGGAACATCGTGACGTTCGATTGCACGACCGCCTGGGGCTCGATCTTCTCCACGATCCCGACGAAATTCCGGTCGGGATAGGCCTCCACGGTCACGTTCGCCGGCATTCTTGCGCGGATATCGCCCATGTCTGTCTCATCCACGAGGGTTCGCACCTGCATGGACGCGAGGTCCGCCATGATCACCAACGTCGTGCCGCCCGAGACGTTCTGGGATGCCGACTGGATGACCTGGCCCTCCTCGACGTTCTTCGTGAGCACCGTACCCGCTAGCGGCGACCGGATGGTCACGTCTTCCAAGCGGAGCAGGGCCAGCTCGTAGTTGGTATCGGCTCTGACCAGCGTCGCCTGGGAATTGGCGAAATCCAGGGCCCTGGTCTCGTGCTCCTGCGTGGAGATCACGCCCGATCGCAACAATTCTTCGGAACGGTCCAGTTGGGCTTGGGAAATTTCCAGCCTGGCCCGCGCGACCTGCAGATCCGCCTCGGCCTGGTTGAAATCGTTCTGGACGTCGCGAGGATCGACCTCGGCGAGGAGCGCGCCGGGTTCCACCTCGTCGCCGACGTCGACGTGGAGTCGAAGGATCTCCCCCGATGCCTTGGACGTGACCTCGACAGTACGGATGGGCTCGACGCTGCCCGTGGCCTCCGCGGTGATCATCAGATTCCCACGTGTGACGGCGGCCGTCTGGAGCGACGGCGCCTCGTCCGCCTCACTGGTTCCACAAGCCATGACGACGGGAACCATCAAGGCCGCACCCCACGCTCTCATCCTCATCCTCATCATGTGCGTGCTCATCCTCGTCATGTGCGTGCCCCTATGTGCTCGGTCAGAAAATCCTTCGCGATCTGGCCGTCGTACAAGTGAACCTGGCGCCCCGCGTAATCGGCAATGTTTCCCTCGTGGGTGACGAGTACGATGGTCTGGCCCTCGCGGTTCAGCTCGACGAAGACGTTCATGATCTCCTCGCCCGTCACGGAGTCGAGGTTTCCCGTGGGCTCGTCCGCCAGGAGAAGCGCCGGATTGTTGACCAGCGCCCTGGCGACGGCAACGCGCTGCCTCTGTCCTCCGGAAAGCTCCGGCGGACGGTGGTCCATCCGGTCGGAGAGTCCGACCAACTCCAGCTTCTCCTCGGCTCGCCGCCTCCGCTCCTTGGCGCCGATTCCCGCGTAGATGAGCGGGAGCTCCACGTTGTGCAACGCGGTGGCGCGGGGGAGGAGATTGAAGGTCTGAAAGACAAACCCGATCTCGCGGTTGCGAATGCGCGCGAGCTCATCGTCACTCAGTTCGCTGACCTGCACACCGTTCAGCCAGTACTCTCCCGCCGACGGCGTATCCAGGCACCCGATCACGTTCATGAACGTGGACTTCCCGCTCCCGGAGGGACCCATGACGGCCACGAACTCTCCGGGACGGATCTCCAGGTCGACGCCACGGAGCGCGCGCACGGTCTCGGCGCCGAGGACATAGTCCTTACAGATGCCCCGAGTCCGGATAATCAAGTCGCTCACTGGTCCCTCGTTGTTCTATGAGTCATGGCATCTACGTTGGGTCGAAGAGACCTACCTACCTCCTGGAGTTGTCGGACCTGGAGTCGTCCCGACGCCCCTCGGCGCGCCTGGCGTCGCGCTCCGCCAACAATACGTCGTACTGGGCACGTTGATCGTCGGTGAGCACGTGCTTGATCTCCTCCCGCAGATCGGCAATCACAGCTCGGTATCGCGGCTGGAACTCCTTGTCCAGGTCGGACATACGCCGCCGGTGGAAGACTACGAGTGAGTCGACCGCGGTCTTCTGGACAGTGCTCAGACCCACGTTGTCGACGATCAGCCGGCGGCGCCCCCTCTCCCTTCCGGACTCCTCTCGCTCGCGGACTTCCCCCGGCGGGCTCGCACTCGCCGTCTGATCCCATGCGAGCCCGACCACGATGCCGCTCCCGAAGAGGAGAACCAACGCGCTCCCGGCAATCATCTTCGCTCTAAAGGCGCTTGGCAGAATCATCAGAACGTCACCTCGACGAACAGGAAGGGGTCATCCCCCTCGGACTGATCCATCAACTGTGGCAGGGTGCGGTCTTCGAGCCCCACCGTGAGTGCTTCTTCAACGCCCCACTCTTGCGTGGGCCGGCCTCGCAGGAAAAGCACACCCGCGATCGTAGCGGCGATCGCCGCTACACGAATGACCGTCCGGGACCATGACTCGAGGAAGTCCGAGACCCCGGCCTCGCCCGCGAGACGGCGTCTCGACAATTCACCGTCGGCACGCGCCATCACGAGGGATCGGAACCGCATCCAGTACCCGGGGTCGTGGATTCCCGGGTCGAGGTTGGCCAGGTCGTGGCCCCGTCCCGGAGCGCCATCGCCCCGCTGCGGGCCGAAGCGCCCCTTCCGCGCGTCGCTCGTCATGCTGTTCTCCCCATGCTTGCTGCTCTCAGTGGGCTTCCATTTTCGGTAGCGACCAGTGCCAATTCCGAATCCTGCCGTAAAGACTTTCGTGCAAAGTGGAGGTGCGATCGTACCGTCCCCGAGGGAATCCCGAGGTGCTCCGAAATCTCGCGATGCCTCCAGCCCTCGAGATCGTGAAGGAGCACGATCTCTCTTTGGACCTGCGAGAGCCTCCCGAGCGCACTTCCCAGCCGTTCCTGGAGTTCCGTATGCTCCGCCGCCTTTTCCGGTGTCCGGCCTCGGGCCGCAGCCGTCTCGGGCACAGCATCCGTGTCCCGTAGTACCTCGCGACGCACCAAGTTGCGCGCGCGGTTCCGCACAATGGTCATGAGCCAACCAGCGAAGCGGTCGGGAGTCCTGCAATCATCCAGTCGCTCGAGGGCGACCATGAACCCCTCCTGTGCCGCGTCTTCGGCATCGGCGTGGCGACCTGTGACCGAGAGGCTTACAGCATAGGCAGCGCGCATGTATCGACCGACGAGCGTACCAAAAGCCTCGCCATCGCCTGCCTGTGCCCTCCGGACCAATAGCTCGTCCGGTGCACTCTCCATTTCACCCATGAGACACCCCTGTCGCCCTCCGTGTTGAGCGTCCTCTCCGCGTTTGCTGCCCTTGAGATGCCTCATCCACTCTTTTCGTTAGGGAGAGGAGTCGATCTCGCGTTCACGAGGAGCTCGGGCAATCGGAGTTCCGGCAGTCCTTCCAGAGACGTCCCCGCCACGAGTGCGTCCCCACAGGCCACAGAGGGTTCAGCCGCGGCGTAGAAGAAAAGGTGCATCACGGGCGCTCCAGGATCGATGGCCGAGCCCGTCGAGGTCTGGCCGCAAAGACGCACGATCCACTCGCACCCGTCGTGCTCGAAGCTCCGATGCGGAAGCTCCGCGAGGGGGGTGGGCTCCAGCTGGGACCTCTGTGTTTCCTCACCACCCGACGCATACGCCGCTCGGTCGGGTCGGTCCCTGCGACCACGATCCCTTCCGCGCGATGGCCCCTTCCCGCGAGGGCCCTCTGGCCGCTCACGCTGCCCACGGAGACCCGGAGCCTGCGACGTAGGCGCGCTTCCCTCCCCTACGGCCTCCCGGATCGGGATCGGCTTGGCCTTGCTCTTTACATCTTTTTTGCGCTCGTCCTGGTCCATAGGCCCATCCGTCCGGGTGGACGAGGAAGATGGCGATACTCTTGCGGGCTCGCTATGGTGCTCAGCGGCTTGCTCCGTGATCATGCGTGATTTTCTTTGTTGGCCGACGGCAGTGGCTGGTTTTAGCTTTTAAGGGGACCTATGCGGCATCTCACCAGCCAACGCCGGCGATAAGACACACGCATGACCGAAGGCACCGTAAATACAAGTGGGGCCAAGCGCGAATACGGCCAACTGCTCCATTTGCACACGCGCTTGCTCAGCCAGCTCCGCGAGATTCGTGATCATCTGGTCGCGCCCGGCACCCTCGAGATCCTAGCGGCCATTCGACGTCGCACGGGAGCCGATCCCGATGCTGCCCTGTCCGAGGTCACCACCGCGGTCGAACAGGCTATTCGCGCGTTGAAGCTGAGTGAGGGACAGATCCGTGATGAGGTCCTGGAGGATTACGAACAGGCTGAAGTCGACGGCATCGGCAACCTGCCGGCCACGCTGGCCCGCTTCCTGGCCGAGCGCATGGAGATGCCGGGCTTTATGTACGAGGTGATCCACGACGAGAACCGCGGATGGATCATTTTGTGGAAGGAATACACGCAAACGGGCTCGGTCCGTGGCTCCGGCCAGTTCTACGAGCGCCCCTACGCCTGGATCGACGAGTAGTAGGCCTCGATCACACCACGTCCCCCTGAAGCGTCGACAACGCTTCGGTCCCATAAAACATCTTGATGTACCGCGCTTGCGTCGGCGTGACTCTTCGGACCGTCCACACCAGCCGGACATAGTTGGGCTCTCGCGGCTCGGACAAGAGTCTCATCCCTGCCTCTCCGGGCAGACGATCTCCCTTCCGATTGTTACACGGGGAACACGACGAGACCAGATTCTGCCAAGAGTTGTCCCCGCCTCGGGACAGCGGGAGGACGTGGTCGCGTGTGAGGAACTGCCGGCCCTTGAGCTCCCCGCGATGACGGCCACAGTACTGACATGTGTACTCGTCCCTGGCAAACAGGAACGTGTTCGTGACCTGGCGCCGGAAGCGACGCGGCACATGGACGAAGCGCACCAGCCGAATCACCGTGGGGAACGGTAGTTCGGTCCGCGGCGAGCGGAACGCCTTCGATTTGTCCACCTCGAGGATCTCGGCCTTTCGGTCGAGAACCAGACGAATGGCACGGCGAGCCGGAATGATGGTCAACGGCTCGAAAGACGCATTCAAGGCCAGACAGCCCATAGCTCGAACACCCTCCCCGCCAACGATATTCGTGGGACCCTCGAGTCCCGATGCCTTCTGTTACCTCATTAATCTATCAAGGCTCCCCAGAACCTACCAAGCCTCCCCAGCACCCACCAAGCCTCCCCAGCACCCACCAAGGCCCCCCGGAAAGTACCAAGGATCGCCAAGGCTCCGCTACAGAAGGGCGCTCGGATCTCTGTCGATCGCGACGCGGACGTCCGTACCGCGCGGCCGGAAATCGGACCGAAGTCGCCATGCGGCGACACCCAGGGCTTTGACCGACGGGCTCCGAAGCAGAAAGTGCCAGCGCCACCGCCCGTGCAGGCGCTCGATCGGCGAGGGGGCTGGCCCTATCAGATCGACCGGAGTTCCGGAGACGACGTGTGCGCGTAGCCACCGTGCCGCGGCTTCGGCGTTGCCCGCGGCGTCTTCGGGTGTCGGGCTGCTGACGACCACGTTGACGAGCCGAACCAGGGGTGGATACGCCGGTTTCCTGCGCTCATCCAATTCCCGGGTGGCGAAAGCCACGTAGTCGTGCGCAAGCGCGGCCTGGATCGCATAGTGCTCGGGAAGCGCCGTCTGGATCAGCACGTCGCCTCCGAGTTCCCCCCTTCCCGCGCGACCGGCAACCTGACTCAGCAGTTGAAACGTACGCTCCGTGGCGCGGAAATCCGGCAGATGAATTCCTACATCCGCATTGACGACTCCCACCAGCGTCACGCCGGGAAAGTCGAGGCCCTTGGCGATCATCTGAGTGCCCAAAAGGATGTCCACCTCGCCGCGCTCGACACGACCGAGGATCTCGTGATGCGACCACTTCCCCGAAGTGGTGTCCACGTCCATCCGCGCCAATCGGGCCTTGGGAAGGGTCTCCGCCACCACGCGCTCGACCTGCTCCGTCCCGAGCCCGCGAAACGACAGATCCGTGGACCCACACCGCGGGCAACGCTCTGGCGCGGGCTGCTCGTGACGACAGTGGTGGCAAACGAGGCGACGCTTACCCCGATGGAAGGTCAGCGAGATCGAGCAGGCGGGACAGATCTCGACGTCGCCGCACTCGCGGCACTGAACGAAGGAGGAATATCCCCTTCGATTGAGCAGCAGGATGGTCTGTTCGCCACGACGGAGGCGGTCCCGCATGGCGTCGACGAGCGGTGCCGTGAGGACCAACCCCGCCTCGCTGCGGGAACCCTCTTCGTCTTTGCTCTTCTTGCGGGCTTCGCGTAGGTCGATCACGCGCACCGGGGGCAGCTTCCCCCCGCCGACGCGGTCCGGGAGCGAGGCGAGCCGGAACTTGCCTCTCGCCACATTGTGCCAGCTTTCGAGCGCGGGCGTGGCGCTCCCTAGAACGCACAACGCATTCTCTTGGGCACTCCGAACGACCGCCATGTCCCGGGCCTGGTACCGGGGCGATTCACTCTGCTTGTAGCTTCCATCGTGCTCCTCATCCACGACGATCACGCCCAGATCGGCGACCGGAGCGAAGAGTGCGGAGCGGGCCCCCACCGCGATCCGGCGACGGCCCGAATGAAGCTGCCTCCACGCGTCGAAGCGCTCCCCATCCGACAGGGCAGAATGGAGGACCGCTACCTGATCGCCGAAGCGAGCCCGAAAGCGAGCCACCGTCTGAGGGGTCAGAGAAATCTCAGGCACCAGCACGATCGCGCCTCTGCCTCGAGCCAGCACGTGGTTGAGAAGCTCGATGTAGACCAGGGTCTTACCCGATCCGGTCACTCCATGAAGGAGGAAGGGCTCGGCCGGGCCCGCGTCGAACGCCGAGGCGAAGGTTCGGATCACATCCTCTTGCCGATCCGTGGGCTTGTGGGCCTGGTCCGCAGCGGCGGGAATGCTGGCGAAGGGATCGCGCTCCACCTCGCGGTCCTCGACGACGGCCAGCCCCTTCTCCTCCAAGCCGCGAATCACGCTGCGACTGAAGCCGGCCTGGCCCGTCAGATGCGCCAACTCCACCGTCCCTCCCGACCCCGCCAGCGCCTGGTAGGCGTCCGCTTGCCGCCGTGCGCGGCCCATCAAGGAATTCAGCTCCTCGATATCGTCGATCCAGCGCTCGACGCGTACGACCCTGGCGGTCTTCACGGGGGGCGGACGCGGCGGGAGCGTCTCGACTCCAAGCACGCCGGCCGCTGCGAGGGCGCGTATCTCCGGCCATATGGACCCCATCCGCAGACCCCGCTTGAGCGCCTGGAGAGACTGCGACACCCCGGGCGTCAACGCTCCGACCAGCCGCGCCTCTCTGGGCGACAGTTCTCCCCGCGGTCCGTCGTGGAGCGTGACGACGTCGCGGGAGCTGTCGGTGAGCACCGACGGAAGCATCGTCTTGAGCGCGATCCCCAACGAAGTGACGTAGTAGTCGGCCATCCACTGGGCCAGACGTAACTGCGACTCGCTCACCGAGGGCTCGGTGTCCATCACGGAGAGCACGGTGCGGATGCGCTTGATCCCCTCCTCCCCGCCCTGGCCGACGACGAAGCCGATGCGTTCTTGTCGTTGGAAGGGAACGAGAACCCGGGTCCCGGGCCGGAGAGGCCCCCCGTCCACCGCGTACGTAAAGGTCTGATCCAGCGGCAGTGGCAGCGCCACGCGAACGTAGGAGCGGGGCCCGCTCATTCAGACGAGGAGCAGAATCTCATCCTGACGCTCCCGCGGAGTGACCTCCGGACCGCCGACACCCCAATGCACGTTGATCTCGCTGCGCACGCCGACTTCGCCTGGAACGTAGATGCCCGGCTCCACCGAAAACCCAACGCCGCGAACGAGCAGGCGATCGTCCTGCGTCTCGAGGTTGTCGAGGTTCGGTCCACTGCCGTGAAGCTCGATGTCCATGGAGTGTCCGGTCCGATGCACGAAGAACTCACCAAAGTCCCGATCCGAGATGAACCCGCGACACACATCGTCGACCTCGTAGCCGCGTACCTCCCGGGACTGCTCGTGACAGGAGCGCAGAAAATCGACACCGGCCTCGCGCGCCCCCCGAACCGCCTCCCAGATGGTCTGAAGCCGGTCAGAGACCGTGTCGGAGAGAATGCCCATCCAGGTCTGATCCGCGAACACGCCGCCCTCGGTGGGTTTCCCCCAAAGGTCGATCAGCAGGACTTCTCCCGACGCGATCGCGTCCCCAGCCTCACCAGGGTCGTAGTGCGGATCCGCAGCGTTGCGTCCGATGGCCACGTGTGCATCCGCTTCGACCGGCACCCCCCGGGCCGCCAGCTCGTCACGAATCCATCCGCCCAGCTGGCCCTCGAGAAGCGGTTCGCCGCGCTTGGCATGCTCCGCGGCACGCGTGAACGCGTCCATGGCCACGGCCCGCACCGTCTCCGCGGAAACGCGATGCGCCTCCAGCTGTTCCTCGGACCACACGGAGTGGAACATGGACACCA
>JBDHFN010000018.1:0-40032 GCA_039590375.1 Gemmatimonadota bacterium
AGACGGAAATCAGCAATGGACAACTCTGCTCCGATTTCGGGTGCAGCTGTAGGACGGCCGGTCCCATATCTATCTGCATAGAACTCCACGACTTCACCGTAGGACAAGTCGGTTTGGATATCTAAGACGTAGCCCTTTCCGTCCTCAAACAGGGTCCGCCGTCCGGAGATGACGTCCCCTTCTATGATAGGGATATCTGAGGGTAGTCCAGGCGGTAGTGCTTCACCATAGTTTGTGTGGTTTCGGATCAGGTAGCCGAGAGCCAATACGATCAGCACCGCCGGTATTACAAGGGCTTTCTTCACGTTATGACGATGGATCTCACGTTATGACGATGGATCTCACGGTCCGAGGAAGAGCGTTCCGGACGCCTGAGAGGGGCACCCGGCGCTTCCGGGCGATTCGCCCTGTACCTTCTAGACCAATGATCGAACTCCTCGGTGACAGCTCGGGTTCCATCAGGCTACAGTGGCGGAAACGAAAAAGCGCCGCAGGGCGGAAAGCCTTGCGGCGCTTCATCTTACCCACCACGCCCGACAGGATGGAGCTGCGGGGGCCTTCGGGCCTCGCCTCCGGAGGATTGACGGAGGGGTACCCTATGCGGCGAACTTCGCCTAGTTAAGCCGTAGACGCGAAGCCAGGGGATCTGACGGGTCAACGCACGACTACCGCGTCACGTCCACGAACTTCTGAACCCGCTTCCCTTCGTAGGTCTCCCCGATGAAGAGGCTACCCTCGGAGTCGACGGCGAGGTTGTGCGCTCCGTAAAACTGACCGACCCACCGTCCCGCGGCGCCGAACACGCTGACGACCTCGAGTGACTCTCTGAGCAGAATTCGAATCCGCTGGTTGGTCCCGTCGGGAACGAACAGGTAGGTCTGCCCCGGATCGACCGAGAAGCCGACGTCCCATGCCGAGCCACTGCCGAGTGTGTTCTTCGCGATGAAGACCTCGTCGACGAATGTGCCGTCTTTGCGGAAGACCTGGAGGCGGTCGTTTGTCCGGTCGGCGACGTACACGAGGCCGTCGTTTGCGATGCGCACGGCGTGCACGATCCGGAACTGGGGCGGCGGCGGACCGTCCGGGTCGTACTGGCTCGGCGCATTCTCGTGCTGGACGGCACCGCTGAAGGGAGGCGGGAGGTCCTCGCCCAACCGCTCGAAGTATCCGTCGTCAGGCCGGCGCCCGTACGCGCCCCAGTGCCGCTTGTAGGCTCCCGTCTCAGCGTCGAATACGATTACGCGATGGTTCACGTATCCGTCGGCCACGTACAGCTCACCGGCCTCTTCATCGACGACCATGTTAGCGGCACCGCCGAGGGTGGCCGTCCCGTTACTGCCACCGTTTTCGCCTTGGCGCCCGATCTGCATGAGGAACTCACCCTGCCTGGAGAACTTCAGGACCTGGGCGTCGCTCTCCCCACCTCCGCCTAGCCATACATTGTCGCGGGCATCGACGTAGATGCCGTGCTCGAGCTCGGGCCACTCGTATCGCTGCCCTGGACCGCCCCACGCGGCGACCACGTTTCCTGTCGGATCGAATTCGAGCACCGGCGGGGCCGCGACCCACTCGGACCTGAGCTCGTTCGGCTGCAGCGTCGAAGGGCGGTGGACGATCCACACGTGGTCACGGGAGTCGACCGCCACGCCCGCGACCGCCCCGATGATCCACTGATTGGGGAGCTGATTGGGCCAGAGGGGGTCGACCTCGAACCGGGGGATGTTCTCGCCCCGCTGCGCGCTCGAGCCGCCCTCGGTGAATTGGCATCCGAGTGCAGTGACTGCCAACGTGGCGTGGAGGACCAGAAGAACTCGCATCTTACATTCCCCGCTCCTGGCTGTGCTTGAGGTCGTCGGCCAGGTGGACGATAGCCATCTAGCCTTGTCCGGCCCGCAGCGCGATCCACAACAGGCCGCCCCCGATTAGAGCCGTTACGATCCCGGCATAAGCCCATCCAATCTGGCCGGTCATGAACGAGCCGGGCAGGATGTTGATCCCCTGCAGTATCCAGACAGCCCCGGTGAGGAGGAGAAGAACTGCGATGACGATCAGGGTGATTCTCATGTCTTCCAGCGCGCAGACTTGCTCACGTCGTTTCTAGGACTCCCAGCATACTAGTACCCACTCACGCAGAGACGTCTCCCAAGATCGGGCCTGCCATACTCTGATTAGTGATGCCATCTAACGGATATGCGTTTCTGCTGCGCGATCAAGATGGTGCCCGCAAGCGAAGCGCGCGAGCCTCAGTGCAGAAAGCTATTGTGTCATGAGGCCCTCATCATGTCGGGGCGCTACCTCACTCTTTCCCCTGAAGACGGAGCAATCTAGCCAAATCTCTCCAAAGCCCCTCCCGCACGATTCTTGCCCTCAAGAAGCACTGTGACCTTCGGTCCAGCCCCCCGAGGGCTTTCGGGGTGGCGCTTGCTGACCCTCGCTCGGACGGAGGTCATTGGGTCGTTGTCCTCCAAGCCGGAAGAGATGAATGGAAGCACGGGATGAGCGTCGGATAAGGGAGCGCCGCGGGGCCGAGCACCGCAGCGGCGAAGGCAGACGGAATAACGAGGGGCGCCGTATCTGGACCCGTCGCCACGGTGTACGAGGAGGGATGACCGACGGAGGCAAGTTTGACAGGCGTGGGGCGCACCCTTCGTTGTTCGCGACGCTCGCATTCCCGGTGTCGCGGGAGCCCCGTCGTATGGACTCGGTACGACGTAGCGGTGTAATGCGCCGTTCCTTCGTGCGCCGATGCGCCGACCGACGAGCCTCGTAAGGCGAGTCACCTTCTCTAGGTTCCGCTGCGCGGGAGTACGCTTTCCCGCCTCGGCTCGAACCTCAGGACGAATCCGCACCAGCCGTGTTGAAAACGACCCCGGGGCAAAGAGCCCCGGGGTCGTTTTCAGTACGCCCGACAGGATTCGAACCTGTGACCTCTGCCTCCGGAGGGCAGCGCTCTATCCAGCTGAGCTACGGGCGCAACGGCGGATGCGCGGAATAAGCCGAGTTCTGTCCGCCGCCGAAGCGGCAGGAGGGTCATTTATCTGGGACCGTCATTGCTGACTGCCTCAAGCGGCCTACCCGGGACTCAGGTGGAGCGAGCAACTCCTCATCCCTTATTTGGCCTTGCTCCAGGTGGGGTTTACCGTGCGACCCCCGTCTCCGGCGGCCCGGTGCGCTCTTACCGCACCCTTTCACCCTTGCCTGTGCCCCCGAGGGGGCCATCGGCGGTTTGCTTTCTGTGGCACTTTCCGTCACCGGCCGAAACCGACGCCCGGGCGTTACCCGGCACCCTGCTCTGCGGAGCTCGGACTTTCCTCCGTCGATGCCCCGAAGGACCCGACGGCGACCCCCACTTCGCACATCTTTTGTGGATCTAGTCTACCGGTATGGGTGGCCAAGAACAACGGTCTTCCCAGCAGGAGGCGAGGGTCGGCGGGCGGTGCATCCTTGATGCGCGGCGCACGACACCCGAAGTTCGGATGGGCTCCCATTCGACCCTCGAGCAAGTCAGGTTCATGCGAACGGCTCGTCGATTCATCCTCCTTCCCTCCCGCCTCGCCTCCTACGGGCTTCTTCTGGTTATGGGGTCCGGCACCGCATGCACGAGGGCTCAGGTCCAGGAGAATGCGACTGTCGTATACCTCGTCCGGCACGCCGAGAAACTGGACGAATCTGCGGATGCCCCGCTCAACGCCACCGGACGGGAGCGGGCTAAGTTGTTGTCCGAAATGCTCCAGGACGCCGGTCTCACCCACGTCCACACGACGGATTTCCAGCGGACGCGTGACACTGCGGCACCGATCTCGGAGCGCCTCGGAATCCAGCCTCGGCTCTATGCCACGAACGAGCTGCAGGGCCTCGCCGACTGGCTCCGAGCCACACCGGGTCGCCACCTAGTGAGCGGTCATCAGAACTCGGTGACCAGCTTGATACGACTACTCGGCGGCGAGAGTACCGATATTCCTGACCCCGAGTACGACCGTCTCTACGTCCTCACACTCGACCCGGATGGGACGGCCAGCACGGTCCTGCTCCGATACGGATCTCCCTAGGGAGTTTAGATTACGGGGTCTGATCTTCGAGGCCCGGAAGACGAGGCCCTCAACAACCGCCGGATGAGGCCAGAGTGAGCACAGTCGCGACCGCCGAAGCACGACCCGATATCCTGAAGGCCCTCCGGTCCCTTGGGGGGCGGGGCACCCTGGGAGACGTCGTCTCCGGCGTGGGCTTACCGCGGGACGAGGTCGAGGGCACCCTCAAGAGCCTCTTGGAGTCTCACCAGGGACATCTCGAGGTATCCGAGTCGGGAGAGGTGGTCTACCTATTCGACCGCAAGCTGATCCGGCGGGATCGGGTCCCGGCGATGGAGCGGCTCAAGAGCGCGGCCAAGAGGTTCCTCACCGGGGCGTTCAAGGCCTGGATCGTTACGATGCTCGTCGTCTATTTCGTGATCTTCGTGGTCCTGGTCGTCGCGGCGGTCGTCGCGATGATGTCCAGGGGTGGAGACCGCCGAAGTGGCGGAAGTTGGGGGAGGGGCGGGGGCCGCCATGGCGGCCACTTTCATTTCCCGAGCTTCTGGCTTTGGTACTACATCTGGACGCCGCGCTGGCGACTGGGCAGCCCTTACTATGGACGCCGCTGGGAAGCGACGCTCGAGAAGGACAGCCGGCCTCCGTTCTACAAGAAGGTCTTCGCGTTTGTCTTCGGGCCCGACCGACCGAAGCCCACGCGGAAGCAGCTCGACCGCAGTACGCTCCGCCTCATCCGGGCGCGCCGGGGAGCACTCACGACGGCCGAGCTCATCGAGCACACGGCACTGGGGATGCCCGAGGCGGAGGAAGAGATGGGGCGGCTCTTGGGGTCATACGCCGGGGAGCCCACCGTGTCTCGCGACGGGGAGCTCGTCTACGCCTTTCCGGAACTCATGACGAGCGCCCACGGACCCGTGAAGACCCGCGAGCCGAACCCGGCTTGGATGAGGATGGAGTATCCGCTGGAGCTGACGGGCAACGAGAAGAAGCACGACGCGGTCATCATGGGGATGAACGGGTTCACGCTCGTGGCGGGCGCCACCGCGCCCTGGTTCATCTTTCCTCAGCTCGGCCTTGGAGGCACGGCGGCGTTTGTGGGGCTGGTACTGATTCCGGTCGTCTTCAGTGTCCTCTTCTTCTCGGTCCCTCTTCTTCGCGTTCTGGGGGTCCGCAAAGAGAACCGTGCCCGCGAGGCTCGCAATGTGCGACGACTGGTTCTGGGACTCGTGTACCGGGAGGCGCTCGCGGGGGGCCGTCCCATCACGGTCGAGGCTGCGACGGCGCACGTGCAGGCAAAGATGAAGGATCGGATCGTAGACCGGTCGGCGGTCGAGGCCGCGCTTCACCAGTTGGCCGCAGAGTTCGACGCGGACGTGACGACCGGGCCCGTGGGGCAGTCCGGGTCGCGCCCGTCTACGGCGGACGGGTCGGCCCCGGGGGGCGACTCGCTCCGATTCTCCTTCCCGGCCATTCGCAAGCAGTTCCTGGCCAGCGAGGCGGTGCGTCGACGACTCAAGCTCGAGGACGCCGAACTCGGCGACGTCGTGTACTCGAGCGCGGATTCAGAGGAGGAGGCGTCCGAGCGGGACCGCGCCGCCTTCGACCGCGAGCTGGCCGGCGACGTGGACCTGACGGCCTATCTTCCCTCGCCCGACCGAACGGGGTTCGAGGACGAGTTCGAGATCGTCGCGTTCGAGGAGGAACTCAAGCGCCGGGGCGCTTAGTGGGTCAGCGCGTACAGGACGATGTTGATCCCGAGCGCGTAGGCCTTGGGAGAAAACTCGAAGAAGAACTCCTCGTCCTCCCCCTCTCGCTCCCAGCCATCGGCGATGTCGGTGTTGTGGGACATCAGGACGATGATTCGACCACGCTCGTCCCGAATGCTTCTCAAGTGCGGGACCGCACTGGCGGAACCCCTCTCGGACGTACCGCTGCCCCGGCGCCAGAACTGAATGGACGGTACCTGAGGCACGTCGTACACGTTGTACAAGGCGTTGTAGATCGTATGGCCGGTGGGAATGTCCTCGATGGGATAGTCGGCCTGCGGAAGCGCTTTGCTGAGTTCCTGGACCCACGCGTCCCATGCATACTCACCCCAGAAGTCGTCGACCCAGAGAAACCCTCCCCGCAACAGATACTCACGGAGACGGTCCGCCTCGTCCGCGTTCATGGCCATCGTGCCCACGTCTGACATGAAGATGAACGGGCACTGATAGAGATCGTCGTCGGTGAACTGCACGATGAGGTGGTCGGGGCGCCCCTGTGGGGTGGTCCGGATCGGGGTCGTCGTGAGTTGGGAGAGCCGGAGCATGAGGTTGCGGTCGGCATCCGGATAGTCGGTGCGCCAGCCCTGCCCCATCGGCTCGCGGCGTACTTGGCGGTAGGCGACCCGGCAGAAAGTGAAGGCCCTCCCCGTGGGATCCACATAGCCCTCGGTGCCACCGAACGACCCACGAGACGCGCTCAAGCGCTGGTCGATCGTCTGCGCGGAGGAGACGCGGGCTGTCGCGAACACGGCGGCCATGACCCCCAACGTAATGAGGGCGCCCCTGTGCAATCGGCTCTTCCCCACCTCCGTCATCCTCTGTTCCTCATGGGACCGGATCGAATACCCCCGGCGGCTCGACACGCGAGTCGGACGAGAGTGCACCTTCTCTATAATACTACTGGAGATGCCCTCACGTCGCGTATTGGCTCAGCCCTCTCGAAGTCAGGACTCTCTGGTCCTTCGTGACGATCATCCCCTCGATTCCGTCGAGCCGGTCGAGGAGCTCCATTCCGTCCTCGGGACCGAGCACCAGGGCCGCCGTCGACAATGCATCCGCGCCCATCGCGGACGGAGCCACCACGGAGACCCCGCTCGTGTGTTCGGGCGACGAGCCGGTCCGCGGATCGAGGATATGGTGTAGGCTCATGTCGGGCGTGAGGTACTGCACGTAGTCGCCCGAGGTGGCTATAGACTGGCCTCGCAACTGCAGGACCCCGAGGCTTCCATCCGCCACGCGCGGGTCCTGAAGCCCAATGCGCCACCCGTCACCCCCCAGGCTCTCCCCCGATGACGCCATGTCGCCACCGGCGTTTACCAGCACCCTGTCGGCGCCGTAGGCCCGGAGAACGCCGACGGCCTGATCCACGATGTATCCCTTGGCGATTCCGTCGAGCGTCACAGCCATGCCGACTCTCTCGAAAGAGATCTCTCTGTCGCTCACTCGGACATTCTGGGATCCAACGAGCGCCAGAGCCCGTCGGACCTCTTCTCGAGGGGGCTCGGCTCCCGTCGTGGAAAAGCTCGCATTGTAGAGGTTGAGCAGGGGAGCGATGGTCATGTCGAACGCCCCGGCGGTCAGAACCGAGTAGTCGAGTCCCTTCTGAACCACTTCGAGGACCTCTCGAGGCGGAGAGCGAACCAGGCCGGTCTGGTTGAGGCTCCACACCGGCGTACCGGCGCGGTAGCGACTCAGCAGGCTCTCCAGCCGCTCGATCTCGTCGAACGTGGCGTCCACCATCGCCCGTGCGGCCCCGGCGTCGGGGTGCACTGCGGAAATGGTCACCATGGTGCCCATCTGGTTACGTGTCCGGCGCACCTGGTGCAGCCCGGCACGCTCCAGGACGGTCTTGAGCAGGCCTCCACCGAGCATCGCGGACGCGCCGACGGCCGCGGTGATCCGCAGAACCTGGCGCCTCGGAACGGCGCGACCGGGGGCGTCTGACATGGGCGCTTCCTACCGAGCCGAGGTTTCCAGCTGAACCAGCCGGGATCGCACGACATCCATGCTGTGTCGGCACACGCCGGCCTTGGTCAACAGCTTGGTCTCGCAAACATTACACCGGACGCACTCCTTGAAGTCGATCTCGGATCCGCGGATGGCGCCGGTCGGACAAGCGGTTTGGCACACTTTGCAGGGGACGCATTGCTCCACGCGCCGAATCCGGAAGACCGACAGGTAGGAAGCGACTCCCAGGGCCGCACCCAGAGGGCACGCGTACCGACAGTAGAAGCGCGGCACCACGGCCGAGGCCACCAGAAATCCACCCGCGATACTCCACAGCAGAGGCGATGTACTCAGGTAGAAGACCGTCCCGAAGGGCTCGAAGTACTGGTACACGCCGATATGGGCGGGGGCGGCGGCCAAGCCGACGATGAGAAGCAGAATGCCGTACTTGAGATAGATGGCCCAGTCGTGCATCCGCTGTGGAAGCGCCCGCTGCAGACGCTGCGGCACGACGTGTGTGATCAGATCCTGCAGGGCTCCGAACGGACAGAGGAATCCGCAGAACACTCGGCCCCACAGTACAGTCGTGACCACGGTGAACCCGATCATGAACAGCAGTGCCAAGTCCCTGATGTAGAAGGCCGGGCCCACGGCGAATCCACTGGCGATATGGGACACGGACAGGAAGCCGCCGTCGAAGAATCCCAGGTAGATGAGCGTCACCCCGAGGGTGACACTTCGTATCAAGGCCTTCTTCGCAAAGAAGGCATACAGCACCAGGGCCAACAGGAGAATCAGACGAATGACCGGAGCCCACCGGGTCTCGAGCAACAACTGAGACAGGGCCGTCTCATCCTCGAAATCCTCGAAGCTCGAAAAGTCCAGTCCAGGCACGCCCTGGGCCGCCGCCAACCCGGTAGACGGGGACGGGCCGTCCGACGTCAAATCGAGGACCCCTTCCGGTACGACTATCTCATCCGGCGCCGCGGACGCTCCGGTGGGTCCCTCTGTGGCTCCATCACCGGCAGTCGATTCCGCAGCGACAGGTTCCGAGGCGGCGGACGACGTCGCGACGGCCGGCCCCGGGACGGAAGCCGATCCGTCTTCTGCACTCGCGCCACCGGCAACAGCCGGTTCGGCGCCCGTCGACGCCACCGTGGCCGGCTCTACGTCAGCCGAGCCCACCGTGGTCGATCCCGCGGCGGCAGCCTCCCCGACAGCGGCAGCCTCCCCAACAGCGGCCGCTGCCTCAGCAGCGACCCTCGCAGCGGCGGCTCTCTCGCTGACGGACGCGAGCACCTCCTCCGGGATGGTGTATTCCGTGCTGAAGGAGGGGCCGGCCCCATCATCGTAGACCACGTCGAAGGGCTGACCGAGATCGATCGTGCTGTCCATCCGCATGATCAGCGTGTATACGACCTGGTCGGCGGCCTTGCCCTCCCACGGCGTCCCCAGGAAGATCACTTGCCGACTCGGTACCGGATAAACCTCCCCCTCCTGGCGGACCGAGAGGGCGTTGCTACGGAATCCCGCCACGGCGCTACCGTCGATACCGACGAACATCGCGTGATCGTCTTCAGTCAAGCCATCCACACGCGAGGCTACGTCCTGGTACCTCACCGTGCCCAGCAGGAGGCCCCCGAGCGCCTCGTCGCCCATATACGCGAATGACAGCTCCAAACCCGCGGAGCGGGATCGCTCGATGGCCATCGTCTTGATATAGCCATTAGAAATCATCTGCATCCACGTGAGATCCTCGAGCGCCCCGGCCGTCGCGGGCGCGTACGCCTCCTCGGCCTGCAGGTAGGCGAGCGCCACCCGCCGGGCGGAGTTACGGACACCGCGGAACATGGCCCGGGCGGATATCGATGCGCCGCTGACGCCGTGCAGATCCCTCCCGAGCTGGAACGACTCGGTGATGTGCTTGCCGAGGACTTGCTCCTCCATACCGGCATTCCTCAGAAAGTCCCCACGGGAGCTACTGAGCGATTCGCGGTAGTCGACGATGTGCATGCCGGTGATCTGTCCCGCCAGGTCCATCCCCACGAGCACATCGATCCGGCTGCTGTATCCGTACTCGGCGGGCGGTACGTTCGACGTCAGGTACACGTAACCGACGATGGGTCCCTGCGAACCGTCCACCTCGGGGCCGTACGCCGTGTACACCGGTGGGAGGCCCTGCTTCTCGGAGAAGCTCTCGGCTGCGGGCATCACCGACTGGATCATCTCGGCGTCGACCGGATGGCGGTACTGGGCGGCAGCGGGCGAAGCGATCAGAGACCCGAGCGCCCACAGACCCATCCACCAGACCGCACGTGAAATTCTCATTTCACGTCCCCAGCGCTTCTTTGGCCGTATCTGGTCAATCGTGCTCCAGTGGCAGGTCCGTCACCGGGGGTTCCCGGGCGGAGTGATTTCTAGGGCTCCAACGGCGCGTAGTCAAGCCAGATTCTCTGAGCGCAGTACGTCGATCGATAACCTGGGAGGCCTGGGAACGTTCCTTGCGCGGGGGGGTCGGGAACGATAGATGACGGCTGTCGAGGACAAGTGGGTTAATCGCGAGAGGGTGACGGGCCATGAAGAAAGGACATGAGGGAGACCGCGAGCGACTGGAGGTAGTGGCCGGCGTGCGCCAAGTGCGTCCGGACGCATCCCCTCCCGGGGTCCGGCTCAAGGACCTCATGACAACAGACGTTGTCACCGTCGAGCCCCAGACCACCCTGCGAGACATCGTGGAACTGCTGCAAGCGCAGGGCATCTCCGGAGCGCCCGTCGTCACGGGTAGTCGCGTACGGGGCGTCATCTCCATCACCGACGTCTTGCGCTTCCAAACAGAGGTTCCTCAGGCGATTCCAACGCAGCGAGCCGATCAGATGGACTGGGGTGAACTCGAGGAACCTGAAGTGTGGGTGGAGGGGGACTCGTCGCCGTCTTCATTCTTTCTCGACTACTGGGAGGACGCCGGGGCCGACGTGTGGGAACGCTTTTCCGAAACCGAGGGCCCCGAGTGGGATGTGCTACAGGAGCATACGGTTTCAGAGGTCATGACACGGGTCCTCTACACCCTGACCCCAGATTCGGAGGTACACGAGGCGGCGGAATACATGTTACGGGCCGGCGTGCACCGGCTTCTCGTGACGCAGGATTTGGCGCTAGTGGGCATCGTCACCGCCACGGACATCCTGCGGGGGGTAGCGGAGCGAAGGATCTGACAGCGTCCAGCCGATCCTAGCCCTTGACGACTCCCAACGGCACCAGACGTGCCACCTTTCTGGCCAGGCCCGCCCGCTCGACGACGTCGACGACGTGGTCGACGTCCTTGTAGGCATGAGGAGCCTCTTCCGCCAACTCTTTCAGGGAGGGGCATCTGACGACGATGCCCTGGGCACCAAGCTCGTCACGCACCTCCCGGCCGGGCTTCTCGCGCGCGGCGCGGCGGCGACTCATTCGGCGTCCGGCTCCGTGGCAGGCGCTCCCGAAGGAACGCTCCAACGCCTCGTCGCGCCCGACTAGAACGTATGATGCGGTGCCCATACTCCCGGGTATGAAGACGGGCTGCCCCACGGAGCGGTACGCCGCGGGCGTTTCCAGGTTGTTGGGGCCGAACGCCCGGGTGGCGCCCTTACGGTGAACGCAGAGCGACTCGCCCTCGTACTCTTCCACCTTGGCGATGTTGTGCGCCACGTCGTAGACCAGCCGCAGCGCCGCGGCGGGTCCCAGGATGCGGGAGAACGCCTCTCGCGTGACGTGCGTGATCACCTGGCGGTTGCACCAGGCGTAATTGGCGGCTGCGCACATGGCGCCGAAGTAGGTGCGTCCGGCCTCCGACTCGAACGGGGCGCAAGCGAGCTGCCGATCGGGAAGCGTTATCCCGAACCCCGGCATCACTCGGTCCATCTCCTTCACGTAGTCCGTACACACCTGGTGTCCCAGGCCACGGGAGCCCGTATGGATCAGAACAACGATCTGTCCCTGCTCCAATCCCAGGGCGTGGGCCGAATCTTCGTCCAAGATCCGTTCGACGCACTGGACCTCCACGAAGTGATTACCGGACCCCATGGTCCCAAGCTGACTGCTGCCTCGCTGCCGCGCGCGCTGGGACACGGCCTTCGGATCCGCCCCGGGAAGGCATCCACCAGCCTCCGTGTGTTCGAGATCGTCCTCGTTCGCCATCCCCCTCTCCACGAGGAAGCTACAGCCCTCCGTGAAAACACGGTCGAGTTCAGCCTCGTTCATGCCATATCGGCTGGAACGCCCGGCTCCGGCGGGGATGGCCCGACTCAACTCATGAACCAGCGGCTCCAGTGTGGGTCCCAGATCCTCCACCGACATGGTGGAGGCGAGAAGGCGCACGCCACAGTTGATGTCGTAGCCGACTCCCCCCGGCGAGATCACTCCGTCCGAGGTACGGAAGGCAGCTACACCCCCCACCGGGAACCCGTATCCCTCATGTGTATCGGGCATCGAATAGACGGCGCGGGAGGCACCGGGCAGCGTCGCCACATTCATGAGTTGCTCGATCGAGCGGTCACTGCGGATCTGCTCCCACAGGGCTTCGTCCGCAAAGAAGCGGGCAGGGACCCTCATATCCGGGCGCGCTGAGGCCGGAATCTCGTAAATCGTGTCGCTGATACGGTGGGCCAGGCCTCCCAAGCTCTCCGGGCTCATACGTCGAGCGTCACCTCCGCCTCCACCCCCTCGGGCCCCTCTCGCACGAGAAGGCCGTGAAGGGTGGCGGCCTTGACCGATGCGGACGGCTGTTCGAGCGACACTCCCCGAGCCCTGATCCGCAGCTGAAGCGGTTCGACCTCGGTCACTTCCAGATCGACAGGAGCCCATTGCTCCGTCTCGGCCAGGTAGATCAACTCATTCATCCACTCCACGAGGAAGGCACCCCGCTCGGTGCCACGCACTTCGATCTCCCGCCACTCACCCACGCTCCCTCTGTCCTCTCCGTCGAGCATGAGTTCGGCCATCGCCCGGCCAGCCTCCACGACGAGATCGGGAAACGAACCCGCACGAAGGCGCACCGTCACCTCGGACGTGTGGTCCAAGAACTCATAGGACATTTTCGGACCTCTCCATTGTGCGCCGAATCATTCTTGCCCCGAATCCTTCCGCGCGGAAGCCCGGCCGGAGTAGCCCCGCCCCCCCTTGCTACCCTGGACCTGGCAGCGCATGCTAAGTGTAAGGGAAGATAGAAGCTCCGCTGCCATTCGACGTTTGCCAACAGCGTTGTCACACCGGGCAAGATGATTTTCATACCGGACACACTGCTCCAGCGAGCCGCATCGATCATGCTCCTTCTGTACGTGGGGGCATTCCTCGGTCAGGCTCTCTGCGTGCTCCCCACGTCGCACATGGAGTCCCGGATTGAAGTCGGTGTGGACATCAGTATGGAGGTCGGGGGGAACGCTTCCGCCGCCCACGCGGCTTCCCAGCACGGTGAACACTCGGGTCCGCCTGAACAGAGTCATTCGGGCGCGTGCGCAGTCGTCGCCTGCGCGTCGGCCGTGACGACCACCCCCGATCACAGCTTCGCGCGGATGAGTCGGGTCTCGACTCCAGTGGTGGCGTACGCGGATGGCACGATGCCGCCCGAAGCCGAAATGGTGCTTCCCCCTCCTCGTTTGAGCTGAGTTCGAAGCGAAATCTCGACTCAGACTTACAACGAGGAGGTAATTTGGAGCCCCTTCCCAGTTCCCATGACTGGGGTCGCCAAAGTCATTGTTCCCGTGGGCGAATCGCCGCTATGGCGGTTGTGCTCATTGCCCTTACGGGGACTTCCTGTACGGGAGTGACTGCCCGGAACAGCCAGTTCTACCTTCCGGGGGACTACAACTTTGCGTTCTACGACACCCACACCAGAGCGGCCCAGTCCTTTTACGCGGCCCATGTGGCCCACTTCGGCATCTACGAGGTCGGCCTCACGCAGGGTGAGGACGCGACGGATGCGTTCGCCGAGTTGGAGACCCGCATTCGCCGGTTGGTGACGGCGCCTCCCAAGTTCGAGCCGCCTGCGGAACTCATCGCCCCTGGCTGGATGAAGATGGCTCACCCGACCGGGCGTGCCATGGACTGGACGCACCACCTGCACAGCCAGCTCTACGACATACTCACGGATCCCTCGATTACTGAGAAACAGGCGGCCGGCGAGCGGGCCATCGCCTATTACTTGTCGAACGGCGACGCGGCGTTCTCGACTCGCGGATACGGGCACCGCTGGATGATGGGGGGAGGAACGTGGGCCGGCGTTTTCGCTCGCAAGTATCCGGATATCAACGGGATCCTCTGGTCGTACCACTGGCACCACGCCGCCGTGTACGAGGCCCTCATGGAACCGGACCCCGCGCGCCAGGCGCGAGAACTCGACCGCGTCATCGATCTGTTCGAGGATTCGGTCCTCGCCAACCCCCCCGAATACATGCCCCTGGCGGCGGAGGTGGCCCCACGTTTTTCCAGGATGTTTCCGGCGGCCGCACACATCTTCGACAACCTCCACATGATGCACGACATCGCCAATGACATCATGGTGGACGAACGCCTCAGCCGGGAGCAGAAGGAGGCAGAGCTCGACCGGATGCTCCAGAACCAGATCTATGTCACGCAGGACTCGATGGTGGCACCGGGTATCATGGCCATGGGGGACCACACGATGGGGCCGAATTCGATGCGAGTTCCGACCCAGCTCCCCGATGGATCGTGGCTGCCACAGGGCCACCCCGAATCGCAGATGGTTCCGATGGACCAGTTCATGATGCCTCTGCTACCCGAGGAGGCCGGACGATGAGCGCCCCGTCATGGGTCCGGACTTCGACGGTATTCGCCGTCACCGGGTTGGCCATCCTTTCGGGCCGTGAAGCGATGGCGCAGGAGGACTTCATGTCCCTGGACGCGGGGCGTCCTCTCAAGATCACCGACGCATACCCGAAGAAATACCTGGAGTGGGAGTTTCAGTTCGGTCTTCAGGGTGGGTTGACGGAAGGAGGCATAAGATCGCTCGAGGGCCTGCTCGAGTTGGAGACGGGCCTATTTCGGAACTTCGAGATCGGCGCGGGTCTGCAGGTGGCCACGGAGGACGACGGGGCGAGCACCTCAACGGGACTCGAAGCGCTCGAAGTCGACGTCCTCTACAACCTCAAGCACGAGGGGTGGGCGTGGCCCGCGCTAGCCATCCAGGCCGGTGCAGAGGCCCCCACGGGAAGCGATCTTTCGCGCGACGATTGGGCCTGGGGGGCCGATCTGATCCTCACGCGAAGCTTCTCCAACCAACTTCGGCTGCACGTCAACGGCGGGTATGTCATCGCATCGGACGTGGACGGCGACGATTTTTGGAGAGGTGGCGTTGCGTTCGACATCCCGACGGGACTCAGCAGCCGGCTCATCATGGGCGACGTCTATGCCGAGATTCCCATCGACACGGGCCCTACCCGCGTGTGGGCCGAACTCGGCACTCGCATGCAGATCACGAACCTATCCGTGATCGACGTGGGGCTCGCGACCCGGCTCGACGAGTGGAACCGCGGGACCTCAAACGTGAGGTTGATCGTCGGATTCAGCCGCGTGTTCGGGATCGGAGGGCTGATTCGAGTGCCGGAATACCCCAACCCGAGGATTCGCTAGTAGCGAAGGCGGGTCTAGTAGCGAAGCAGGTACTGGAGCTTCACGAAGATCGCGCGATTCGTCCGCTGTAGATCGTTTCGGTAGAAGAGCTGTTCGTCGAATCCGTCGCCGTCGAGGTCTCCCGAGATCCGGTTGGCCTGCTGGTAATGGTCGTCGTAGCCGACGAAGAAGACGGTCCCCGCGTTGATCCGGTATGTGCCAAGCAGATTGAAATCGAGCTTCTTATTCAGCGAGTCGAACTGCGTGATGTTTCGGATCCCGAATTTCTCGGTGATCTGGTACGTGGTGGAGGCACGCAGGATCTTGACGTCGAATTCCTCGACTCCATCGATCGTCAGGCGAGTCGCGTTCAGGTTGAGGCTCGTCGAGATACTCGACGTGGGCCGCACCTGAGCGGAGAGGCCCCAACCGAACTGGTCGCCCAGGAGTGGATCGGAACTGTAGCGAACCTGATCCCCCACCCTGAAGTTCGCCCCAAAGGAGAAGGTGCGGCTGGTATTGACGTTCACATTGGCGGAAAACCTGCTCTTCTCGAAGGCGATGTCGCGATAGCGCTCCATCTCTCGATCGTAGTTTCCGCTCAAGCGGATATTGTTGGCGAGGGAAAAATTGAGGCCGAAACCAAGACGTTTGTCCTGGACGGCGCCATCGAAGTCCCAATTCCGGCTGACGTGGATCCGGGGACCCCAGTTGATGATTCGACCCTCCGGCCAAAACCTGTAGGAAACGTTGCCGTTGAGCCGGCGCTCGTCCGTGCGTCGAACGAATCCGACGTCGGTCCCGAAGTTCGGAGAAATCTCGTAGGCCGATGCCCACCAGCTTACGTTCCTCCCGTTTTGGCGAATGCTGGCGTCCAGCACGTGGCCGTTACGCTGCTCCACACCATCATCCGCCAGATTCCACGTCCCCACGCCGCGGGCCGACGCTGTCATCGTCGGGCTCAAGCGGAAGTTGCCGTCGGCTCCGAGAAGACGGCTATAGCCATCCAGAAACTCGCGATCGGTGAAGATCGCGCCGATGTTCGACTCGGCGTACAGATCGTACCGGGCGCGTCCGATGAACGTGTGTGCGGACTGATCGAAGGCCGGATCCAGCTCGTCCTGCAAGTCTCCGGGCGCGACGTCGTTGGCCGCCAACACACCGAGGGACATCCCCCCGACCTTGCCCGTCAGCTTGGCGCCATAGTCCGGATTCACGATGGTCCGGGTGTGGACGAACGTCACTGGGCCCGGAACGTCGAACATCTCCGCGCCCTCGACGAAGAAGGGCCTCAGCTCGGGGAAGAACAACGGAAACCGCTGGTTGACCTCGATCTGGGCCCGGTCCGACTCGATCTGTGAGAAGTCCGGATTCACCGTGAAGTCGGCGGTCAGGTTCGAGGTGAGGCCGTACTTGATGCTCACGCCGCCGTCCGGATCGGTGGCCTGGTGGGCGAACCCGGGCACCGTCGGATCGAGCGCGCCATGCTCGATCGCCGTGAACGTGGGGAGAATCTCGATGTTTCGGCTGGTGGAGAGGTTGGTCATACCCTCCATGATGCCCATCTGGCCGAAGAAGCTCGACTGGTCGCGAGACATCGGTGCCCAGACCTGATTCTCCTGGTTCTTGCCTTTGACCTCGCGTACGATCTGGAACCCCCACCGATGGGGCTCGTCCTGAGCCCGGCTGGGATACCGCAGGCTCTTGAAGGGGATCGCCATCTCCGCGGTGAAACCGTCCGCCACGATCTGGCCACCGGTCTCGAACAGGGCGTTCCACGAGCGATCGGCTCGCGGAATGGGGCCCCCACCGTGCCCGCCGCCCGCGGTGATGATGCCGTCGCCCTGCACGCCATAGGCGTTGACGTCGAAGTCGTACCCTCTCTGCTGATCCAGGAACGTGTCGAAGTAGACCGTCAGGAGATCGTCCATGTTCGCCCTGTCTCGGTCTACGCGGTTCGCCCGCATGATCGACGGGTCCTCATAGTGTGCGTGAAACGCGATGTAGATATTCTCGGAGTCGTAGGCTACGTAGACCTCGGTCTGCTCCGTCGCGGGAGCACCGTCGAGGGGAGCCTGTTGCACGAAACCGGAGATCAGGGCCGCCGATCTCCAGATTTCGTCGTCGAGACGGCCGTCGATGTCCGGGGGGGTGTTGGTGCGCGTGGGCCGCACCGTCGGCCGCTCGGCAATCGAGCCTTGCTCCTCCACGACCGGATCGTCGACGATCCGGTCTATGACGGCCCAATCCTCAACGGCCCCCTCATCGATCACCGCGGGTTCGTCCTCGCCCTGACCCTGGCCCTGGCCGGCGACCTGCCCTGGCATGGACACCAGAACAAGACCCATCATCAGGGCAAAAGGGAGCGCCACCTTTCGGGGGCTCCGCCCCGGTTCCTCATCTATAAGCACACTCAAGCACACCTCACACAGAATTCAGAGTTGATTTTTTGGTACAGGTAACTATGGAGAAACGGAGGAGATCCGCCTCCGGTAACGCTAGCGTCGCAGATAGCGACAGATGGTTACACACGACAGCCGGCCCGTTGGTTCCTCTTCTTGGAATGTAAGAGATCGATCGGCCCGGAGGAACGAAAATTTTCCGCCGAGAAGAGAGAAGCCGAGGGGGTCGTACCCCTCGGCTTCTCGGCTCTCGTGTTTCAGAACCGGGCGAGGCGCCTCGCCCGCCCAAATACTCCTACATCCCCAGGTGGTTCATCGCTTCCTGAGCCGACGTAGTCGCGATCTCCGCGTGGCCCATTCCACCGTGACTCACGGCGGACTGCAGGCCCTGGATGGCCAGACCGAGGTGTGGGCTATCCGATAGTTCGACGGCAGCCTGGGCGTGGGTCAACGCCATCTCGGCATGCGAGACCACGAGCGGAGCGTGCCCCATCCCGCCGTGGCTGATCGCTTGCGCAGTATGCATCATGGCCTGGTCAACCTCGACGGCGACCTTGAGATGCGTGATGCCCTGGTTTACCCTCCCGGTCGCGACCTCGGCGTGACCCATGTTTCCATGCGTGATAGCCTCCTGGAGGCTCGCGACCGCAGCGACGGCATAGGGGTTTTCATCCCCGGCGGCCTGAGCGTAGGTCAGAGCCATGGTGGCGTGCTGTACGAGGACTGGGGCATGACCCATGCCTCCATGGTCGGCGGCCTGCTGGGCATGCTCCATCGCTTGCGCGAGGGGATCGTCCTGGGCCCAAGCGGCCTGGACCGACAGCAGGAGACATGCAGTTCCGGCCATCAGGCCAATGTTCAGTGTGCGGTTCATGGCGGGTTCCTTGTGACGGGACAGAATTCGGCGTCCTGGGAACGTACGGTGCGGGGCGGAGCCGGGCCAGCCTACGCCCTCACTCCTCCACCCGGTCGGCCGACCAAGTGCCATCCGCCATGCCGCCGAAATCAGCCATGCCGGACATGGCGCCCTCCGTCACGGTTCCGGAAAGGACCACGTCGAGGGGCGTGCCCTGATAGTTCAGATCCCAGGACCAGTGGACATCCGATCCCGCCAGGACGCCGGTCATCGCGAGGCCGGCGAGCTCTCCTCGGCCGGCGAGCGTCAGCGCATCACCCTCCTGCACGATCGCCACGGGAAGGGCAAAATCCCCCTCGGGGCTGCTGATCGACAAGATCCAGTCTCCGGCCAGGGGGCTCTGTGCGACCCCCTCGGTCGGGGCCGCCATCAACAATGCAGCCGTCACCATACTCAGTCCAAAAACCCTCATGATGTCTCCTGACGTCTGATCGCTATGTGCGTCCGCTACATGCTCGCGAAAACCGATGCCATTTCCGTCTCGCCACAACCCCGGAGGAGCTCGCGGACATAACCACCCACCTCGATTATGACCTCGTGCGCCGCGATCGCCTCTTCACACGCGACCTCCTGCACGAAGCACTCCCACCATCTGTCGGACTCCCGTAGGCCCTCGGCAACCTGAAGGCAGATCGCTGTGGGAGGAACCTCCAGACAGCCCTCGTATGCCTCGGAGTCACCGAGGGCCGAGACCCGCGCCCGGCAGTCCGACTCCTCTGGAAACGTGCCTTCGGTCAACTGCAATTGGGACCCTTCCGAAATCATGATGAAGCCGGTCCCCAACGGCGCACCGGAGCCGACCTCGGCCGGGGCGGCAGCCGCACCACCCTCGGACGGCGTGCTCGAAACATCCCCTGACGGCTCGGAGCCACCACACGCGGCGGCACCAACCATCGCGCTGATCAGAAGCGCGACGCTCAAGCCTCGTCCCCTGTCGAACTGGGATCCAAATTCTTCTGCGGTGAGCGGGCTCATCTATTGCCTCCAAAAGAGAGTTAGGCCAAGTCCGGATCCCCCCTCACGAGCCACGCCACCGGAAGGGAGTGCGCTGATCGACAGCACCGAAGATTCTCCCCAAACTGCCCGGTTGTCCAGGCGCTCCAGCCTGCCCGCTCCGACCGACACGCCCAGGGGGATCCCATGTTACGGAAGTCCGCACTAGCTGAGATCCTCAGCTGCAGAGTGCAGAAGGTCACGCTGCACCCGGAGATGTTCTAGACTGACTCTTCAGGCTGACCTGGGGGCCAGCGAAGCCTTTGGAGGGCTTGAAGCAAGAGCGGGGGCACGGCCACATTAGCCGTGCCCCCGCTCTTTATTGCCCTCTTTATTGCCCTCTCTATTGCCTAACGCCGGACCCTACGAACTTCGCTCCGGCAAGGCCAATCGCCTTGGCTAGGGCGCCACGACGTAGGGCGTCATGAGGTGGGCCTCGCTCGTGCCGGCACCCATGATCCAAGCACCACCGCCCCTACCACTCTCGGGAAAACCGGTGCTCGCCTCGGTCGCGCCCGGCGTGGCGATCGTCATATGGATTCCCGCGCTCTCCTGATCGTCGCCGCTCAGGGTGATCCATGGCGACCCAAAGACGGGCGGGACCCTTGTGCCGTTCTCCTGGGAGGCGGCCACCATCGCGCGAGTCGCGTTCCGGTCTCCGCTCGCTGCAAACCGCCTGTTTTGCGCGACCCTGTCCAGGTTGCCGAGCGCCGTGCACGCCACTGAGAATGGTGCCTCGCCGGGATCTCCGGACTGGTCGTAGCAGACCAACTGGCTCGTGCCTTCCTTGAGCATCCGGTACGTGTGGTCGGCATTCCAGTCAACGACCGTAGCGGCGTCGCGGGCCCTTGCGGGCGCGGCCAACAGGGCACGCTCGATCGTCTGTGCCGTGCTCTGTGCGTCCGCTCCGGCCGAGACCGTCAAGACGCCGACGACGGCGAGAATGATGCGCTTCATGGGTGACCTCCGTTGGAGCGATGGTTGCAGATCCGACTACCCCTTGGATGGCGTCGGACTGACATGCTACGCATATAGAGAGGTGTTGTCTACGCCAAAGTGTTGTGATGATCGGTCGAGGTTCCTCTATGCTGATCGAACCCTCGGCTCTCCTATGTTGATCGAATCTCTAGCTCTTGGGACGCATAGCCCGCATGCGAGTCTCTCTCTTCGTCACCTGCCTCGGTGACCGCTTCTTCGCGGACGCGGCGGCCGACGCCGTTCGCCTCCTCCGCTCGTTGGACGTCGAAGTGGACTTTCCCAAGAATCAGACGTGCTGTGGCCAGCCGGCGTGGAACGCCGGCCACGTGCCTCAGGCGCGTCAAATGGCGACTCACACCGCCGCGGTCTTCGCCGACGCGGATTACGTAGTGCTCCCGTCCGGAAGCTGCACGGCGATGCTTCGCCACACCTACCCCAGACTGCTGGAGTCCTCCGCGGTGGCGGAGCGCTCCTACGAGCTGGCGGAGTTCCTCGTGGACGTCCTCGGGGTCACCGAACTCGGACGTGGTTTGGAGGGGCGTCGCCTGGCCTACCACCACGGGTGCCACGCCCTCCGAGAACTGGGAGTCGAAGAGCAGCCCGTGCGGCTTCTCGAGTCCGCCGGCGCCGCGCTCGTCCCGTGGGAGATGGATCAGGAGTGTTGTGGGTTCGGGGGACTGTTCTCGGTGAAGACTCCCGAGGTGTCGGTCGCCATGGCCGACCGGAAGCTGGACACGCTTCCCGATGTGGAGACCGTCGTATCGGCTGACGGCGGATGTCTGCTCCATCTGGACGGTCGCGCCAGACGCCGGGGCAAGCCGATCCGCTTCCAGTCGTTGGCTTCGGCCCTTTGGGAGGCTCGCGATGGAGGTGCATAGCCGCGACTACCGGGCTCGGGCCCGCAGCATCATCACGGAGACGCCGGAGGTGCGCGAGGCGGTCACCGCAGCCACGCAAACCTTCGTGGAGCATCGACTGGAGGCGTTCGCCGAGTGTGACGAGCACGCTTTGAGCGGCTGGGCCGAGCGGGTGAAGAGCCACGCACTCACCCATCTGGGGGACTATCTCGAGGAGGCGGAGGCTCGACTCGTCGAGCGCGGGGCCCATGTACACTGGGCCGAGACGGCCTCGGACGTACACCGAATATTCGAGACCATCGTAAACGAACACGGCGTCCAGAGGGTGGTGAAGGCCAAGAGCATGCTCAGTGAAGAGCTCTCGCTGAACCCCTTTCTCGAGGGCTGCGGCGTGGAAGTCTTCGAGACCGATCTCGGCGAATACATCATCCAGCTGCTCGGCGAGCCGCCCAGCCACATCGTCGGCCCGTCCATCCACAAGAGCCTCGACGACACCAGGGTGATCTTCCACGAGCGGCTGGGTACGCCCCGGGATGCGTCACCGGAACGCCTCGCCGAGGCCGCCAGGGAGCTGCTGCGAGAGGCCTTCCTCACGGCCGAGCTGGGCGTCAGCGGGGGTAACTTCCTGGTGGCGGAAACGGGCTCGATCGCGTTGATCGAGAACGAGGGCAACATCCGGCTGTCGACGTCCGTGCCGCGGATTCATGTGGCGCTGGTCGGGATCGAGAAGGTGCTCCCCCGGTGGGCCGATCTCTCGACCTTCCTCCAGGTCACCGCCAAGTCGGCGACCGGACAGCCCGTGGGAACCTTCGTCTCGATCATCCAGGGGCCCGGGGGCTCGAGCGGCGGTGAGCCGGACGGACCGGAGGAGCTCCACGTCGTGCTGGTGGACAACGGACGCACCCGACTGCTGGCCGACCCCGAGGTCTGGGAGGCGCTGCGTTGCGTACGCTGCGGGGCGTGTCTGAACATCTGCCCCGTGTACCGACAGACGGGCGGGCACGCGTACGGGTATGTCTATTCCGGACCGATCGGGGCCGTCATCGGTCCCGGCCTGGTCGGCCTGGAGGAAACGCTGCCCCTGCCCTTCGCCTCCTCGGCGTGCGGAGCGTGTGCCGACGTGTGCCCGGTCCGGATCCCGATCCCGCATCTGCTTCATGTCTGGCGCCAACGGGCGGTCGAACGAGGACTCACCAGTGACGTGGAACGCTCGGCGCTGCGTCTCCTGACCTTCGCCGCGACGCGCTCCCGAGTCTTCGGGTGGGCGGGGAGAATGGCTGCGTTCCTTCCGGAATGGGTCCTCCGGCGCTTCCCCTTGCTCCGGGACTGGAGCATCGGCCGCGAGACACCCAAGGTGGACGGGCCATCCTTCCGTGAACTCTGGGACGAGGGCATCGAATGAGTCGAGACGTGGAAGAGAGCATCCTGAGTCGAGACGCGAGAGGGCGCATCCTGGGTCGGGTCCGGGAGGCGAACCGTGACCGGGAACCGGTATCGCATCCCGGTTCACTCCCGGGGGCAGCCGAGCCGCCCGGGCCCTTTGGCGTCGCGGGCCAAGCCGATCCCGTCGGGGCTTTTGAGAATCGTTTTCGCGCCGCGGGGGGTGAGGTGGTCCGGCTCCCGGACGAGGAAGCTGCGCGGGCGTGGCTGGAAGACTTCGCGGGCGGATTCGAGAGCGTGTCCGTGTGCATTGGCGTACCCGATGCTCTCCAGCCGGTGCTCCCGACTGCACCACCGTCGGAGGCGGCGCTGGGCGTGTCGGCCGCAGTGGGTGCAGCGGCTCAGACCGGCTCGCTCCTTCTTTCCTCCAGGGAGGGCCGCCGATCCCAACTCCTTCCTCCGGTTCATCTCGTTTGGGTCAGAGCCCAGGACGTCCGCACCACGTTGGGGGAGGCGCTGGAAGCTTGCCGCGAGAACCTTCCGGCGACCCTCGCTCTCCACTCCGGCCCGAGCAAGTCGGCCGACATCGGCCAGATTCTCGTAACGGGCGTTCACGGACCGGGCCGAATCATCGCCGCGATTCTAGGGAACGCTCTCTAGGCGGTCGCCGTCACTCGTGGATGTGCTTGCCGCTTCGCACGGCTTGGACCCATCTTGCCGGCCATGCCCCACCCCCTACCCCGGTTCAGCCTCCCTGCACCACGGCCAATCCCGGCGCTGTTCCTCATTCTCGGCTTGAACCTCTGGGTCGGTGCCGAGGCTACCGCCCAGGTCGTTACGCCGATGCCGATAGCGCCGGAGGTGGTCGCCCGGGACGATCAAGGCAGAACCACCGTGCGTGCCACCCGGCTCACCCAGGAGATCCAGCTGGATGGCCGGCTCGACGAGGAAGTCTATCGGACCGTGCCGCCGATCAGCGGCTTCATCCAACAGCTCCCGGACGAGGGGGCCCTCGCCAGCGAGCGGACAGACGCCTGGGTGTTCTTCGACGAGAGCAACCTCTATATCACGGCGCGCGCGTTCGATTCGGCGCCGCCGAGCGAGTGGGTGGCCAACGAGATGCGTCACGACGTCATCCAGCTACGCCAGAACGATTCGTTCTCACTGCTCCTCGACACCTTTCATGATCGGCGGAACGGTGTCGCCTTCCTCGTGACTCCCATCGGCGGTTACTCCGACTTCGCGATTACGAACGAAGGGAACGTGAACACCGATTGGAATATTGTCTGGGATATGCGGACCGGCCGCTTCGAGGGCGGCTGGACCGTGGAGATCGAGATTCCCTTCAAGTCGCTCCGGTATCAACCCGGAGAGAGCCAGGTGTGGGGCATTCAGTTGCGCCGCATCGTTCGTCGCCGGAACGAGGCGGCCTACCTGACGGCCCTGCCTATCTCCGCGGCCCGCGGAAACAGCGTGATCGCCGGACTCTGGCGCGTGTCCGAGGCCGCTACCCTCGTGGGACTCGAAGTGCCCCCGCTGAGCATAGACGCAGAGATCAAGCCTTACGGAATCGCGGGGCTGAGGACCGACGTCAACGCCAGTCCGCCGACCGAAAATGACGGAGAGGCCGACGCGGGACTCGACGTGAAGTACCGTCTCACCCAAAACCTGACCGCCGACTTCACCGTCAATACCGACTTCGCTCAGGTCGAAGTCGATGAACGACAGGTAAATCTGACTCGGTTCAGTCTGTTCTTTCCCGAGAAGCGTGAGTTCTTTCTCGAGGGGCGGGGGAATTTCGACTTCGCTCCGGGTGGTGGAGGGGGCGTGCCGACGATCTTCTTCAGTCGACAGATCGGTCTGCAAGCCGGACAGATCATTCCGATCAGGGCCGGCGGCCGCGTGACCGGCAAGGTCGGGCCGTTCGACGTAGGGCTGCTCAACATCCAGACCGGCGACGAGGAGACCTCGGACGCAGTGTCGACCAACTTCACGGTGCTCCGGGTGAAGAGAGATATTCTGCGGCGCAGCACCATCGGTGGCATTTTCACCAACCGCTCTGTGTCGCTCGTCGGGGACGGGTCCAGCCAGGTTTACGGCGTCGACGGCAGGCTCGCCTTCTACGACGACTTCAGCGTCACGGGATACTTCGCCAACACGCAGACGCCTGCGGGAAACGGCAAGGACAAGAGCTACCAGGGCAATTTCGACTATGCGGGAGACCGCTATGGCCTGAGCTACGGCCATCTCGTGGTCGAGGACCGGTTCATCCCCGAAGTCGGATTCCTACGCCGGGACAACTTCCGCCTGAACTCGGCCTCGGCACGATTCAGTCCGCGACCCGAATCGATCGACCTGATTCGACGTTTCGTGGCGGTCGGCAGCTTCGACCATATTGCCACGGCCGACCAAGGAGAGCTCGAGACCCGCGAGGCTCAGCTGCTCCTCGAGTCCGAGTTCGAGAACAGCGACCAACTCAGCTTCTTCTTCAATGATCACTACGAGCTGCTGACCCAGCCGTTCACGATCTCGTCGGGTGTGACGCTTCCCGTTGGGGGGTACGACTTCCGGAACTTCCGAGCGTCATACAGATTCGGTGCCCAGCGGCCCATCAGCGGCCAGATCACCGTTCAAACCGGGGGCTTCTGGAGCGGCGACAACACGGCGGTGTCCCTCAGCCGTGGCCGTGTCGAAGTCACACCTCAGTTGTCGATAGAACCGAGCATCTCGTTCAACTGGGTGGACCTTCCGGAGGGATCCTTCACGACCCAACTCGCCCTAGCGCGGTTCACCTATACTTTCACGCCACGGATGTTCTTCAGCGGGCTACTGCAGTACAGCTCGAGTGGGGACTCGTTCAGCACGAATCTCCGGTTCCGCTGGGAGTACAGTCCGGGAAGCGAAATCTTCGTGGTCTACTCGGAGGACCGAGATACCGACCCGCTGGTGCCGGACCGTTTCACGGAGCTTCGCAACCGCGGGCTGGTCGTGAAGATCAATCGGTTGTTCAGGCTTTGAGGGAAGAACTGACGGCCGGGCACCAGCCGCCCCAGGAGGCATGCTTGCAGTCTAGATTCACTCGCACGTTTCGACACCTCGCTGCGGCGCTGCTGTTGCCCGCCCTGTGCTTGCCCACAGCGGCCCGAGGTCAACTAGCGCCGAGCGCCGACTCACTCGCTATCCAACCACGCCAGTCGTATCCGGTTCTCCGGAAGGGGCGCGAGATCACCCTGTCAGGAGTCGGCGCGGGCCTTCTGGCCACCGGGCTCATCGTGTCAGCCGATGTTCTCAATGTGCCGCCGCAGGGCTTCGATCTCAGCGAGATCGCGTGGTCCGCGGACCGGGATATCGTCGGCAACCGCAGTCGAGCGGCGAACGCGGCAGGTGATTGGACGCGCGACGCCTCCCTCCTCTTTCCGCTGGCTCTGGCCCTGGGCGCGGGGCGGGAGGGCGAACGTTGGCACGACTTCAGCCGTAGCAGCCTCGTCTACGCCGAGACGATTCTCCTCTCGCAGGGTCTCACGTGGCTCGGAAAGTCGACGATCGGTCGGGCCCGCCCATTCGCCTATCTACCTACGAGTGAACGTCCGGGCAATGCCCACTACGACGTCTCGACGGATCGGGCATTCGCATCGATGCCCTCGGGGCACTCGTCATCGGCCTGGGCCGGCGCCGCGTTGGGTATGACGATGCACCTGCTGCAACGACCCCAAGCGAGCTGGGTCGAGCGAGCGGGCGTCGGCTTCCTGGGGGGGGCGTTGGCGGGCGCCACCTCCACGCTGCGGGTCGAGGCGGGGCAACACTTCCCATCGGACGTGCTGGTAGGGGCGGGGATCGGAGTGGTAACCGGGGTGACCGTGCCCATGCTTCATCGCGGTGATCAGTCCATACCTACGAAAGGGGTGTTGCAGATGGTCGGGGGTGGGCTCGCCGGTACGTTCGTGGGTGTGTTGATCGCGAAGAGTTACTGATCGGTGGTGCGGGCGCTCCGCGTGTCGAGGTCAAGCTGATCCGGGTGCAGCCCCGGGCGGATTGAGGATAGACGGGCTCCTTCCCCCTCCAGCGGTGTAGGCAGGTCGACGATGGCTCTCACGCCGGAGGCCGCAGATGGTGATGGAAGCGTTCAACTGGTACGTCGAAACCCTCACCGCCTACTGGGGCGCGCTGGCCGGCGGCGGCCTCCTCAGGCTGATCCTGATCGGGTGCATCATCTATTGGGTCTGCAACGGACCGATGCGATGGCGTTGCCATTGCCATCACCGTCGACATCGCCGCCGCCACCGCTGTCGTTGCCGGTGCCAGCACTGTGGGTGCCGGTGCGGCCACTGTCCGTGTGACGCCGGCGAGGACGGGGGCGACAAGAGCGAAAAGGCGAAGTCGAAGTAGGGCCCCTACTCGATCCGGAACGCCACCATGGGATCGAGACGAGCCGCCCGCTGGGCGGGGACGATGCACGCCACCACCGCCACGACCGAGAGCACCCCAACGATCGCCGCTAGTGTGACAGGATCAGCGGGGCTGGTCGCGACTACCAGGCTCTGAAGCAGCCAACCCACACCGACCGCGCCGGCGATCCCCACCGGCAGGCCTATCGCCAGCTGTGTAAGAGCTCTGCGCAGTACCAGCCAAGTCACCTGGCGGGGCTCAGCACCGTGCGCGACGCGGATCCCGATTTCCTGAGTCCTCTGAGTGACCGAGTGTGCCGTGACCGAATAGAGCCCCACGGCCGAGAGCATGAGTGCGACGCCGGCGAAAACGGAGAACATCAAGCCGAACACGCGGAAAGGCCATCGCTGAAGGGCCAGGAACTGGTCCATGGTCATGAGGTTGAAAAGGGGCAGGTCAGGCTGGACCGCAGACACGGCCTCGCGGAGCAGCGGCGCCGCGCTGCCCGGGTCGGCCGAGGTTCGCACCAGCAGACCAACGCCTCTGGCCGGATTCGCGCGCAGCGGCATGTACACGACCGGATCTGTCTCGAGTTCCTGTAGATTCCGCTGGCGGATGTTCGGCATCACCCCCACGATCGTCAGCCACTCTGCCTCGGCAGTGTCGGCAGCAGCCGCCGGAGGTACGAAGCGAACACTGCGTCCCAGAGCGTCCCCCCCCTCCAGATGCAACTCGACGAATCGTTCGTTGACGACGGCAACCTCGGAACCCGGAAGGCCGTCATCCGGACCCAACCAACGCCCACGCACGGTCTCGATTCCAAGCACCTCGAGGTAGTCGTCGCCCACCCATAGCGTCGTGACCCCCGGAGGGGCCTCGCCCGTGTCGCCGCCACTGCCGTCCACCTCCACCGGCTGAGACCCTCCCCCGCTGAGCGGCGGCGCCGTGACCAGCGCGCTCGCCTGGAGCGCAGGGACACCGCGGAGTCGCTCCTCGAGTTCCTCATACAGCACCCTACGGGGATCGGGGTCTGGATACTGGGTCAAGGGGATATATATCTGCGTGAACAGCAAGCGTGAGGTCTCGAAGCCCGTATCCATGGAGGCCATCTTGAAGAAGCTGCCCATCATGAAGCCGGCCCCGGACAGCAGCACGAGCGTCAGGATGAGCTCACCGACGATGAGAAAGTCCGCCCACCGACGGGCGCGCCGTCCTCCGGTGCTCCCTCGTGACCCCTCCTTCAAGACGTCATTCACGTCGGTCTTCGAGACTTGCAGCGCGGGGGCCAAGCCGAAGAGCACGGCCGTCGTCAGGCACACACCAGCCATGAACACGAAAACGACCGGGTCCATGGTGAACTCCATCCAATACGGCTTCCCGAGCTGGGGCGACGAGGTGACTCCATCGAACCACCGGATACCGTACACGGAAAGCAAGAGGCCTATACCGCCTGCGAAAATCGCGAGCATAACGCTCTCGATCAGGAGCTGACGAACGATCCGCCCCCGCGTGGCGCCCATGGAGACGCGCACTGCGATCTCCCGTTCACGCTCAGCCGACCTCGCAAGCAGCAGGTTCGCCACGTTCGCGCATGCAACCAGCAACACAAAGACGACGGCGCCCATCAACATGAGGAAGATGAGTCGGATTTCACCCTCGTTCTGCCGGTCCTGGAAGGACATCACGTTGAACCGCTCGATGTTCTGGTTCGCCTCCGGGTACGCGTCCGCGAGACGCCGCGCGATGGCCCCGACCTCCTCCCGCGCCAGATCGACCGAGGCACCACTGGCCAAGCGCCCGATGACGCCGAAGCCCTGTCCGTCGCGTTCCTGGACCTGAGACTCGGGCGGAAGCATGTGCAGAGGGATCCACACGTCCGTGTTCTGGGGGAAACGCATGTTCGGCGGCATGACGCCGATCACCGTTCCAACCAGGCTGTTCACTCTGATCGTGAGCCCCAGGACGCCGGGGTCCGAGCCGTAGCGATTCTGCCAGACATTGTGCCCGAGAAGCACGACGGGCGCGGCGCCCTCCCGATCGTCCTCGTCCACAAAGTCCCTGCCCAGGACCGGCTGTTCGCCGAGCATCCGAAAGAAGTTTCCGGACACGTAGCCGCCCAAGAGCCTTTCGGGGGGTTGCCCGTCGTCGGCCAGGTTGACGCTTGCGTTGAGGTTGGCAGCGAGGTTTTCCAACGTCCGCGCTTGCTCGCGCAGATCCAGGTAGTTCGGGTGGGAAAGAGCGACCGTCTGGTTCTGCTCGTTCTCGGCCCACACCGACATGATGCGATCGGGCTCATCGAACGGGAGGCCGCGGAACAGGACCGCGTTCACCAAGGTGAAGACTGTGGTGTTGGCGCCGATGCCCAGTGCGAGGGCCGTGCCGGCTGCCAGGGTGAACCAGCGCGCCTTCACCAGAAGACGCGCGCCGAACTTGATGTCTTGCCAGAGATCCATGCGGTCCCTGCCAGCGGGAGAATACTGAGATTGCCGCGCGCGGCGCTTCTTTGCCACAGAAAGCTGGAAGCCCCTACGGAAGAACCTCGTCGGAGGATTCACTCTCGTCTCTCCGACTTCCGCGGATCGCGAGCGGCAGCCTCAGTCCCTATCCGTACAGTAGTCGCAGATGGGGGTTCCCCGGTCGGAGATGGGGGGTTTCCCGACGGCAGCCGTGGATCCGATCGAGTCGTTGAGGGGCGAGTAGGCGCTCGACCAGTCGACGCGATTTCGTCCGAGGGCTACCTTGAGCCGAGCCGACGGAGGAGTACGGTGGACGCCCAGGAGAGAACCGAAGCGATGAAACGATTCGGCCGTAAAATCATTTATGCCGCTCTGGCCCTCTGCATGTCCTGCTCGCCGGAGTCAAACGAACCAGCCGACTCGGCCCCCGCGTTGCTGGTCGCCCATCGAGGCGCTTCGGCGTACGCCCCCGAGCATACCATGGAGGCGTACCGGATAGCCCTCGAGCAGGGCGCCGACTTCATCGAGCCCGATCTCCAGATCACCCGGGATGGCATATTGATCGCGCTCCATGATCTCACCCTGGAGCGCACCACCAACGTGAGGGAGGTGTTCCCGGATCGATTCCGTGAGGAGGAGTTCCGCGGCGAGACGGTCCGGCGGTGGTATGCGAACGACTTCACGCTGGAGGAGATCCAGGAGCTCGACGCAGGGTCCTGGTTCGATGAGCGCTTCGAGGGAGCGCGCATTCCTACGTTTTCGGAGGTGATGGAGCTGGCGAGAGGCAGGGCGGGGATCTTTCCCGAGACGAAGGCCCCGGAGGTGTACGGCGACCGTGGATACGACATGGAGCGACTCGTAGTGGCCGAGTTGGCGCAGCATAGGCTCCATGAGATGGGCGCGGATCCACTGACCCCGGTCGTGATCCAATCCTTCAGCGCGGAGAGCCTGCAGATCCTGCGCCACGAGGTGGGCACGGACTTGCCTCTGACTTTCCTCGTCTCGGGTGGGGCCGCTGCCGAATGGCTCACGGCCGACGGGCTCGCGGAGATCAGCGAGTTCGCGACCGGAATCGGCCCGACCAAGAGCCTTCTGTTCGAGCATCCGGACGCGGTCCATCTGGCCCACCAGGCAGGGCTGACCGTGATCCCGTGGACGTTCAGCTCGAGGGACCCGGGCGACTTCGCCTCCGTCGAAGACGAGATGGCCCACTTCATCTTTGCGTTGGGTGTCGACGGTCTCTTCACCGACAACCCCGACCTGTTCCCGAGGGCCCGCCCGGCGGAAGGCTCCTGATCCCATGAGGGCCCCAGGCTACGGTGCCCTGGGGGCGCTCGCGGCGCTCGTCGTGGGTTGCGCCGGCCCGCTCATCGAGGACTGCGCCCACGGCGACCTCGACCAACGCTACTGCGACGGGAATGGCGATCTGGTCGCGGACCCGCCCCGCGATGCGGGCATGCGGCTCGATCCCGAGCGATTGATCTTCGCGTACACGCCGGTGGAAGATCCTGCTCAGTTCCGGGACGTGTGGGCGGGATTCCTCGCCCACCTCGAGAGAGCCGTGTCGAGGGACGTGCTCTTCTTTCCCGTGCAGTCCAACGCGGCGCAGATCGAAGCGATGCGGGCCGGGCGCCTCCACGTTGCGGGGTTCAACACCGGAAGCGTTCCCCTTGCCGTGAACTGTGCGGGGTTCGTTCCCACTACGATGATGGCTCGCGACGACGGATCCTTCGGGTACGAGATGGAGATCCTCACGCACCGCGAAAGTGGGATCGAGTCCGTCGCGGAGCTCCAGGGTCGGACGCTGGCCTTTACCTCCCCGACCTCGAACAGCGGCTTCAAGGCTCCCTCGGTCCTCCTAGAGGAAGAGTTCGGGCTGATGCCGGACCGGGACTTCCAGCCGGCCTACTCCGGAAGACACGACAACTCGGTGCTCGGGGTCCTTCAACGTGACTACGACGCCGCCGCGGTCGCGAACATCGTGATCGACCAGGTCCTGGCCCGTGGCGTCGGGAGCCGGGACGACCTGCGTGTGCTCTATCGCTCGGAGACGTTCCCCACCACGGCCTACGGCGTGTCGAACCGTCTCGATCCGGACGTTTCGGAGGCCATCATCGAGGCATTCTACACTTTCGACTGGGAGGGCAGCGCCCTCGACGCCGAATTCGAGGAGAGCAGCTTCATTCCCATCACCTACGAGGAACACTGGGAGGTCATTCGCCGGATCGACGTGGCTTCGGAGACGAGCTGGCACTGTCGATGAGTGGGGCGACGACGAGAAGGCGATGGCGATGAGCGAACAGCAACACCCCCTGAGAATCGACGATCTGGTGGTCCGCTACGGCCGGGGCGAACCGGTGATCTCGGGCGTGTCGATCGCACTCGGTCCGAAAGAGATCGTCGGCCTGATCGGGGCCTCCGCAGCAGGCAAGAGCACCCTTCTTCGTGCGGTCCAGCGCCTTGTAGAGCCGGAGTCCGGGCAGATTCTTCTGGACGGTGTCGATCTTACCCGCCTGCCACGCGAGGAGCTTCGCGGAGCGCGCAGACGGCTGGGCATGATCTTCCAGGAGCACGCTTTGATCGAGCGGCTCACGGTCATGGAGAACGTGCTCGCGGGCACGCTGGGCCGGACCGGATTCTGGCGAAGCGTACGTCGTCGCTTCGATCCTGACGATATAGAGGAGGCGTTCGGCCTCCTCGATCGGGTCGGCCTCACCGGGTTGGAGGACTCACGCTGCGACGAGCTCTCGGGCGGTCAGAAGCAGCGCGTGGGAATCGCGAGAGCCTTGATCCAGCATCCCGATGTCCTCTTGGTGGACGAACCCACGGCGAGCCTCGATCCCGCCACTTCGGTTCGGATCATGGGCCTGATCACCGAGATCTGCTCGGAGCGCAACCTCGCCGCCATCATCAACCTCCACGACGTGCCCCTCGCGCGACGTTTTTGCCCCCGGATCATCGGGCTCCTGGAGGGGAGGGTGGCCTTCGATGGCCCGCCCTCCGCGCTCGACGACGCCGTGCTGCAACGCGTGTACGGGGATGAGGCCACGAGAGCACACGCGGACGCCGCCGGAGAGGCGGGCCCTACCGAGGAGGAGGAGGAGGAGGAGGAGGAGCCTGGCCGAGGTGCAGACACGACTGGAGCCTCGGCTGAAGGAGAGGATAGCCTTGGCGGCTGAGTTGACCCACCGCTGGCGCCCACCGCGCGTGATCGAGAGTGCCACCCATCGGAGGCTCATCTTGGGTGGGCTCGCGCTGTACGGGCTCCTCGCTCTTGTGACCGTGGAGATCGACCTGGCCAGGATCGCCGAGGGGCTGACTCGCACCAGCGCGTTCTTCGCCGGGTGGCTACGGCCCGATTTCGTGACGCGCTGGACCGACATCCGCGCCGGTCTCCTGGAAAGCCTGGCGATGACGGCCGTGGCCACGGCGGCGGCCCTCCTGCTTTCGATACCGCTCGGGCTGGGCGCCGCCCGCAATCTGGTACCCGGGCCCGTCTACATGACCGCGCGAGCGGTGTTGGCCGTGGCACGCGCCTTCCACGAGATCCTCGTGGCTATCCTGTTCGTGGCGATGTTCGGGTTCGGTCCGTTCGCGGGCGTCGTGACCCTGGTCGTCGCCAGCGTGGGCTTCCTTGGAAAGCTGCTCGCGGAAGCGGTGGAAGAGGTCGATCCCGCCCCTCTCGAGGCGCTCACCGCGGCGGGGGCGTCCTGGGGCTCTCGCGTGGTGTTCGGCGTGCTTCCCCAGATCATGCCACGCGTGATGGGCCTCGCGCTCTACCGCCTGGACATCAACTTCCGGGAGTCGGCCGTGATCGGCCTGGTGGGAGCAGGCGGAATTGGGGCGACGCTCACGACCGCGTTCAGCCGATACGAGTTCGAATCGGTCTCCGCCATTCTGATCCTGATCATCGGGATGGTCTTCGGGGCGGAGGTGATTTCAGGGCGGCTGCGTCAGAGGTTGCTCTGATGCGGCTGAGTCAGCGGTTACTCTGATGCCCATCCTGGAGCGAGCGGGAGTTCGGGAGTGGCGCCGGCGCACGAGCGGCGAGCAGTGGTGACGATTTTTCGCCGCCCTGGGGATCACTGCCACACTCGTGGCCGCCGCATCGACCATCTCTGCGCAGACGACATGGTTCTTCATTCTGGACGCGGGCACTCAGCTCCGCGACTTGGGAGTGAGGATGTTCCCGCCGGACGCTTCGTACGCCGGTGCGGTCGCACGTCCGCTCCTGGACACGCTCCACATCGCCACGCTGGGAACGGCCTTGGGGATTGTCATCGCGCTGCCTCTGGCGTTTGCCGCTGCGACGTCCACGACCCCTTCACGGCTCTATCTACGGCCGATCGCGATCCTGCTGCTCGTCACCTCCCGCTCGGTCAACTCGATCATCTGGGCCCTAATGCTGGTCGTGCTCCTGGGCCCCGGCATACTCGCCGGCGTGCTGGCGATCGCGTTTCGTTCGGTTGGGTTCGTCGGAAAGCTGGTCTACGAGGCGATCGAAGAAGCCCCGGAGCTTCCGGTGACCGCGATGGAGACCACCGGTGCAGGGCGCGCTCAAGCGCTGGCGTTCGGCCTCGTGCCGCACATCCTACCCACCATGGCGGGGGTGAGCATCTACCGCTGGGAGATCAACATCCGAGAGGCCACAATCTTGGGACTCGTGGGTGCAGGCGGGATCGGAATGGCCCTCCAGGCCTCCATCGACGCTCTCCGGTGGTCGCGCGTGAGCGTGATCCTGATCGCCATCCTGGGGACCGTCGTCTTCGCCGAGTTGGTCTCCGCGAGAATTCGACGGGCGCTGGGCTAGAGCCCGGGGCAGGGGCTGGGCTGGTGGCCGGGCTAGTGGCCGGGCTAGTGGCCGGGCTAGTGGCCGGGCTGGTGGCCGGGCTCGTGGCCGGGCTCGTGGCTGCGTTGGGAGCTAGGCGGTTGCGCCGAGCAGTGGGACTGCGCTGAGAACTGGCTCGGCCGGGGGCCCGCACCGCTGTGGACCCCCGCCAGCGCCTGTGAAGCGGCTCGAACCCCGTCCTAATCCCCCAGTCCAAACGTGTAGAACACGTTACCGGCGGCGATCCCGATGTACTGCTTGCCGTCCACCATGTAACTCATCGGCGCGGCGTGTACTCGCGAGCCGATGTTGATGTGCCAGAGCTCTTCCCCGCTCTCCGCGTCCAGGGCGAAGAAGAAGCCGTCGACCGTTCCACTGAAGACGACATCGCCGGCGGTCGAGAGCACCCCGGCTGAGGATCTCGGCTGAACGCGATACTCCCACACCCGCTCACCGGTTTGCGGCGAGAGGGCTCGCACCGCGCTCACGTAGTTGTCCTGGGGAAGGGGTGTCGATCCGCCTCCGCCACGGAACGGATCGCCCGGCGTGTATTCGTCGTCGCGAATGTAGTAGGTGGTCTCGCCGTCGTAGGCCATGACGTAGACGAGATCGGTTCGGGGACTGTAGCTTGGCGACCACCAATTGCTACCACCCCCGATGGACGGTGAGACGGTCACTCCTTCAACGGTTGGGAAGGTGCCGGGAATACGGATCGGCCGACCCGTTTCGTCGAGGCGCTCCGCCCAGGTCTGCCTCGCGTAGGGCTCGCCCAGCAGGAATTCCCCGGTCTCCCGGTCGAGCACATAGAAGAACGCATTTCGATTGGGCCAGAGCATCAGCTTGCGCTGCTGCCCGTCGAATTCGGAATCGGCCAGAATCGGAATCTGCGTGCTGTCCCAGTCGTGGACGTCATGCGGTGTGAACTGGAAATACCACACCAGCTCACCGGTGTCGGGATTGATCGCCAGCACCGAATCGGAGTACAGATTGTCGCCCATCCTGACGTCCCCGTTCCAGTCGGGACCCGGATTGCCGGTGCCCCAGTAGACCAGGTTCAGCTCCGGGTCGTACGAGCCCGTCATCCAGCTCGGCGAGCCGCCGGTACGCCAAGAGTTGCCCGCCCACGTCATGTTGTCGGGATGATCCGGCCCAGGGATCGTGTAGAGTCTCCAAGCGAGCTCTCCGCTCTCCCCGTCGTAGGCGTCTATGAACCCGCGGATCCCGTATTCCCCACCCGCGACCCCCGCCAGGACCTTGTCTCCGACAATGAGCGGCGCGCCGGTCATGCTGTAGCCGGTCGCTTCGTCGGCGACTTCCGCGTCCCATAAGACGGTGCCGGTCTTCGCATCGAGGGCGACCAGGTGTGCGTCGAGCGTGACCAAGTACAACCGGTCACCCAGGACGGCGACCCCGCGGTTGTTCCGCCCGCAGCAGAAATTCAGATCCTCGGGCATCTCGTGGTTGTAACGCCAGTACTGGCTGCCGGTGCGTGCATCGAGCGCGATGACGTTGCTCGGCGCTTCGGTCACGTACATGACGCCGTCGACGACGAGAGGCGTGGTCTCGGCTCGATCCAACGCTCGTAGCTGGTATGCCCACTGCATCTCGAGTTCCGCCGCGTTCCCCCTGTCGATCTGGCTCAGCCGGCTGTAGCGCTGACTGTAGTAGTTGCCCGAGTACATGAGCCAGTTCTCCGGCTCCGCGTCGGCGTTCAAGAGGCGTTCCTGCGTCACAGGGTCGAACGACGGCGCGGCGGTCATGGCCTCCGCGGGATCCCCGGACCGCTGTTGAGCAGCCGAGGCCGGGATCGCGAACAACAACAGGGCGAAAAGTGCGTACCGTTTCATCATCTCACTCCCTCTCTTCGTGCAAGGCATTCGCGAACGGGCGATCACTGGTCTCTCCCGGTCAACCCGTACAGATACGCCACTAAATCCTCCAACTGGCTGTCGGTCAGGCGACCCGCGTAGGACGGCATCGGCGAGGTCTCGATGCGTTCACTCATCGTCAGGTCCCGCTTCATCAACGACCACATGTTGTCGTTGGCGTCCAGGATTCTGACCGAGTAAGTGCCTTCGTTCATCCTCAGGCCCTCGACCCGCGTGCCGTCCCGATGCGTCACGCGCATGGTCCACCAGCGCGGCTGCACGCGTTCGTTCGGATCGACCAGATCCGAGAGAAGTTCGTCGGGTGAGCGGCGATCGCCGATGGTCGAAAGGTCGGGGCCCTGCCGGCCACCCTCACCGTCGACCACGTGGCAACTGCTGCAGTCGCCAATTCCGTGAAACAGCTGCTCTCCAACGGAGGCGTTGCCATCCACCGCCACGCGTTCGCCGCCGGACAAGGACCTGAGATACGCCACCACCTGCCAGACGGACTGATCGGTCCGCGTCCGGTTGATCCCGACCATCGGCGTGTCGGGCACCCCCTCGGAGATCACGTTGAACAGGCCGGCGTCGGTGCTCGAGTACTTGAACTCGCCGGTCGTCAGATCCGGACCGACTTCCCCGCCCGTAGCTCCCTGACCGTGGCAGACCGAGCACTGTCTGGCGAAGACGGTCTGACCGGTCTGCACGTCCTCCACAGTGGTGAACGGGTTCGCCTGTTCCTGAGCGGAGAGGCCCGTGGCCAAGCCACCCGCCAAACCAGCGAGGAGGGCGCACATGGCTCCCAGATGAGCATTCTTGTGCAACATATCCGATCCTTTCTCGGCAACGGATGAGCGACGGACAGACCCGCGCGAGTGGACCCGCGCTGGTCGTGCTCCCAAAGCTGCGGGGATATAATAGTGACACATCCCTCGATTCGCTCGTGCTCAGGTCCACCGGAACCTCGCGAGCGGCAGAGAGGATCCTACTTCGCTTTCCAGGAGATGGACATGTCAGAGGTCGTCTACGAGTCCCGAATCGAAATCCGACGCCTAGGAGGGCCCACGCGTTCGGCCACCCTGCCGGCGGAGAGCGAACCTGTACTCTTCGGTGTTCACGGGGCGATCGCGGAGCACTATGGGGCCGACATGACAACCATCGAGCCACATGCGACCACCATCGACTACGTGGTTGCGGCGGCGGGCGGCTGACTCACAGGCACATTTGCCGGCGCGCTGGGAGCGCGCGAGATAAAGATTGGCCTGGAGGATCTGGTCGGCGAGGTGCTGGGTGAGGTCGAGAAGGAAGGCGGCGTGCTCGTCCTGCGTCGAATCCACGTGAAGTACAGACTGAGCGGGGTGCCCGAGGAGGCGCACGACACGGTGGCCCGCGTGCTGGAGATGCACGCGGACCGGTGTCCCGTAGCCAGGAGCCTCAAGGCAGCGATCGAGATCACCACAGAGGTCGAGTTCGAGTAGTCGAATCTACCGCCCCCGTGGGACCGTCAGGACCGGAAAGTCCTTGAACATCTTCGCCACCGCCCCGTCGACCCATTCTCGCATCTTTATCGATGCGGTGAGGGCAGGTCCGATGTCCCCCTGCGCCCATCCGACCCAGAGGGTCTCCTCTGTCGCAGCATCGATGAAGTGCAAGACCACGGTGCCCTGCTCGTATTGGATGACGTCCGTCCCGGGACCGTACTCGGACCTTACATCATTGAGTTGCGGGTCCACTTCGAAGACCTCGACGTGATCCTCCACGGAAACGTGGTAGTGCGCCAGCAATTCAGGAGAGGCCTCATCGCGTCGAATCCCTCTCTCGGACAACTCCCGTGCGACGGCCTCGAAGAGTCGATCCCTGAAGAAGGGATTGTTCTCGAGACGCACATCCCTCGCCTGGGGTATCGCTTCCTCATCCCACCCAAACGTGCTGTAGCGACCGAGGTCCAGGGATGGATCAAAATCGGTGCCGACTGTCGTTGCAACGCCGCAAGCGGTGATGCTCAACGCAGCCCCCGCTGCCAGAAGACTCCAGTTCGCGATTCTCATGATTTCCCTCCTCCCCACGATGCGTCCCCACTCCCACATCGACGCCCCGCCCTCACTGGACTGTGGTAAGGCCAGCAATCCAGCTCCGGACGGGGCCTCTCCACCCACTGAAATATCATTTGCGGGTCTCCGAGCGTCCGTCGGGTAACGGCTAAGTATTTGGTAGGGCTTTTCCCCTCGGGATCAGTTCGGGGGGAAATCCGACCCGACCCGACCGCTACCCGACCCCGAACCGGACCTGAGAAGGCCCGGCCAGCGTCCGCTGCGCTTGCAGGCGTGTAGGCCTTTGGGGCATCTTGTCCGGCATGTCTGACGCCAATTTTCGCCTCGAACTCGCCCTCGAGGGCCAACACGGCATCGAGCCCTGAGACGGGCGAGAGTGGGATCGCAAGAGGAAGCTCCATGGGTTACAGAAGGTGTCGCACCTGGCGCTGCGAGTTCAACATTCCGATTGGCAAGGAGTATTGCCCCGGCTGCGGATTCCCGAGGAGCCTGTGGGGTCGTGTCCTCGTGCACGTCAAGATGGCGTCGCGGAGCCGATCGCTGCGTCCCGCCGAAGCCGAGGTCTGGAAGCTCATCGACAAGGTGCAGGGCGAATGGCAGAAGCTCGCGACACTCGAGGGGGATCTGACCGGCTATCACAAGCCGAAAATGACACCGGAACAGAGGGCTGCCATCGACAAGGGAGGAGAGCGAATCAGCCGAAAGGCCCAGCCCGCACTGCAGCGCCTGAAGGAAATCGAGGTCGCGCGTTGGCAGAACGGCTGGATCCCGGTTGCGCTGCGACTCGTGGACGACGACCTCAGTGACGCCCAACTGGCGGCGATCGACCAGGAGCTCTACCGCTACACCAGAGCCGGCTCGGCGCTCAACAAGCGGTGGCAGCGGGGCATTCCCGGATACGAAGGACTCTTCACCGCGAAGACGAGGGCGATGGACCCGTCCGTGTTCCGACTGGCCGTGACCATCATCCGCATCCGGGAGTGGATCAGCGCGAGACGAACCGCGAACGCTCTGGCGGACATCTCGTCGTTTTCGGACGATTCCGCGATCCATGAAGTGATGCCATCCGCCGACGTCTCCGAGTGGCTGGAGACCATTTACGACCGTGATGAGCAGTTGCAGCGTCTCACGGAGGAGGCCCTCCGCCTGGAGGCGGAAGAAGACGTGAATCGCCTGCTGGCGTCCGATTGACGGTCCGATTCTGGTATGGCCCGAGGTCCACGATGGCATCGACCCGGACCTTCATGAAGGGAATGAGGAGAGACGGCGCTTGCGCCGACCAGCCTGCGCATAGGATGTTGCCTTCGATCTGATCTTGGAGTCCGCCCATGTCCGATCCAGTCGTCCGTCTCAACGCCGCCCTCGAGGGCCGCTACGCCATCGAGCGTGAGCTCGGCGAGGGCGGCATGGCCACCGTCTACCTGGCCGACGACGTCAAGCATAACCGTAAAGTCGCGCTCAAGGTTCTGAAGCCCGAACTGGCTGCCGTCGTGGGAGCCGAGCGCTTCCTGACCGAAATCCAGGTCACGGCCAACCTCCAACATCCCCACATCCTCCCGCTGTTCGACTCGGGC
>JBDHFN010000019.1:0-43521 GCA_039590375.1 Gemmatimonadota bacterium
CAACCTCTTCCTGTGGTTCAGGGACGACTGGTTCTATCTGCAGTTCCTGATGCTCGCGGTCGGGTTCATGGGCAAGGAGTTCGTGCGGTGGCAACGGGAAGGTAAACGGGTACACATCTTCAACCCGTCCGCGTTTTCGCTGGGGCTGTTCTCGCTGGTATTGATCGCCACGAACACCACCGAGCTGACCTGGGGGCAGGAGATCGCCTCGACGCTGACCTTGGCGCCCTACATCTACTCGTTTCTGTTCTTGGTCGGCCTGGTGGCCATGTACTTCTTTTCGATCACGCTGGTCGCCGGTTCTGCGGCCATCATGTTGTTCGGCCTGAGCGGTTTGTATGGGGCGATTACGGGCGTTCCCTACTTCGTCGACTCCGAGATCCCGTCGGCGGTCTTCCTCGGACTGCATCTGCTCGTGACAGACCCGTCGACGTCGCCGAGGACGCCGCTCGGAAAGAGCATTTTCGGTGGGTTGTACGGTTTGGGTGTCTTCGGGCTGTACGCGCTACTCGGCGCCCTCGGGGCGCCGACCTTCTACGACAAGCTTCTGTGTGTGCCGCTCTTGAACATGAGCGTGCAGGCCATCGACCGCTTTGCCCATACCGTTCAGACGAGTCCCGGTTGGAGTCGTTGGCGCCTGGACTGGGGTCCCCCGCGCCTCAATTTGGCCCACATGGCCGTGTGGATCGTCTTCTTCGGTGCCATGACGGCGATGGGCCGGACCGACGGGCGGCATACCGGCGACAGCTTGCCTTTTTGGCAGCAGTCCTGTGAGGAGGGGCGGCGAAACGCGTGCGAGCGACTGATCCAACTGGAGTCCGCGTACTGCGGAGACAACTCGGGATGGGCGTGTAACGAGTTGGGCTATCACTACACGGAGGGCCGGATCGCGGATGCCGACTCCGAGCTTGCGACCGCCTACTTCTCGAGGGCCTGCGAAGTCCGCTTCCAGGCCGGATGCGTCAACGTGCTGGAGCCGGCGGATCCCAGCCGGGCGGACCCACGCGTCATCGACCTCCGACTGCTCTTGCGCGAGGGAGGGCAGAACCTGATGGAGATGCCGGAGCCAGGGCTGTATGCTCGGGCCTGCGACCATGGCTGGACGTTCGCGTGTGCTGGGGGAGCGCGGTCACTGTGAGGGGCAAAGACCGAGGGCAGCGGGGCGCGGGCCAAGCGTCACCCTCCGGCGGAACGTCTACGTCGGGAGGAGCGACACCGCCCAACGGAATGCCGACGTCGACCGGAACGCCAGCGTCCGCCGGAGCACCCCCGTCCGTGGGTGGCATCGCACTCATGGCGGTTCTCGTCTCGGCTGTGGCGGTGTGGATGGTTCTTCAGCGTCCGCCATCCGAATCGGCTGTCGACGCGGAGCGGTTCTCCGGGCTGACGGCCAGTTTTGGAAATCCCCCGGGCCTTCGAGTCGACGCGTGGTTTCTCCCGGATGAAGAGCTCCTCGGTTTCGTAGAGGTCCCGGCCGGCCCGTTCTTGATGGGAAGTGACCCCGCCATCGACCGATTGGCTTTCGACAACGAGTGGTGGCCGGGTGCCAGTCCCCAGGCAACCTTGGATCTTCCCACGTTCTACGTGGGCCGGTACGAGGTCACGGTGGCCCAGTTCGGGGCGTTCGTCGAGGCAACAGGGTACAGGGCCAACGAAGAGGCGTTTCGGGTAGCGCCGAGTCATCCGGTGGCCACGGTTTCCTGGACCGATGCACTGGCCTATGCCCGATGGCTCGAGACGACGCTCAGGGAGTGGCCGGGGACACCCCCTGAGCTCGGCGGACTATTGCGCGACGGATGGCGGATCAGCTTACCGACCGAAGCCGAGTGGGAGAAGGCGGCACGGGGGTCCGACGGTAGGGTCTATCCGTGGGGGAACGAGCCGAGACGGGACCGGGCGAACTACGGGGGGCGGAGTACCGCTCCGGTTGGCAGCTTCGAATGTCCCGAGTGCCCCTACGGCCTTCTCGATATGAGTGGCAACGTTTGGGAGTTGACCCGGAGTCCGTATCAGGCCTACCCCTACGACGAGTCCGACGACCGGGAGGGTCTCGACACGGATGCTCTTTGGGTGATGCGTGGCGGTTCGTTCAGCGATCCTGAGCAGAACATACGGACCACGATTCGTGGGGGTGTGGATCCGGGGGTTCGCCAATCCTCCATCGGGTTCCGACTGGTGATTACGCGCTTCTGACGGGTCGTGCGTTTAGACCGCCTGCTCCACTCCCCGAATCTCCAGGACGCGCACCAGCGCCTCCCCGATCTTGTTGTTGGGGGTCGACGCTCCGGCCGTCATCCCCAGATCGAACGACCCCTCGGGCAGCCAGTCGCTGACCACCTCCTCCGGTGTGTTACTCCCGACGTCGGGCTTGTGGCGGATGGTTCCGTGCTCCAGGTCGATGCACGCCGCGTCCTCGATGTGATACGTGGTCGTGAACTGACGGCAGAGATGAGCGAGGTGATCGGTATTCGATGAGTTGTAGCCGCCAATGACGATCATGACCGCTGGGGGCCCTTCGTCCATCATCGCTTCGATGGCGTCCTGTCTCTCCTGGGTCGCGGAGCAGATCGTGCCGAAGGATCGGAAGTTGCTCTCCGCGTAGTCCTCCCCGAGGCCCTCGACCATGGCCTGGCGGACCCTCTCGCCGATGGCGAGCGACTCGTTCGCCAGCATGGTCGTCTGATTCGCCACGCCGATCATCCGGAGATCGACGTCGGGATCGAACCCATCGGTGGCTTTGGCCTCGAAATGCTCCATGAACGCTTCGCGGGAGAGTCGATTGGGCCGATTGGCCAAGTAGTCACAGAGGAGGTCCGCTTCCGCCATGTCCCGCACGATGATGTATCGGCCACCCTCATGCTTGCTCACCTGGGAAGCCGTCGCCCTCGACTCCTCGTGATAGTGCTTGCCGTGAATGAGAGCGGTGAATCCATCACGGGCGTAGCTCTCGACGCGCTTCCAGACCAGGAGAACCGATCCACACGTCGTATCCACCATCACGCACCCGATCTTCTGCAGCCTGGCCAGGTCCTGAACGGTGACGCCGAACGCGGGCAGGATCACCACGTCCTGATCGGTCAGCTCCGAGAAGTCGAACACGCCGTCGTCGCTGGGTCGGATGAAGTCCATGCCCAGGTCCCGGATACGTTGATTGACGTGTGGGTTATGGATGATTTCGCCAACCAGGCGAATACGTCTCTCGGGGAACTTGTGGCGGGTTTCGTAGGCGTAGTCGATGGCCCGGTCCACCCCGTAGCAGAATCCGAATTCCTGTGCCAGGCGCACGGTGATGTCACCGATGACCCTGCGATGGCCCTCGGAACGGATGCCCTGGACGAGCGCGGATTGGTATTCGAGATCGATCAGGGGTTGCACCTGAGACCTCAGGCCGAATCCCCGTCGAAAATAGGTTTCTTCCATGATCCAAACTAACGATGGGCGTCGAGCACGCGAAGAACGCACGGCCCCGCCAGGACCGATCCGCCGTGGGCGGGGGTATTGTCGAGCCATGAGCATTCTTGGACGGCTTTTCCTTCTCTTCGTGATCGTTCCCCTGTTGGAGCTGGCACTTCTGATTCAGATGGGCCGGATCGTCGGGTTCTGGCCCACGATCGCGCTTGTCGTCTTCACGGGCGTCACTGGTGCCTGGCTGGCTCGCACGGAGGGGCTCCGGACGATCTGGAGGCTGCGCGATGACCTGGAGAACGGGCGTATCCCGGGGCAGGCCATCATGGATGGTATGGCCGTGCTCGCGGGCGGCGCGTTTCTCCTCACGCCAGGGATTCTCACCGACGCGGTCGGGTTCGGCTTGCTGTTCCCCACGACGCGGCACGCCATCCAAAAACGGATCATGGCTCGACTCGAACGTAGCATCGAAGAGGGCGCCATCCATGTGAGAGCCGCCGGCGGCGAAGTATGGACCCGCCCTCCGGATCCGATGTCATCGCCGGATCGCGTGTCTCCGTCCGATCCGATGTCTTCGTCCGATCCGGTTTCTTCTTCCCGGTCGACGGGCGAGTAATCAGCTCGAAGCAGCTTGTTTCTCCGGCCCTTCTTGCCCCGTGCCGGAGCTTATAGGTTTCCCGACCATGAGTGACTCTCCCGCATTTCTCGCAAGCCTCCTCGATGCTGTCGGCCCCTCCGGATTCGAGGTTGGAGCGGCCCGCCTGTGGCGCGCGGAGGCCGAGACCTTCGCGGAACACGTGAAGACGGACGTCAGCGGTAACACGCTCGCCACCGTCAACTCGAGTGGGCGGCCCCGCGTCATGCTAGCGGGTCACATCGATGAGATCGGCCTCCAGGTCACGCACATCGACGAGGAGGGTTTCCTCTACATCGATCGCATCGGGGGATGGGATCCTCAGGTACTCGTGGGCCAACGCGTGAGAATCCTCGGTTCGAAGGGCCACGTCCAGGGGGTTGTGGGGAAGAAGGCCGTGCACCTCCAGAAGGTCGAGGAGCGCAAGAAGGCTTCGGAAATCAGCAAGCTGTGGGTGGACCTCGGCGTCGGATCTCGAGCGGAGGCGACCGAGCTCGGCGTGGGGGTCGGCGATGCCATGGTCATCGACGCGGCAATGTTGAGCCTGGCTGGCGACCGAATCGCGAGTCGGGCCATCGACAATCGGATCGGGGCCTATGTGGTGCTCGAGGCCCTACGGCTCATCTCCGATGCGTCGCCGACGGCGTCCGCCGTCGCGGTCGCCACAGTACAGGAGGAGATTGGTGCCGGAGCGGGAGGCGGAGCGCGCACGAGTGCGTTCGGTCTGGAGCCGGACGTTGCCCTCGTGGTCGACGTCACCTTCAGCACCGACGTCCCCGATATCGAGAAGAAGGAGTTGGGAGAGCACCGTTTGGGAGGAGGTCCGGTGTTGAGCCGAGGATCGGCAGCCCATCCGGTGGTTTTCGAGCGATTGGTGGGGGTAGCGGAGGCGGAGGGAATTCCTCATACGATTCAGGCCGCGGCGAGGTCTACGAGTACGGACGCCGACTCCATCTACCTGACTCGGGCCGGTGTTCCCACCGGGCTCGTGTCGGTGCCGAATCGGTACATGCATTCGCCGAACGAGATGGTGAGCCTGTCCGACCTGGAATCCACGGCTCGTTTGTTGGCGGCCTTCGTGTCCAGTCTGGACGGTGACACGGACTTTACTCCGCGATGACGCTCGGATAGGCCACGGTCCCGTGGCGTCTTTTGTGTCTAATATGCGACTTCGCCTTGATCGTAAGCGGGGTGTCGTGTACCGTGTTGGCTCGACGAACTCGATGAGTGTCTTGGGGCTTGGCCCCACTTCCTGAACCGGAACCGATCCGAATGCTCGAACCGAACGATGTGCTGAAGGAGTTGAAGGAATTGAGGGATAATGGCTTTCTCTCGGACGCGCTCTTGCGCAAGGCCGTCAAGGACATTTCAGCGGCCGACGATCGGTTCGACTGGGTAGGCGTCTACCTCGTGAAGCCCGAGGAAAACGTGGTCTGGCTCCACAACTACGTCGGACGACCCACTCCGCACTCCAAGATCGCGGTCGGTGAAGGCATATGCGGCACTGCGGTTGCGCAGGGCGAGAATGTGATCGTTCCCGATGTGAGCGCCGTGGACCACTACATCTCGTGTGATCCCAGGGTCAAGTCCGAGATGGTTGTCCTGATCCGTAACGGCGATGACGTCTTCGGGCTGATCGATGTCGACAGCAGGACAGTGGAGGCGTTCACCGAAGAGGACAGCGCGGCGGTCCAGGTGGTGGCGGACGAGCTCGCCGTGCAGTTGGCCCACGAGCGAAGCTGACGGCCCACCCCGTCCACGAAGGAATCAGGCCGCCTGTAGACATCAGGTCGCCTGTAGACATCAGGCCGCCTGAAGTAGAATGGGCAACGTCCCGGGGTTGGAGAGCATATTGCCAGAGCCGCTGACGAAGGAGCTGGGGGATCGCCTTCGAGGCGTTGTTGGAGACGCTTGGGTCATCGCCGACGCGGATCGTCTTCTGACATATGAGTCCGACGGACTGACCGCGTACCGCAGAACACCGCTCGCCGTCGTACTCCCCCACAATACCGACCAAGTCAGCCGGGTGATGGGCATCCTGTCACAGGAAGGCGTGCCCGTGGTGCCGAGAGGCGCTGGAACGGGACTCTCCGGAGGCGCGCTGGCCGATGGCGACGCGGTCGTGGTCGGTACGGCTCGCATGACCGCCATGCTAGCACTCGATCCCGAAAACCGGCTTGCGCGAGTTCAGCCGGGAATGATCAACGCGAGTCTCACGACGGCTGCGGAGCCCTTTGGGCTCTACTACGCGCCCGATCCCTCCTCACAGAGCGCGTGTACCCTTGGCGGGAACGTGGCCGAGAACTCGGGCGGGCCCCACTGCCTCAAGTATGGCGTCACGTCACGGTATGTGACGGGGCTCACGGTCGTGACCCATGACGGGGGCATCGTCGAGCTGGGCGGCTTCGGCAGGGAATCCGGCGGGTACGATCTACTGGGCTTGTTCGTCGGCTCCGAGGGGTGTTTCGGAATCGCTACGGAGATCGAGGTGCGGCTCCTCCCGAAGCCGGAGGGTGTGAGTACCCTCCTGGCGATCTTCGATCGATTGGGCGATGCGGGCAGTGCCGTGACGGAGATCATGGCCGAGGGCTTGCTGCCGGCGGCCCTGGAGATCATCGACGGAAACACGATTCGCGCGGTCGAGGCGAGCGTTTTCGCGGCAGGGTACCCGACCGACGCGGAGGCAGCGCTGGTGGTCGAGTTCGACGGCCTCGAGGCGGGCCTGGGGGCCGATGTGGAACGGGCGGTGGCCCTGTGCCGGGAGGCCGGGGCCCGAGAGGTCCGAACGGCGGACTCTGAGGAGGAGAGACTCGCGCTCTGGAGAGGCCGCAAGAAGGCGTTCGGAGCCATGGGTCAGATCGCGAATGATCTGATGGTGCAGGACGGCACGGTGCCGCGGAGCAAGCTCACGGAGGTGCTCGGGCGGATTTCCGAGATCGGCGTCCGCCACGATCTGAAGATCGCCAACGTGTTTCACGCGGGGGACGGAAACCTCCATCCCAACCTCCTGTTCGATCGGAGCGATGCGGAGGAACTGAGCCGGGTCGAGCGTGCATCGATGGAAATCATGAAGGTGTGCGTGGATGCTGGAGGTACGATTACCGGAGAGCATGGCGTCGGCGTGGACAAGCGAGGCTACATGAGCCTTGTCCACAGTCCTGAAGAGTTGGACGCCATGCGGCGCATCAAAGCCGTGTTCGACCCACTCGGGCGCATGAACCCCGGAAAGGTCCTTCCCGACCCAGAGGCCCTGGCGAGTCAAAGCGAAGCCGAGGGAGTCGCCTCTTGAATCCGTTGGCGGGGCTCTTGTCAGAACGGCTGTCCGGGGTGGAGGTCGTCGAGGGCTTCGAAACGGAGCGCTGGGCCGTGTGTGGACGGGTCCCGCAGGCCGTGGCTTTCCCGGAAGACGAGGAGCAGGTGGCCGGGATCCTGTCGCTGTGCAGTGAAGAGGGTTGGCGCTGCGTCCCCGGCGGACGGGGGAGTTGGCTGAACGGTGGGCAGCCCCCGGAGCGCCTCGATGTATTCGTGAGCGCTGAGAAGATGAATGACGTTTCGGCCTACGAGCCCGCCGATCTATACATCGAGGCCCAGGCGGGAGCTGAGTTGGAGGCCTTGGAGCGCCGTACGGTCGAGTCCCGGCAGTGGCTTGCGCTCGATCCGCCCGGTGGAGAGCGAGGTACGCTCGGAGCCATGGTGGCGGTGGGAGCGGCGGGGCCGCTTCAGGCGGCCTTCGGCTCGCCACGGGATCAAGTGCTGGGCGCCACACTCGTAACGGGGGATGGGCGGGTGCTCCGCCTTGGGGGGAGGGTCGTGAAGAACGTGGCGGGCTTCGATCTGCTCAAGCTGGTCACGGGCAGCTGGGGTACGTTGGGAATGATCACGAGCGTGACGATGCGTCTCCACCCCCTCCCGCTGATGGATCGATCGCTTCTTTTCAGGGGTGCCGACGTGGCGGCCGGCGCGGCGCTGGCGTGCCGTCTTGCGCAGACACCGCTCTCGCTCGCCGCCGTCGAGTTGCTGGTGCCCGGGGACGGAGAGTCGGGAGCGAGTCCCGGTGCATCGAGCCCATTGGTCGCCGTCCGGATCCTGGAGTCTGTGGACGCGGCGGAGGAGGCCGAGCGGGTCGTGTCCGAGCGAGCGGGCATGGCGCCCACGCAGCGCCTGGATGGAGAGAAATCGGCGGCCATCTTCGGAAACGTGAGGGCCATGGAGGATGGGGCTGAGCTCGTATTGCGTCTGAGCCTTCTGCCCTCCCGGCTGCCGGAGTTGGTGGGGATGACCTCTCGACTGAACGGTCTATATGATCCCACGGCCGGTTGGGGGATGCGGCTGGCGGCGCACGCGCACACGGGTGTGTTACGGGTGATGATCTCGAGTGTGAGTCGCATGGACGAATGGGAGAATCGGGCCACGTCGGTGCTGGAGGATCTCAGGCGGTCCCTCGAGGCCGAGGGTGGAAGCCTGGTGGTCTCACAGGGTCCGCCGGAGATCGTGGGTGCTCTTGGAGCTCGGGGTGAGTCCGGACCAGGCGCCCTGTTCACCGCTGGGATCCAGGCGGCGTTCGATCCCGCCTCGATTCTCGCTCCCGGACGATTGCCGCAGTGAAGCAGCAGCCTGAAACCGCCCTCGCCGCCGCGCTCTGGGCGCAGGAAGACCGGCTCATGCCGTGCGTGCACTGCGGGTTTTGCCTACCCGCGTGCCCCACCTACGTCCGACTGGGAGACGAGAACGACTCGCCGCGCGGTCGGCTTCACCTCATGCGTGCTGTCGTCGAAGGCCGGCTGAGCCCCGAGTCCGATGCGTTTCAGACACATATCGACCGGTGCCTGGGTTGCCGCGCGTGCGAACCGGTGTGTCCCTCCAGCGTAGCGTACGGCGTCCTGCTCGAGGCAGCACGGGAGTCGGTGCATCGGGCCCGAAGGGCGCCCATGGTCGTGCGGACGCTTCTGGCGGTCTTTTCGAGCCGTGCGTGGACGACTTGGAGCATGCGTCTGGCCAGGGCGGTGCGAGGACTGGGCATCGCCGGAGTCGCCGCGAGATGGATCCCCGCTAATCGTCTTCTCCACCCGGTACGCTTTGGCCTGGCCATGCTCGAGTCGAGCCGCGATCCGCGGCTCCCTCTCGACCCGTCGTCGGGTGCGGGATCTCCGGGCTCATCGAGGGCCACGTCATCAAACGGAGCCCCACGTGCAGGGGAGGGTGATCGCGGACGGGTGGCCATCCTTCGTGGCTGTGTCCAGGCGGGCCTCTTCTCCAGGGTGAACGACGCTACCGAGCGGGTCCTTCGAGCCAACGGTTACGAAGTGGTCGAAGTGAGCGGGCAGGGCTGTTGTGGCGCCCTGCACACGCACGCGGGGGACGCGGTCGGGGCTCGCGAGTTGGCTCGTGCCAACGTTCAGGCCCTGGTATCGGCGGGTGTCGACTTCGTCGCGGTGAACGCGGCCGGCTGCGGGGCCGCTCTCAAGGAGTACGGTCATCTCCTCGAGGCCGATGCGGACTACCGAGAGACTGCGGCGGCTCTCGCGGCGTCGACTCGGGACGTCTCGGAGCTCCTGGCGGGGGACGACTTGCGGGTGGGTGCGCCGGTCCCGGCTCGGGTCACGTACGATGCCGCCTGCCATCTGTGCCACGCGCAGGGCCTGCGGAATGAGCCCCGCGCTCTGCTCGCGGCGATTCCGGAGCTCGATCTCCTGCCGCTCGAGAACGAGGAGGAGTGCTGCGGTGGGGCCGGCATCTACGGAATCACCCACGCCGAGTTGGGGGCGGAGATCGGTGCCGACAAGGTGTCCGCCGTCGTGGCCACCGGAGCCGAAATCGTCGCGACCGGTAATCCCGGCTGCATGATGCAGATCGGCGCCGGCCTCCTCCTGGACGGATCGGACATCGTGGCTCGTCATCCCATCGAGTTGCTGGACGAGAGTTATCGGCGCGCGGGCTTCTATGACGGATCCTGAGGGCGCGGACGGACTCTGAGGGCGCGCGCGCTTCGGTTATTATTAGTGTATGGATGATAGTGACGAATTGTCCGGAACGAAGCCCGATTTGGTTTCTCTTGGGGTAGAGCACCCCATCTGGGACCGGTTCTTTCAGGTCGCACCCCTCGTCATCGTCGGTACCAAGGAGCCGGATGGCGGATACGACCTGGCGCCGAAGCACCTCGCGCTGCCGATGGGGTGGGACAACTACTTCGGCTTCGTGTGTACACCGGCGCACGGCACGTACTCGAACGCCGTTCGGGAGGGCGCGTTCACGGTGAGCTTCCCGAAGCCCTCACAGGTTCTCTTCGCGAGTCTCGCGAGTGCGCCGCGTTGCGAGGACGGTAGCCAGCCCTCCCTCGACGTACTGGTGACGTTTCCTGCTCGGGTCGTGGACGGCGTGCTGCTCGAGGACGCGTACCTGCACCTCGAGTGCGAGACGTATAGAGTCATCGACGAATTCGGGCGAAACAGCCTGATCACGGGCCGGATCGTCGAAGCGCACGTCTCCGAGCCGGCTATTCGACGGGCAGACCGCGACGACGAGCAGGCCATCTTCGAAGCGCCGCTTCTCGCCTATGTGTCCCCGGGCAGGTACGCGGAGGTGTCGCACACTTTCGCGTTCCCGTTCCACGAAGGGTGGAGCCGCTGACGATGACGAATGTGGCGGTCGACGGGGAGCGGGCAGCGGAGGAGGCGCGCACGACGCTCGAGATCGCGCACGGCATGAAGGACGAGTTCGTGGACTTCCTCTCGAGTCTCGCCCTCGTCGAGTCACCGACGAACCATCCCGAGACGATCACGGGCGTGCACGCCATCCTCGGACCGGAGCTCGAGGACCTGGGCTTCGACGTGAGGGTGATTACCGGCCGCGTGAGCGGAGACCATCTCTACGCCCGGCCGAGGAGGCGCGGGAGGGGCGCGCCATCGCAACTATTGGTCGGGCACACCGACACCGTGTGGCCTCTCGATACACTGGGACGCATGCCGGTGAAGATCGTGGACGGTCGGTTGCACGGCCCGGGCACACTGGACATGAAGGGCGGCCTGACCATGATGCTCTTCGCGCTCCGGGTCCTGCGCGTACTGGATCGAGAGCCCGAGGTGACGCCCGTCATCTTCATGAATGCGGACGAAGAGGTGGGGAGCCCGGACTCCAAGCCGTGGGTGCGGAGGCTGGCACGCGCTGCGAACCGGGCCCTGATCTTGGAGCCTTCGCTCGGCGCCGACGGGAGAATCAAGACGGCGCGGAAGGGGGTGGGTCGCTTCGAGATCGCCATCAAGGGGCGCGCCGCGCATGCGGGACTCGAGCCCGAGCTGGGCGCGAGCGCGATTCTGGAGTTGTCCCATGTGATCCAGGAGCTCCACGCGCTGAACGATCCCGAGACGGGGACGACGGTCAACGTCGGCGTCATCGACGGTGGCATCCGGCCGAACGTGGTGGCTGCCGTTGCCCGCGCGAGCGTCGACGTGCGGGTCATGTCGACGGAGGACGGGCGACGAATCGAGGAGAGGGTGGCCGCGATCCGGCCTGCCGTGCCCGGTGTGGAAATCGAGGTTCAGGGCGGAATTTCGGTGTCTCCGCTGGAACGTACGCCCCGCAACCGTCGCCTCTGGGAGAGCACCAGAGCTATCGGCGACGCGATGGGATTAGAGCTCAAGGACACCCTGGCTGGGGGCGGCTCGGACGGAAACACGACAAGCCTCTACACGGCCACGTTGGACGGACTCGGGTGCGTAGGAGACGGAGCACACGCCGATCATGAGCACATCGTCATCGATCCCACTCTGGACCGGTGTGCTCTCTTGGCTCAGCTGCTCCTCGCCCCCGCGCAGCCGAGGGAAGAGGAGTAAGGCCAGAGGAGACGGAGGGACGAGATGGGTAAGCCGATGTTCGGGTCGCTGACCCGAATTGCCGATCTGCCGGAGTGGCCGTTTCCGTACGAGTGGATCCACCGTAGCGAATGGGCGGCGGGCGATTACGTGGTGGCCGAGGTCATCCCACACGGTTTCGAGGACGGAGGGTTCGAGCTCTCCACGGGAAGAGCCGTCCACCCGATGGGTGGAGATCTTCTCATCGGTGCGTTCGCTCGGCGCTTCGCAACGCTCGAGGCGACCGGCTCGTTCGAGGAGATCGGTGACGACGGAGTCATGAACTGTCTCACCGAGGGCGGGTGTTTCGGCAAGGCGACGTCCGTCTCGAGGTTCTGCGAGCCGATGATGCCGGTGCGCTATTGCGGGCACGTGCTGCTCGACGGCAAGAAGGTGAACATGCGTGACTTCGTGCCCGAGCCCCCCGATGTGGAGTTCGCCATTCCGGTGGTCCTGTTGGTGGGCACTTCGATGTCTGCCGGCAAGACCTTCGCGGGTCGAGTGGCGGTTCGGCAGCTCAAGGAGCTGGGGCACACCGTGGTCGCGGCGAAGCTCACCGGGGCGGGACGCTGGCACGACACCCTCACCATGGGTGAGGCGGGCGCCGATTTCACCTTCGACTTCGTGGATGCGGGCCTCCCCACGACGGTATGCCCCGCGGACGAATATCGTGAGGCGATGGGCGGCCTGCTGAAGCGTATCGCGGCCACGGGCGCGAGCGTCGCCGTGATCGAGGCTGGAGCCTCGCCACTCGAGCCGTACAACGGGGGGACCCTCGTCGAGATGATCGATGAGCACATCGCGTTCACCATCCTGGCGGCCTCCGATCCGTATGCGGTGGTCGGCATCCAGCAGGGTTGGCGACGGGACTTCGACCTGGTTACCGGCCCGACCGCCAACACGAAGGCCGGGGTCCAACTCGTCCATGAGCTGACTCACCTGCCGGCGCTCGATATTCTGGACTACGCGACGCACGGGAGCGTGCGGCAGCGACTGCAGGATGCGATAGGCGCGAAAGGCGACGCGTGACGTCGTTGCGGCCGAGGGCTCTCAGCTCAGCACCGGATCCCAGTGCATTGGCGCCTTGAGAGCACCCCCCTGAAGCGTCACTTTTGGTGCATAAACACTTGCTAGTTGTTTATGCAACATCTATTTTGGTGACGAATTTCTGATCACCGTCCTCGTGATGGAGCTGTACATGCAACGTGATGGAGTTGTAGATACAACTTCTGCTCAACACGCCGGCAACGCGGATGCAGGCGACGCGGATGACACTCTGGACGAGCCTCTGAACGGCGAGGCGGCGCGTGAGATTCTCCGTGGCTGCGTGTGTAGCCGGACACGCATGCTGGATCGCGTGCTTTCACGCCTCTTCGACGACTCGCTCGCGCCGCTCGGCGTGCGCGCCAATCAGCTTACCGTGTTGGCGCTGCTTGGAGCGATGGAGGGCCTGCGCGCAGCGGATGTGGCTCGATACCTGGAGATGGACAAGTCCACGGTCAGCCGCGGGTTGGCGTTGTTGAGGTCACGGGGTTGGATCGAGGAGTCCGCCGGGCCGACCAGGGCTTCGCGAAGCCTCGCCGTCACTGCTGATGGACGGAGGCTCCTCCACGATACGCTCCCGTTGTGGCGGTCTGCTTTGGAGGATGCACGTGAGGTCTTAGGAGAGGAGAGCGTCGAGGCGCTCAGGGGCGCTGCCGACTCTTTCCTCCGACTCAGGGCGCGCCACTAGATTCAGGCGATGCTGCCGACGCCCTTCCAGGAGTACCCTCGTGGTTTCCGATTTCACGATTCGCCCATTCGCCTCCATCGCCGAGTTCAAGGCGTGCGTTCGCTTTCAGGAGGAGACTTGGGGTGAAGGCTTCTCCGAGCGTGTACCGGTCGCCATCCTCAAGGTGAGCCAGCGCCTCGGGGGAATCGCGGCGGGCGCCTATGACGCCAAGGGTGATCTGGCGGGGTTCGTGTTCGGCATGACAGGGGTACAGGAGGGACAGATCATCCACTGGTCCGACATGCTGGCGGTGCGCCCGGGGTTACGGGACGCCGGGCTCGGGACCCTCCTCAAGGCCTACCAGCGGGCGGAACTCGTCTCGAGGGGGGTCGCACGCATGCACTGGACGTTCGATCCGCTCGAGGCCAAGAACGCGCACTTCAATCTCAACAAGCTCGGAGCGGTGGCAGGCGAGTACGTTCCCGACATGTACGGCCGGACCGACTCGCCGCTCCACAGGGGGATCGGCACCGATCGATTCGTCACAACGTGGGCCATGGATTCCGAGCGGGTGACCGAGCGGCTAGTGAACGGACGGCCCGGACCCGACCCCGGGGCCGACCAGGGGGCGCAGCCCACATTCGCGGTCCAGCGAGAGGGCGGTCTCGACGTGCCTGGAGAGCCCGACCTGGCCATCGACGCCGATCGGTTACTGGTCCCGATTCCCGACTCGATCCAGACGCTCAGGGACACCTCGGTCGAGGTCGCGCTGCGCTGGCGAACCGCCACACGCTCGGTACTGCCCACTTACCTGGAGCGAGGTTTCGAGGCGCGCGAGTTCTACAGGCGGGATGACTGGGGTGAGTACCTGCTCGAGAAGATCACGTGAAGATCGAGCGTATCGAACTCCGCGAAATCCGAATGCAGCTCCGGGAGCCATTCGAGATCTCGAGCGGCGTCTCCCACGACCGACGGGTGCTGCTCGTGACGCTACACTCCGAGGGGATCGCGGCCTGGGGAGAGTGCGTGGCCGGTGAGACGCCCGCCTACTCGTACGAGACCACGGACACTTCCTGGTCGATCCTTACGGATCTGATCCTCCCGAGGGCATCGGGCTCCGTGATGGCGTCGTCCGGAGATCTCCTCGATGTATTCGAGGGGATTCGTGGCCATCCGATGGCGAAGGCGGCCCTGGAGATGGCCGCGTGGGACTTGGAGGCCAGGGCTCGTGGCGAATCTCTGTCACCGCTGATCGGTGGCGTGCGTGACTCCGTTGCGGTGGGGGTCAGTATAGGCCTTCAGCCGACCGATGATGAATTGCACCGCAAGGTTTCCGACTACCTCGACGAGGGCTATGCACGCGTCAAGATCAAGATCAAACCGGGGCGGGACGTCGAGATGCTTCGCGGGTTGCGGGACCGGTTTCCGGACGTTGCACTCATGGCGGATGCCAACTCGGCATATTCGCTCGACGATCTGCCCCGCCTGAGGGAGTTGGACGAACTCGACCTCATGATGATCGAGCAACCGCTCGCTCACGACGACTACCTCGACCACGCCCGTCTCCAGGCTGAACTGGGGACTCCCATCTGTCTGGACGAGTCCATTCGGTCGGTCCGCGACGCCGTCCTCGCCCTCGAGCTCGGGGCTTGCCGGATCATCAACATCAAGCCGGGCCGGGTGGGCGGCCTCGCCTCCGCAAAGGCCGTCCACGACGTCTGCGTCGAGCACGAGATGCCCGTCTGGTGCGGGGGGATGCTCGAGTCCGGGGTCGGACGTGCCCACAACCTGGCCTTGGCCTCCCTCCCCGGATTCACGCTCCCTGGTGACATCTCCGCCAGTAGACGATACTGGAGCGAGGACATCGTGACGCCCGAGTTCGTGCTGGACGGCGGTGTGATGCGCGTCCCCTCCGGACCCGGTATTGGCGTGGAAGTGAGGAAGGATCTCATCGACGCGTGGACCGTCCGACGGGCCGACTTCTAGAGGGATCGTGCAGCGGGAGCCTGGCTTTTCGCACCGGCAGCCCCTGAATGACCATGGCCTCCGCCAAGAGGTCCTCCACCAAGATCGTTGAATCTTTTCGAGACGTGTCGTGGATTAGATAAGGGACCCGTTGGGAGAACTCGAACGAATAAAGGAGCGAATCATGATCTTGCCGACGATTCGCGCCTCTCTGAGTCGAAGTGACGCGCAGCAGCTGGTGCGCCTCTTGGGACGAACAGACCCGGACTTGGCGGAGGCCGCGCGCCTGCGTCTCGAAGAGAACGGGATTGGGAGTCTGTTGGACGACCCGAGGGTCCAGAATGCGCTCCTCACGGACGTCGACGTGTCGGTTCCTCCCCCGATCGTCTTCTACGTGCTCGTGCGGCAGGCTCTGTTAGAGGGAGGGATCGATGACGAGAACACCTCCGACTATGTCGCATCGATGCTCGTCTCGTTCGGTCGGGCTCGCCGCGCCTATCGGATCTCTGGCGAAGAGGACAGCGAATTCCACTACCTGACTGATATGGTGTCGGAGCTGCGAAGCGCCGATGGCCGACGGCGTTTTCTCTTACGCGTACACATGGGGGACTACGCCCTCTGGATGTCGGGACTGTTTCCGGACTATCTCGAGTCCAGGACCCACCGGAAGGGGGCCCCGCCGATCACCTACTTCGAGGAGTGGGGAGCCACCGGCTACCTCGGCGCCTCGGAGAGTACGGAGGCGGGCGAGCTGGGATTGGCCCCCGTCCTGAGGAATGTGGCGAATCGGTTCAGCGCGGTTCGTGCTGCACTGAATCGGATCTCCGATCGGCACTTCTGGCCAGGGTCAGGCGACCCGGTCGGCCGTCTCTTGAGAGAGATCGCCAGGTAGCGGCGTTCTAGTCCGCGAGACTCCTGGAGCGGTCGGCCCGTCGCTAAGCCGCCGCCGGGCGCAGGCAGGCGGCACAGAATCTCCACCTCTTTCTCACCACGGCCCCACAAGCGCAGAGGCGCCGCGCGACTCGCCCGCAGTGCGGACAACCCATGGCGTTCCACGGTACCTCCCCTCCGCAGCCCGGGCAGGGCACGACCGCCCCCGCGTCACTCTGAATGACCCGGGCTGCCTCGTGCGGAGAAGTGAGGCCCTCGGCGACCTTCCGCATCACGTCTTCCGTGAGGGACGCCATCCCGCTTTCGGACGCGAGTCGCCCCAGATCGGATGTCGAGGCACCGCGCATGATCTGGTCGCGAATCGCGTCGTTCATCGCCAGGACCTGGAAGACACCGGTGCGGCCGGAGTACCCGTCCCCGCAGCGGGTACACGCTTCGGCGTTCCGGCCACGGCAGAACCGGCAGAATGTCCTCACCAGCCGCTGAGCCACGACGGCGCTCAGTCCTCCGGCCACCAGGTGGGGCGGGACTCCCATGTGGAGAAGCCTCGTGATGGCTCCGGGCGCGTCCGTCGCGTGAATCGTGGAGAGCACGAGGTGGCCGGTAACGGCGGCACCCATGGCGATTTCCGCGGTCTCGCGATCCCGGATTTCGCCCACCATCACGACGTCGGGATCCTGCCGTAGTATGGCGCGCAGCGCCGCCGGAAAAGTCAGCCCGGCCAGCGGGCTCACTTGAACCTGATTGATACCGGGGAGCTGGTACTCCATCGGATCCTCCACGGTGACCACGTTGAGCCCCTCCTGGTTCAACTCGGCGAGCGCCGCGAACAGACTGCTACTCTTTCCGCTTCCGGTCGGCCCGGCTGTGAGGAGCACACCCTGCCCTGTCTGGGCGAGTCGCCGCACGAGGGAGGCATCGCGCACCGAGAATCCGAGTCCGTCGAGGTTACGGGGCACCTGGAGCGGATCCAGCAGTCTCAGCACAATCTTCTCACCCCCCGCCACGGGAAGTGTCGACGCCCGAATCCTGAGGGAGCCGGCCGCGTGCTCGACTGCCAGGCCGCCGTCCTGCGGCTTTCTCTTCACGGAGATGTCCATTCCCGACATCACCTTGATCCGTGACGTGATGGAGGCCATGCCGCTCCCGGGAAGAGTGAGAAAGCGGCGCAGAACGCCGTCGATGCGGTAGCGGATCAGAACCCGACCCGCGAACGGTTCGAGATGGATGTCGCTGGCTCCCAGGGCCGCGGCGTGGTGAAGGATGTGATCCACGAGGCGGACGACGGGTGCGGCCGCAGCGGCGGCCCTCAACGTCCGGTCATCCTCCGGATCGGCGTCGTATGCTGGCAGATTTCTCACCAGCTCCGCCAACTCCCCCTCGTATGCCGAGCGGATTCCCTCGGCTATGGTGGATCGGGCCGCCACGATGGGTTCGACATGACGTCCGCTGCTGAACCGAAGCTCCTCCAGCGTATCCTGGTCCAGCGGGTCGGCAACGGCCAACCGGAGGGTGCGGTCGGTGGCGGACAAGGGAAGGACGGCCCGAGCCCGGGCCAGCCTGGCGTCGACGAGTAGCAAGGCGCCGGCCTCGCAGATCAAGGGTCCCTCTGCGAAGGGGAGTCTCAGTTGAGATGCCAGCGAGCGAGCAACGGCCATATCGTCGACGTATCCCCGTCGCACGAGAATGTCACCGAGCCGTCGCCCGGAGCCTTGCTGTTCGTCCAGCGCCGCGCGTAGGTGCCGGTGCTCGAGCCGCCCGGAGTCCACCAGCGACTGGCCGAGCCGAAGGGGTCTTGCAGCCATGGGGACAGGTTGGAGCTTCGCCGCGTGCGTCGCCATGACCGTATCGGCCAGGCCGGGCTACGGGCGGTCGGAGTCCGACGGGGGCGGGCGTCCTAAGTGTGTGGCTGGCCGTCCTACAGGATGGCGAGACGTCCTAATCGATCAGGTCCTCGAGCGACTCTTCGTCTGGCGGGCGCACGTCCACTGGGCGCACGTCCATGGTGACCTGCACGGCGACGTGGCCCATGTCGGCGCGGTCTCGGAGGGCGTCCCGAACCCTCGGTTCGACCTTCCTGTACGCGGCCAATACACCATCCCGGATCTGCTTGCGAAGTACCTTCATCGCATTGACGTCGGGGCGGCTCGTCTTGGTCTCCTTCTTCGCCTCGATCAGGTCCTCGGGGAAGATCTCGAACGGCGCCATTCCGATGTCGTCGAGCCGAGCGGAATCGACGTATTGGATGGAAATCGAAACGTCCCCACGCGCGTGGTGCGTCGGGATGTCACCGACGGCGCGGAAGTGCGACGCCAACTTGCCGATTTCCACGTTCGACGCGGCCTTCGTGTAGCTGCGCTCGACGATGCCGAAAATGCGCTTCATGCGCTCGGGGCTCGTCGCGTCTACGTCGGGAATTTCTGTGTCCAGCTCACGACCGACGGCTTGACGGTCCTGCCCGGCCTGAGCCTCTTCCTCACGGATCCTCTGCCGATCGATGTTCTCCAGAATTCGGTCAGGGTTAGTCCGAAGCCCCATAACTCTCTCCGTAACACGGTCATCCAATGCGTTCGCTCATGCTCGACACCAAACGATAACCTCATCGGTCCATCACGGCCAACTGGATCCGGCCGAGCTTCCTGGGACCTTTTGGTCTGTGGGCGGGGGTGCTGCTGGGCCTCGGAGTTGCCAGGATCGGGCGAGGGGAGTCGTGGGCCGGTGGGGTCGTGATCGTAATGGTGATTCCAGTTACGATGGCAGCGATTGTCGCTACCTTTCGGCCCCCACGGCATGCCTTTCGGCGTCAGGACAGGTGAACTATTGGCTCGGTCTTTGAAGTGCCAGCGGGATGCCTTCGGCCTTCCGAACGACGTTCGGTATCTGAACTGCGCGTATATGAGTCCGCTGCCGAGGGTGGCTGAAGAGGCGGGTATCGGGGGCATGCGCATGGAGCGGATGCCCATGAGGATCGATTCCTCCGACTTCTTCGCCCAGAGTGATGAGATACGTGGGCTCTTCGCGCGTCTCGTGGGCGCTGCAGATCCGAAACGCGTCGCGATCGTACCCTCCGTTTCGTACGGTGTGGCTGTGGCGGCCCGCAATCTGGTGGTGGAGAGGGGGCAGAACATCGTTCTTCTCCACGAACAGTTTCCTGGGAACGTCTACGCCTGGCGGAGGAAGGCCACGGCCTGTGACGCGGAAGTCCGTACCGTCGTCCCCCCCGACGAGGCGATCCGCGGTGCGACCTGGAACGAGCGCATTATCGAGGCGATCGACGAGAGCACCGCGATCGTCACTCTGCCGCACGTCCATTGGACGGACGGCACCTTGTTCGATCTGGTGGCCATCGGCCGGCGGGCGAGAGAGGTCGGGGCAGCCCTCGTCATCGACGGAACGCAGTCGGTTGGCGCGTTGCCATTCGACGTAGCGGAGATTCAGCCGGATGCGTTGATCGTCGCGGGCTACAAGTGGCTGCTCGGCCCATACTCCACCGGGGTGGCGTACCTTGGTCCGCGGTTCGATGGTGGCACCCCTCTGGAGGAGACTTGGCTCGGGAGGGCGGGGAGCGAGGACTTCCAGAATCTGGTCGACTACCGGGACGAGTACCAGCAGGGCACTGCGATTCGCTACGACATGGGAGAACGCGCGAATTTCATCCTTCATCCCATGCTTCAGGCGTCGATGAATCTGCTGATTCAGTGGAGCCCCGAGGCCGTTCAAGACTACTGCCGGCGGCTGACGTCCCCGCTGATCGAGGCTGCCGTGTCGCTCGGGCTTTCGGTGGAGGAGGACGAGTGGCGGGCCGATCACCTGTTCGGATTGCGAATGCCGGAGGGTTTGAAGTTGGAGACGTTGAAGGCGGAGTTGGAGTCTCGCCAAATCTTCGTGTCGCTGAGGGGAAATGCTCTTCGCGTTTCGCCCCACGTGTATAACGATGAGGGAGACGTGGGGGCTTTGACCGAAGCGCTTCAGGACGTCGCGTCCGCAGACGGTTAGCGAGGGCTAGGCGGGCCGGGCGCTACCTGGTCTACCGCGAAAAGATCAGCTCGCAGCGGTCGCCGACCGCAATCCCCTTCTCGGCGAACCACCCCTGACGGACCTCGAGGGCGAACATGGCGGGTCTGGCGCCGTCATGGATCTCCGTGCTCTCGGGCTCCATCTGCTGGATATCGACGATCCTGAAGTCTGCGTCGATGAACGCGACATCGAGGGCAACGTACGTATTCTGCATCCAGAACGACCGCTCCGCCTCCCTGTCGAAAACGAAGAGCATGCCAGTACCGTCCGGGACAGCCTCTCGGTACATGAGCCCCCGTCCTCTCGACTCCGCCGTATTCGCCACTTCGGCGCGCACCGTATCACTGCCGAAGACGACCAAAGCCGTGGCCGCTTGCTGTGTCGAGGAGCTCTTCAGCCGATCGGACACGCCCGGGCTCGCATTCAGCCGACTGGACGCGCCCGGGCTCGCGTGTGGAAGAGCCGCCGCCGCGGCGAGTAGGAGGATGAGTGGTTTCATGGCTTGTCGCAGGGCCGTGCTCCAACTCCCCACCCGCTCGTGGGGATGATAGATTCCCGCTTGGCACTCCTCATCGTGAAGCAAACGTGTCCTCCTTACCGACTTCTAGGCGAAGGCGTTCCCATGGTCGATCCTGAACTGCTCGAAATTCTTGTGTGCCCTGAGACCCACCAACCGGTACGCCCAGCCGAGGCGGGGGTGTTGGAGCGACTGAATCAGGCGATCCGATCGGGAGGCGTGACCAATCGAAGTGGCGGTGAGGTGGCCGATCCGGTCGAAGAGGGCCTTGTCCGGGAGGACGACAAGATCCTGTATCCGGTTCGGGAGGACATTCCGATCATGTTGATCGACGAGGCCATAGAGCTCGACAAGCTGGCCTGAGCACCAGCCGCGATCCTCGGTTGATCGACTGAGCGGAGGTCCCCGCGAAGCCGATCGATGCTATCTTACAGACGCTATTTCGATGTCCTGACTCGAAACCTTAGACGGATTTCCTGGCGACCCGCCACACGGAGAACACCGCTTGTCCCTCATCAGCTTTCACCGAATCCTCATCGTCGCAGCAATCTTGTTCTGCGCCGGATATGGCGTGTACGAACTCGCCGCATTCACCAGGGGTGGGGAGAATGGATCCCTGGCGATCTCGGGACTCTTCTTCGTCTTCACGGCTGGTCTGACCTACTATTTCTGGCATCTCAAGCGCTTCCTCGGCATCGAGGAATAGGCCCAAACCTCAGCGCTCCTCGCGGTACTTCTTGAAGAGGAAGATCATTGCCGCTATACCCACGGTTACCGGTACGGCGGCCATGACGAGGCCGCCAAGGAACAACCCGAGCCTCAGGCCTTCATTGTCCACAGCTGTGATCCCGTGAGAAAATCGACTGGATGGCGGCGTAGGGCCGCGGTGACAGCACTAGCTAGGGTAACAAGCAGAGGCTCGGGCGGAAACCAACGATTCCCGTCCGAGCCTCCCCGACCCTTTTTGGGAGCCTTAGAACTCGGTGATAACGGCTAATACGAGGATGATCGCGAAGGGCAGAGGCGATGCCGCCAAGACCCACATCCGTCTCGGCTCATACCGAAGATGCATGTAATACATCGCGACCAGCAGCGCCTTCCAAAGCGCCATGAAGATCAGGCCGGACGCCAACACGATCTTCGGTAGATCCAGAAACGCATATCCTACCTCGGCCAGCGTGAGCACGAGAAGGATGACCCAAATCAGGATATAGCGCGGGTGCGCATGTTCTTGCTCTTCCATGATTGCTCCAGCCTTCTCAAATGAGGTAGACGATGGTGAACAGGAGGATCCAGACGAGATCGACGAAGTGCCAGTACAGGCCGATGATCTCGACACCCTCAAAGTCGGCAACCGTGTACACCCCACGGAGTGCCTGAATATACACGAAGATCAAACAGAGCACCCCGATCGAGACGTGCGCTCCGTGGAATCCGGTCATGGCGTAGAACGTGGCGCCGTAGAGCGGTCCGCCCAGCGACGGACCTTCGTGCGGATTTCCGCGCCCAACGGCGTGGTATGCGTCCAGCGCCGGCACGAAACCCTCAGCGGACAGCGCCGCATACTCGATGCCCTGGATGCCAACGAACGTCGCCCCGATCAGAATCGTGGCCAAAAGCCAATTCTTGAGGCCTTTCTGGTCGCCCTCTTGGATGGCCGCGAAGGCCTTGACCATGGTCACGGACGAACAGATCAGGAAGAACGTGTTGAGGGCGGTCAGAGGCACGTTCAGAACCACTCCCGGATCGGTCCAGTGATCCGGATGGGCAAAGCGCAGGATGATGTAGGATCCGATCAATGAGGTGAAGAACATCACCTCGCTGAGCAGGAACACCCACATACCCAACTTCTTGTTGTAGACCTTCATCCCTGGCATGGGCTTGCGGTCCATGGTCGCAACTGCTGCGTTGCTCATGCGTCAGTCTCCAGGAACGGGTTCGGGGGTTGGGGATGCGGCCGGCTGTCCGCCCGATCCGCTGGTCGCGGGCGGGGCGTCCTGAGGCCAGAAGTCCTCCTCTGCGTCAGGGTGGCTGTACTCGTATGGGCCACGGTTCACGATGGGCATCTCCGGGAAGTTGCCGTGGGGCGGTGGAGATGGAGTGGCCCACAACAGAGTGTTGGACTTCCAGGGATTGCGGCCGGCCTCTTTACCGGCGCGTAGGCTCCACAGGAAGTTGAACGCGAAGATCACCTGGGTTGCCGCGAAGAGGAATACGCTGATCGAGATGAACGTGTTCGTAGGCTGCAGCCCCTGTAGGTACTCGTACTGGTTGGGATCATAGATGCGGCGCATCATCCCCTGCACACCCAAGTTGTGCATCGGGAAGAACGCCATGTTGTAGAAGATGAACGAGAGCACGAAGTGCACCTTGCCGAGCCCTTCGTTCATCATTCGCCCGAACATCTTCGGATACCAGAACGTAATCCCCGCGAAAATCCCGAAGAGGCTTCCACCCACGAGAACATAGTGGAGGTGCGCCACGATGAAGTAAGTGTCGTGGATGTAGATGTCGACGGGGGCTACGGCCATGAAGATCCCCGACAGCCCTCCGATGATGAAGAGCGACACGAATGCGATCGCGTGCAGCAGGGGCGTATCGAAGTGGATGTTCCCACGCCACAGCGTTCCCATCCAATTGAACGTTTTGATGGCGGAGGGAACCGCGATGACGACAGTGGTGGCCATGAAGGTCATGCCCAATAGCGGGTTCATTCCGCTCTGGAACATGTGGTGGCCCCAGACGATCCATCCCAAGAACCCGATAGCGACCATGGCGATCACCATGGAGTGGTAACCGAAGATCGGCTTCCGGGAGCGGCAGGCGATCACTTCGGACGTGAAGCCCATCGCGGGCAGGATCAGGATGTATACCTCCGGGTGGCCGAAGAACCAGAAAATGTGCTGCCAGAGGAGAGGCTCGCCGCTGCCCTCGGGCCGGAAGAACGCCGTTCCGATGGTCTGATCGAAGAGGAGAAGGATCGCGCCGCCCGTCAGAATCGGAATCGCGAGCAGGAGCAACCACGCCGTGACGAACAGCGACCACGTGGCCAACGGGATCCGGAACCATGTCATGCCCGGTGCGCGCATGTTGATGACGGTCGTGACGTAGTTCAAAGCGCCCAGGATCGATGAGAATCCAAGCACGGCCAGGCTGGTCAGCCAGAGTATCTGGCCCATGTAGACGCCGGTCCACTCACCCGACGCGCTCAACGGCGCATAGGAGGTCCAACCGGCACCCGCGGCGCCCCCTTCGACAAAGAAGCTCGCCAGCATGATGATCCCTGCGACGGGCAGGATCCAGAAGGAGACCATGTTGATCCGCGGGAACGCCATGTCCTCCGCGCCGATCTGGAGCGGGATCAGCAGGTTTCCAAACACCCCCGCCTGCAGCGGCATGAGCGCGAAGAACACCATGAAGGTGGCGTGCATCGTGACCAGGGAGTTGTAGAACTCCGGAAGAATGATGCCGCCGGGGGCCATGGTGTCGGGAAGCCCTCCACCCAAGGGCATGGGCTGCCCAGGAAAGCCGAGCTGCCAGCGGACCATCGACGCGAGAGTTCCACCCACCAGCAAGAACAGCAGCGATGTGAAGAGGAACTGTCTCGCGATCATCTTGTGATCGGTCGAGAAGATATATGTGCGGATGAAGCCGAGCTCGTGATGCGCCTCGGCGTGGCCGGCGTGCGTCTCAGGTGCAGTCGTCGTGCTCATCAATCGTCCTCCGCTTGGGCTTGCTGGCCTGCGAGCCAGTCTTGGAAGTCAGCCTGTGAGTAGACAATGACCGTCCCTCCCATCGTATAGTGTCCCAGCCCGCAGAGCTCTGCACAGGCGAGCGGAAACTCACCGGTACGCGTCGCCTCGAACCAGACCGGAGTCGTCATACCGGGCACGGCATCCTGCTTCACCCGGAAGTCGGGCAGAAAGAACGAGTGGATCACGTCCTCCGCCTCCAACTCGATCCGGATGGGGCGGTCGACCGGGATGTGCAGCTCGTTGAGGACGTCGAAATCGTCCGACGTGCCGAACTGGTTGTCCGCGCCCGAATAGGTGGCGTTCCACTCGAACTGGCGGCCCATGAGCTCGATCGGGTAAGCGTCGGCCGGGATCATCGCAGGATCGCGGATTTCATCCCAGAGCCCCTTCGAATAGAAGGCCAAGCTCATGACGATGACGAAGGGAATCGCCGTCCACACGACTTCGGCCTTGTTGCTGCCCTGGATGTACTCCGCCTTCCGTCCTTCGGTGTGGCGGTACTTCACCAGGAAAACCACCAAGATGATTTCTGTGGCGAAGAAGACGATACCCGTGATCCAGAGGATCACGTAGTACAGGTTGTCCAGAGCCGGCCCGAATGTCGACACGGTCTCTGGCATGAGCCAGGAAAAATTCATCCCACACGTCTCCCGAGCTTGAGTTTGAGTTAGCTGATGTGATGGAGAGACAGCCGGCCGGTCCGCCCGAAGACGGACCGGCCGCTGCCCAACCGGTTAGGATGCGTCCGTGACCTCGTGGTGAAGGTCTACCGGATCACCGAGAGGCACCACGGCGTTCGCGGCCATGGATTCACTGAATGTGAACGTGACCTCGGCGGTCTGGCCCGTGGCCACCGTAACAGTCTGGGTCTGGGTTCCGTACCGCTCATGCCACGCTTCGATCACGTACTCGCCCGGAGGCAGCGTGGACAGATTGAAAGCGCCGCTGCCGCTGGAGACGGAGTGGAATGGATGATCCACGACACCGACATAAGAGGTCATCCAACCGTGGACGTCACAGCGCAGAGGAATCATGACCTCGGCCGTCCCGAAGCTGCGAGTACTCTCCATGTTGGTCGGCTGGCTGGTGTTGAAGCCGCGCTGCAGGCTGGGCGAGGCGTTGATGTTGTGCAGAAGCCCGTCGCTGTTCCGAATCGTGATGTCTTGATTCGCCATCACGCCCACCACGTGGGGGACGTAGACACAGCCGTTCTGGTCGAGGAGGGCCGCTGCGGGCGTCGGGAACACCAGGCTCTCAAGCCCTTCTTTGACGTAGACGAACACGTTGGCCAGAGTACTGTTGTCGTTGACAACGACTTCCTCGGCCATCGGGGTGGAAGCGTGCTTGGCCGCACACACGGGCTCGCTGCCCATGTCGATCACGTCCATGCTCGGGGCGTCGCCCTCGAAGACAATGGAGCCGGCGATGTTACCGGCCGTGGCTGCGTCGACCGGGTTCTCCACGGCCGCTCCTCCACCACCGCCACCGCCACCACCGCCCCCATCTCCACCACCGCAGCCGGCCATGACCAGCAACACGAGCGCGGGTGTTACGACTCCGCGAAATTCAAATCGATCCAACATTTTGCCTCCAATATGAAAAAATGACTTAGCTATTCGCTGTCTCGCTTTCCACTTCACCGCCCTCCCGCTCCCTCTTCTGGGCGCGGCCCACCACCAAGAACCCCAGCGCGGCGGTCAACATCATGGCCAGAGCCGGGGCTACATATACTGTTGCGGGAGTGGCGTCCTCCAGGAACAAGAAATACCAGGAACTTACCGCACCCCTGGTGCCCGATTCCCCGTTGTCCCCATCCCAGGCGAACACGGCCATCGGAATGGCCTCACCGGTTACGAAATCGAGGTCCCCGTCGTCTTGCGTGACGAGCGGCCTCGTGAACATGACCTGCCACTGGCCGTCGGCATGCAAGGCGTCTACGGTAAGGTCTTGCCCCTCCGATTGGAAGGCCTCGGTCCCCACACCGCGGGCCTCGCCTTCGAGCGCGTCATCGCGGTCACTCTGCCACTGCCAAATGGAGACCGGACGGCGGTTGTCTCCTCTCAAGAAAAATGGCCGCTCCATACCCTCCGGCATCTGCATGGGGAACTGGACCAAGAGCTGATCGGGAGTCGGCCCCTCATCCTGTGGGTCACCCTCCTTCGGCTGCATGAGCTCGATGACCTGGGACTTGAAGTCGGCCCACAGAGGATCCGGACTATTGTTGGGATCGCTCCAGGTCAAACGAATGGCGACGGTCTCGCCGTCGTGAGCGGCCTGCACCCAAACCCCATCTACACGCGGGTCGAACCAGCGCGGCATCACGACGATCTGTCCGACGAGCGGAAGGTAGGCGCGCTCGACGTCGTCCCAAGCCTCATCGTCGGCAGACGACGGAAGGGGAACGCCCTCGAACAGGACGCCGCGAACCACCTCGTCGATGCCCGGTGGGTCCTCGGGAGAAAGGCTACGAACGTAGTGCGCGAGGGCCCAGAGTTGCTCGTCCGTGATGACGCCCGACGAAACGACGTCGGCCAAGCTCGGCATGGGCGTGCCGTCCAGGCCCGTTAGCAGCCGACGGTAGATGTCTTCTGCCTCGCCGCCGCCGTTGAACAACCAGTTCTCCGTCAGATCAGCCGCACGAATCGGAAAGTCCCCGTCATCTGCCAGCGTCGGCGAGGATTCTCCATCGCCTCGGCCCCCGTTCCCGTGGCACGCAGCGCAATCCGCTACTTCCCGGTACAGCCTCTCACCCTCGGCGAGCACTTCGTCGTCGGCCCGTGTCGGGCTACTGAAGTCGAGTGGTTGCGGGACTTCATCGGGAGAGAAGAAGCGCGAGAAGGTCTTGAGATATTGGACCAGCGCGTCCTTCTCGTCGTCCGACAGAAGTTCCTCCCACCCTGGCATCGTCGTGCCCGGCATTCCCAGGTCGATGATGGCCAGAATGTCTTCGTCCGTCGGGAGCTGGCCGCTGGCCGTGCTGCGAATCTGGTACAGCGCCTGGGTAAAGTCTCGGGGCCGGGGAAGCATGTAGCCGGCGCCGGGGCCGTTGCCCGTCCCATCCACACCGTGGCAGCCCGCACACCAACGGTCGTACGTGACCTGGCCGAGATCGCCCTCGTCCTGGGCGCTCAGGTTGCCCGCGGCCAAGGCCGATGCGGCGGCGAACAAAACGACCAAGGCCATCCGTCTGAGGATACCGGCCTCGCCCACCGTCACCGCAGCCGTAACCGAACCCGTCGTCATTGTGGCCATCATTCCGCCTCACCCTCCCCGGCTTCCCCCTCGCCGCCCTCTTCTTCGAAGGTGCGTGGCTCGTGACCGGCTTGCTCATACAAGAAGATGATCACGGACCAGATCTCGTCTTCGGTGAGGAAGTCCTCCCATGCCGGCATGGCCGAGTTCCACGGACCCCCCTCGTTGGGAAGCCCGGGTCCCCCCTTGGCGACCCGCCAGAAGACGAAGCTCTCGGTGAGCTGCGCGATGGTGCCGACGTCCTCGAAGCTCAGGGGAGCCGGATTGAATCCATGCGCGTAATGCCCCTGACCGTCGAGCCCGTCACCGTGACAGGCCAGACAGTTCTCGTAATAGACGCGCATGCCCTCTTCGTAGTGCTCCTCGAGAGAGCCTCGCGAGCGTAAAGGGTTCTCCAGGCCGTCGAGCTGCATGGTGGTCCCCTGGAAGTCGATCTGGCCCGGAGGCGCCGGGTGAATCGAGCGAAGGCTCGCCGGCGCCGCCATGGAGGGCATCACCTGATTGAACGTGAAGAACGCAACGAGAAGCGGCACCAAGACCATGAGCGAGTTCCGGGTCTTCTTGCGGTCGGGGTCCACCATCACGCGATGCATCGGCTCTTTGAACTCCGCCCACCGCTCATCGTTGTCGCTGACCCAGAGCAGGATCCCGACACCCACGGTAAGGAGATACTGAAGCAGCACGGAATTCGGGACCGGCGCGCTCACGATTCCCATCAGCGGTGGGATGAGCGCGATTCCGAAATCCAACAAGAAGTACGCAATCACCATGACCAGGACCGCCTGGCCGAAGGGATGCTTCAAGTGCTTGCCCATCGCTATTTTCGCCTCCCCTCAGCGTTGGCTTGCAAGAAACTGTACGATCGCTTCCAACTGACTCGCGGTGAGCTGGTTGCCGAAGATCGGAGGCATCATCATCTGCATCGCCTCGTAGCCCTCTGATGCGGCGGCCGTCGGATCCAGAATCGACTCCCGGATATAGTCGGCATCCACACGTGCGCCGATCCCGTCGAACGGCGGGCCCAACGGTACGCCGCCCCCTTCGAATTGGTGACAGACGAAGCACGTATTGGCGGTCATGATTTCCACCGGATCTGTCGAAGCGGTTGCCGGTCCCGCTGCTGCGACCGGCGCGCCTCCTGCTGCCGGTGCGCCCGCTGCCGCCACCGCAGCGTCGTCGCCGGCACCGATGTCCGCACCCGTGACGGTCACTTCACCACCGACGGATTCCAGGTAAGCGACCATAGCCCAGATCTGCTCGTTCGAGAGCTGCGCACGCATGTCGGGCATGATCGGGTCGAAGCCCTCCACCACGTAAGCGTTCGGGTCCACCATCGAGGCGTAGAGGTACGCCTTGCACTCCTCGCCAGCTACGCGATTCGCGCAGCGGACGCCGACGAGGCCTGTGCCGGCATGGTCGGTAAGAAGGTTGGGAGCCCTCGTGCCTGTCCCGTGACAGGCTAGGCAACCGCCGGCGCCGTTGTACAGGATCTCACCCGATGTCATGAGCTCATCGGCGCTGACGTCCGCGCCGAAGTTGAGCTCGGCGGGGACCTCCGACTGCACCTGCGGAATGGAATTGGCAACGATCGTGAAGGTGGCGAGTGTGCCGAGCACGACCGCGAAGATCTTAAGGTTCTCAAACAACATCGTGCGATCCTTACGTTCCGAGTCCTCTCCCGACGACCCAGCGCCAACTCCCGCCAGATCCCCAGCGCCCGAGCCGAATCCCGACGACCCGGCGGCCACCCCCACGGTCTCTCCCGGGAATCCAGACCCTGGACCGGAGTCTGACTCCGCATGGGCCACCCCCACCGGATCCTCCCTGAGCTCGGCGGGATCCTGGCCCTGCAGGATGCCTCGGGCCTGGTCGAGGTGATCCGGCGGCACGGTCACGTAGATCCCGAACCTTCCCGCGCTGAACTCCGGATCGTAGACGACCATCGGCTTGATATAGGGAAGGCGGCTGTTGATGAAGAGCCCAATCACGGTAGACAGCGCCCCGAACAGCACCATCATCTCGAATGAGATGACCACGTACGCCGGAATCGAAAGGATCGGTTTGCCACCCGTGACCAATGGCCAGTCCATCGAGGTGAACGCGGTGAAAGCGAACCCACCGGCCGCTCCGCAGAGCCCACCCGCCAACGCCCACACCCGGACGGGGCTCTGGTCGTACTGGAGCGCCTCTTCGATCTCATGCTCGGGATACGGCATGTATGCCGTGATCTTCTTGAGGCCGGCTGCGCGCAACTTGCCGATGGCGTTTACCGCCGAATCCACGTAGTCGAAGGAAGCCAGGAGACCCACGGGGCTGCTCATCAGTCGCCTGCGGCCGGAGCGAGCTCCGGCCCTCCATGCGAAAGGGGTGCGCTCTTGGGTGCGCTCGATACCGTCGGTTTCTCGGCCAACCCGCCGAGCCAGAAGATGAACGCCACCAGGACGAAGAAGATCAGCACGCAACTGGAGATCACGACGGCCGCGTATCCGAGCGCCGGCGTCGCTGCCCACTCACTCGTGTCCCTAACGACTTCCCACACGTGCCAGTGCTGGCGTATTCCGCTCCGCGCGAAGCCCATGAGACCCATCAGCCAAGTGAACGTGACCGCGAGGATGAAGAGCGCATACTGAGACCGTGGGGGCATCTGACCCCATCGAATCTCACCGCGCGACTCCGCGCCCCGCATCATCAGCATGTTGATGGCGACCACGCCGACGATGGTCGCGATCACCGCCACCACCTGATAGACCGAAAAGCCGATCCGAACGATGGCACTCACGAAGTAGCCGTACACTCCGTAGAACATGACGACGAGCGCGGAGATCGCGAACATGGCTCCCTGCACGATCGTGCCTGTCCGGGCCCATGAAACCGTGGGGTTCTTGTTGGCCCGGTTGTAGAGCAGGAACGACAGGAACGTGGTCAGAATCATGATGTTCACGGCAGTGTTCTTGGCGCTCATGACGCCGAGCACACCCAGGAACGGGTGGTGTGTGCCACCCATGGCCGCGATTTCTTCACGGTTGGCGATCATCGTGTGAGGCGTGGCCCACACGATGACGCCTATGATGAGCACGATCAACATGTACTTCGTGTACGGTGTGAAGCGCTCGGCTCCCGGAATCCGCCCCATGCCAACCCACAGGTAATAGTTGCCCGCGAGGAACAGCACGCCGATCAAGAAGGCCTGGATGATCCAGAGCCAGCTCATGAACCCACCCATCATGGTGATGCCCATCTGCTGGTTGAACTCGTAGATCTCCCGGCCGAGGTAGTAGCCGGCGAAGGGCAGGATCAGGAGCGCGGCGATCGCGATCAGGTTTCCGATGTAGCCCATCCAGTCGTAGTGGGCGCGCTCTTCGTCGGTCTTGGCCAGCAGGAAGCGGTAAGCGGCATAGGCGCCCACGATGGCTCCGCCGAACACGACGTTCGCGATTACGCGGTGGATGTTGATGGGCATCCAGGTCGCGTTCGCGAAGGCGCTCCACGTCTGGACCATCGCGGGCGCAGTGTCGGGACCCACGTCCGCTGGGGGACTCATCATGTACGTGAGCCACGAGTTGGCGATGAGCATCACCGCCGTGCCCCAGACGTTCAGCAAGATCCCCAGGGTCCAGTGGCCCAGCTTGGCGCGTCCCTGGTTCCAGCGATCCCAGCCGTAGTAGTACAAGTAGAGCGTGAACGACTCGAAGAAGAAGAGTCCCACGTAGATCCACATCGAGACCTCGAAGATCTCCGCGAGATAGATCCAGAGGTTCGGAAAGATCGTGACGAGGAGGAAGGAGAGGATCGCTCCCCAGATCGCCGTCGCGGAGTACGCCACGAGCAACAACCGCGTGAACTCCTTGGCGAGCTTATCGTACTTCGACTCCCCCCCGAAAATGCCGATGGCCTCGGCGACCACGGCGAACATGGGAACGCCGAGCACGAAAGCCGCGAACAGAAGATGGACCTGCGCCGCGACCCAGACGGCCACGCGCCCGCCCACCAGCGGGAAATCCCCGTAGGTTCGGCCGGCGATATCTTGGGCCCAGGCCACACCAGGGAACAGGTGAAGGGCCAGCGCGGCGAGGCTCATGGCCCCCAGGAGCTTCAAGCTCGTCGCTCCACGCCGCGCTCCGTGCCGTGCCGCACAGTCCCGCAGACTCATCGTGGCTCCTCTCTTCCGAGAAAGAACGGAAGTTTCTTGGAGAAATCGACCGGAAGATTCCGACGGACCTCCTCCATGACTTCCACGTCTATACATGCGTGACCCCGCTCCTCGGCGAACTTCTCCACCCTTCCCATGACCACTCCCCGAACGAAGCTCGGTACCTTGTCGATACGGGCCAAGGCCTCCGGAGACCACTCGATCGTGGCCGAAGCGTCGGTCCCGGAGGAAGCCGGCCCGTCGTCTGCCGTCGACCGCTTGTCCGAATCCGACTGCCCATAGGACGCCGACCGGCGGGACTCGATGAGGGGGGTCTCTCCCGAGGGTTCGTAGGCACAGGAGTCGTCCGGACCCATGAAGTCGCCGCTGTCGGCGTAAGCGCGGGCGCGGCATCCTCCGCACACTTCGCGAAACTCGCAGAGTCCGCACCGTCCGCCGAGCTCCCCCGATCTGAGCCGAGCGAGCACGGGCGACGTCTCCCAGATTTCCTTGAAGCTCTGCGTCAACAGATCCCCAGCGGCCACGGGCATGTAAGGACAGGGGGTGACTTTGCCCTCGGGCGTGATGCGCACGTAGTGGACCCCGCACGGGCAGCGAGTCTCATAATTGAGAAGGGGTGACTCGGGATCGCCTTGGACCACGTGGCGCATGAGCTGGGGTTGGCACTTCGAGCGAACCATCATGCGGCCCCGATACGTCCCCTCGAGCTCGATGAGCTCTCGCAGGACGCTGTCGTTCTCCTCGGGACTCATGCCCTGCATGAGTTCCGCGCGCCCAGTCGGGACCACGAAGTAGACGTTGAACGAGACGGCGCCCGCCTCGGCGGACCAACGAGCCAAATCCGCTATCTCATGCCGATTGCCGGTCGTGACCGTCGTCTGAATGACGAAGTCGAGCTTGCGGGCGACGCAACGCTCGACCGCAGCCATCGTGTCCGAAAGTGCGCCCCCGCCGTGCCGAAATCGATCGTGATACTCGGGACGGAGCGAGTCGATGCTGACGGCGACACCCTTGACGCCGGCCTCCATGAGCGAGTCGATGCGCTTCTCGGTCAGCCGCGTCCCGTTCGTCCCCACCACGACCGTGGCGCCCCGTGTCGAGGCTCGCTCGGCCAGGATTTCCAGGTCGTCTCTCAGGAGGGGCTCGCCCCCCGTGAGGATCAGCATGGGGTTGGGGTTCACGTCGAGAATCTCGTCGAGAACGCGCAGGCATTGCTCCGTCGAGAGCTCATCGTCGGTCGCGTGCCAGGAACCCGCAGAGATATAACAATGAGCGCAGGCCAAGTTGCAGCGCTTGGTGAGGTTCCACGCGACGATGTGTGGCGTGTAAGGACCACGGGCACGGCTCGGCAGACCTACCTCGAGCCCTTCCGGAGTGGGAGGGGCCAGAGTTGCCGAAGAAGTAGACCCGAGATTGGCTGCGATGGTCACGCTTCGTTGGCTTCCTTGTTCATGAATTGCTCGATTGCTGCCTTTGCATCGTCCGGCGAGATCGTCTTGAAGTCCACTGGACAGTCGTCCGCGGCCTCCGCCACGTCACGAATCGGGCAGCGCGTCACACCGTTGGCCTTCGCCTCATCGATGAACTTGCGCATCTCGGGGGTCATGCCGTCGACACCCTCGGCAACCGCCTTGATCTGTTTGGTCTGGAGCTCGCGGAACATGACCAACATGGTGTCCATGTCGAACTCGTCTGCCTCGATCATGGCCTGCTTGTTCTCGTCCATCACCGGCGTGGTGACCCTCCAGAAATCGTTCTCGCGGGCGAACCGCTCCACCGTGTTGCGCGCGAGCGGCCTGGCGATCAACGGCACCAGCTTGAGTCGCGCGAAGGCCTCCTGGGTCCACTCCACCGGGTCGTCCGCGGTCCGTTCGCGCATCAGCGGGTGACCACTGTAGGGACACGTGGCGGAGATCATGGGAACCTCCGGCAGGGCGTCGGCATCGACGCCGGTGACGAGCGTCCGCTTCATCGCCTCCTCGGCCTTCACCTCGGCCAGCGCGAGCTCCTCCGCCGTGCCAATCCCCATGATCAACTGCATATGGGTCGGAAGCAGTTTCTGGATGGCTTCGTCCAGGCGAGGGCTCGTGACCATTGGAAGACCGCCGGCGCCGAGCGGGGGTACGGATGTGCCCGCCTTCGTCCCGTTATCGTTTGCGGTCGTCCCGCCGCCGTTTGCGGCCGCTCCCTTACCATTCACGGCCGTCTCCGTGCCGTCGTCAGCGCTTTTCAGCATGCTGTCCAGAGCCGCCTGCACGACCGCCTCTTCCCGATACGTGCCGTTGGCGCCGGGGCCGTAGTTGTCGAGCACGTATTCCTCAACGGCCTTGCGGGCGATCCCCAGCGCGAAGGGCGGAACCCTGAGGATCCGCACCTCGGCCTCGGGCGCCCACTCGAGCCCCGACTCGCCGTCCTCTTCGATCCACGGAATATCGTCCGGACGAACGTCGGTGGTTCCGATGAGGAGGATGTTCGTCGGTGACAGCCGGCACAGGTTGTCCGCTTGGGATCCCATGTCCGTGCCCTCGATCCGATGACCACCGTGGCGAGCGAGGATCAGAAGGCTCGGGTTGATCTCTTCGACCCACTGGAGGATGCACTGGAAAGGCTTGCCGATGAGGATCTGCGTCTCCACCTCGACATCGGGGAACTCCTGCGCCATCACCTCGGCCCTCTTGAGGTTGGCCTGGGCCAGCTTCAGGAGCCCCTTGTCGATGATGTTGTTATGGAGTTCCTCCTGCTCCTCGAACTTGAAGACCTTCGAGGCCTGCACGGAGAGAATGTCTTTGATGTTGCCGAAGACGGCGTGGTGGTACTCCACGTCGAAGGCGGAGCACACGTGCAGCTTCGCTCCGAATTCCTTGGCCATCTCCAGGGCGTGCCGCATGGCTTTGTAGGAGTATGAGGAACCGTCGACGCAGACGATCCAGTCACCCCCGGCGAGCGGGCGATCGTCCCTGACGACCAACGTGTCCTTTTCAACCTCGCGGATGACGCGCGAGACCATCCCGCCCAACTGGGAGTAGGGTTGTTTACCGATCCCATGCGCGCCGATGGCGAGAAGGTCGTAATCACGACCGCTCGATCCGGCGAGCTTCTCATCCTGCTCCTCGTCCTCGGCGACGATCCGTCCGTCCTCGTCCACGATGACGTCGCTACGGATTCTCTCCCCGCCGTCGTACTTGTCCGCGATGTTGGGGTCGAAGCCGATCAGGCTGGGGAGGCGGCCGGCGCCTCGGTTCGCTTCCCGAGAGACCTCCTCATAGTTAATGCCCTCGAGGAGTTGGCGCGTCAGCGGTACGCCGGCGGCTTCACAACTCTTGGAGGTCTGATCGAGAAAGGAATCCGAAATGAGCTGAAGACCCTTCTCGATCAGCTTGTCGTGAACCTTTCTCTGTCGCTTGATTTCATCCGCGCTCTGGAATTGGGCCGGGAGTCCGGTCTCCAATTGGCGGAATCGCACGTCGTGAAGACGCGCCGCATACACATGATTGCCGGTGATCCGCCCCTCGGAACGCTTGCAGAGCTCGATAGCGCGATCTACGGCCCAATGTGAATTATCGGAGTTGTCGACGGGTACGAAGACTTCACGGTACATAAGCACCTCGGGCCTCGGCCCTTATTGTCTGCTACCCCCTCACGTGCCGATCGCAACAGCGCCCTCGGTCGCCCCCGTCAGGTGGCGGGGCTCCGGTCTCGAAAACCGAAAGGGCGTCCGACTACGATGGGTTTCGTCTAGAGGCGCGCAGCCGTTGTCATGCGGTGTTCGGATCAGTGAAAGTACTGTCTTCAGGCCCCTCCCGAAGGGGGCTTGTTCCAAATGGTGCATGCTTAGCAGGGGGAGTATACCCGACCCCTCTCGGGGCTGTCAACAAACGGGCGATCCGGCTCGCCGCGTCGGTTCTCATCGGCCGCCGAGGCCTATCGTAAACCGTCCGGCTGCCGTGAGCAGAAGTAGCGCCACGAGGGTGACTCCGACGGGTGCGGTGAGTAGCGCCGCACCCATGTCGGGCCCGCTGGCCCCGGCCGCCGCGAGCAGACTCTCATGGAGAGGGCGGAAGGGATTCCACGCCTCCAATGTGGCTTGCCAGGTTCCTGGAACGGGGGTACGAAACGTTCCGGCCCAGTGGAGAAGGAGGAGGGCCGCCACCGCCGAGAAGAGTGCTCCCTCGGCTACGGATTTGGCCAAGGCGGCGGTGAGGGCTCCGAGCGCGTTCGCTGCCAGCAGCCCGAGTACCATCGACGGCACGAGGAAGGCCAGTTGAGAGGTCGATCCCCCCCTCGCTGCCGCGATGACCAGGACCGACGGCGTCAGCTCGATCAGGTCGAGCGCGGCGGTGGCGCATACGCGTTGAAGAAGGAGGCCGCCGGGGTGAGCCCCGGTGAGCACGTAGCGCCGGAGAAGCCCGGTTTCACCGTCACGGATCAGCGGGATGCTCGAACCGAACGTGCCGAACAGCGCGAACAGCACCGTGAAGACGGCCGCGGCGTGTACGGCGGGCGCCGGGCTGAACGCGATGGTGGCCACGAACGTCAGGGGAATCAGGACGTTGAAGAGCAAGAGGCGGCGGCGCCGTGAGGCGGTGAGCCACTCGGTCCTCCACACGGCGAGGCTCACTCGTTCTCCTCGTCGGTGCCCATGGTGTCGGTGCCCCTGGTCTGGCCGGTTGTGCCCATGGCCTGGCCGGTGAAGAGCGTGAACACGTCCGTGAGGTCGGGCTCACGGAGCTCGATGCGCTCGATCTTCAACCCAGCGTCCAGGACCGCGCTGACCAACTGCGGAAGGACATCCGGGCCCGACTCGCTCTCGGCGACGATCCGCCCCGGTAGATGTTGGATCGAGAGGATATCCGCCGGGAGCCCCTCGAGGGCCGGTCCGGCCGCCGCGAGGCTGGCGGGCTCCGTGGGGACCTGCACCTCGATTCGCGTGGCGCGGCCGACCCTGGCCAGGAGCTCGGAGGGGCTGCCCTGCACGACCACCTCACCCTCGTGGAGAAGGACCACCGATGTGGCCAACGCCTGAGCCAGAGCGGGCTCGTTGGTGGCGACGAGCGTGCACACCCCCCTCTCCGAGCGCTCCTCGAGTATTCGAAGGAGCGTCTCCCGCGAGGGTGGATCGAGGCCCAGCGCGGGCTCGTCCAGAATGAGCATCTCGGGGTCGTGAGCCAGAGCTTGGGCGATGAGAAGCTTCTTCTTCATCCCGTACGAGTATTCCCTGGCGGGGACGTGGAGGGCATCCTCCAGGCCGAGGGACGTGAAGAGCGACTCCAGGATGCCGACCGAGTCTTCCCTCGACAGACCGTAGAGCTCGGCGAACAGGAGTCCGTTCTCCATCCCCGTGAGGTCGTCGACGTGGATCGGTGTGTCCTGAACGATGCCGATCCTTCTGCGGAGGGCTCTCGATGGGGGCCGGCTGGCCTGGCCGAAAAGGGTGAGCGACCCTGGGCTGCAAGGGAGCTCGGTGGAGACCAGGCGGAGCAGCGTGCTCTTCCCCGATCCGTTCGGGCCCATCACGACCAGGCGATCCCCGGGGTCTGCCCTGACGGAAACCGATCGCAGGCCTCTACGGCCCGAGGGATAGGTAAAGGAAAGCTCCGTGGCTCCGAACAAGCCTACATCCCTTCCAGGCCCAACTCCGTGCGAGCCCGGTCCATGATGTCCGGCGTGATCTCCGAAATGCCCTTCTCGCGTGCCCAATCGGTGTAGATCCGCTTGACCATGCCCCGGACGAAGCTGGGCACACGCTCGAGCCGACCCGCGGCTTCGGCGGTCCACACCACACGGCCCGCTGCGGCCTCGCCGGCGCCCGGGGCCTCGCCCTGGATCTGGGACTCGCCCGACGGGAGTGGAATGTCCTCCGACAGAGCGAACGCGCTCTCACTGCCGCCCTCGAGTGACGTACGGGCCAGCTCCATGGGCTGCGCGGGGACTTCGCGTCCGCCGATCTTCACGCCCATACTGGAGACCAACTGCGTCTCCATAGGATTGGTGAGCATCGCCATTTCCCGTCCGCATGATCCGCACGTGAATACGGCCGCCAGCGTACCGTCCCCGGGAATCTGCCGCTCGGCGAACTCCATGACATCGTCGCAGTCGAGGCAGAGAAACTTCATGAGCCGGCTCCCTCCACCGCGCCCCGGATCCCGACATGGGCCTCGACCCGATCGGCCAAGGCGAGGATGGCCCGGCTCGAGTGGGCGTCGGGGTCCGTGATCACGAGCGGCGTGCCCGAGTCCGTTGCGGCACCGAGCCGGGGATCGAAGGGGATCTCCGCCCAGACGGGTACGCCGGACTCCTCCTCGAGGCGCTTCGCGCCGTCGCCCGTGAAGAGCTCGGACACATGCCCGCACTCCGAACACGTGTGGCCCGCCATGTTCGACACCAGGGCCATCGTTCCGACCGCGGCCTCGCGGGCCATCCGAACCGACTTCGACACGACGAACCGCGCCGTTTCGGAGGGGGTCGTGACCAGCAGCATTTGATCGACGTCGGGGATCAGCTCGAGGAGTCGTCCGATCTTGTCCGTCCCGGGTGGTACGTCGACCAGGAGCACATCCAGTTCTCCCCACTCGACGTCTCCCAGAAACTCCCGAAGGACCCCCGTCTCGATCGTGCTCTGCCAAATGAACCCGCCCGTTCCCGGCTCTCGCCAGCGAAGGGGGGCGTCCTCTTCTTCCTGGAGCAACTCCATGGACATCACACCGACTCCCGACGGGCTCCACACCGACTCCCGACGGGCTCAAGGCCGGCGCCACTCCGCTCGGACGATCGACCAAGCGGGCTCCGGATACGCCCAACATCCGGCCCAGCGAGGGTCCGTTGAGGTCCGCGTCGGCGGCTCCGACCGCGAGCCCACGGGCCGCGAGAGCCGCGGCCAGGTTGGCCGTAACGGCGCTCTTGCCCACCCCCCCCTTGCCGCTTGCGACGGCCACGACGGACCGAACCGGGGCCAGACGTTCCGCGAGTCGGCGCTGCTGATCCACGACCTGCTCGAGGAGGTCGGAGCCGGTTTCGTGGGTGACGTCTTGGTAGGTTCGAATTTTTCGCATCGGGTCAGTCCGTCACGGAGCGAGCTGCTCTCCCTCTTCGTCGAATGCGGTAAGCGCGTCGACGGGGCAAGAAGCGCAGGCCTCGATCAGTTCTTTCCGAGTTATCTCACGCGTCTCACTCACGAAGACCGCTATCTCATCGTCGTCGAACTCGAAGACCTCTGGCGCCGCTTCAATGCAGTCACCGAAGCTGACACATAGGTCTCGGTCGATATGGATCCGGAGACCCTCTATGATACGCTCGGACATAGTTCGGCCGGGAAGATCGTTCGCGACCGTCTCCGGTCGCTGGCGGATTCGATTCATCCCCGCCGCACGAGCGGGATGACGGGCCCGTAACGTGTCCGAGAGTCATCGGAGTGGCAAGGGGAATCTCGGCCCATCCACGACCGCCCGGGCGCCGCCGTTCAGGTCCCCTCGAACTTCGATTCCGGACGCTAGGCGATCTTCCGCCGTTTACGCCGCATGAAGTCCATCATGATGTACTGCCCGAGCGTCTGGGTCGACGTGAAGTAGGCCTTACCCCTCGCGATCTCCGAGACCTTTTGAACGAACTGCACCAGATAGGGGTCCTGGGCCAGCATGAAGGTGTTGATCAGGATTCCGGCGCGCCGGCAGGCGGACACCTCTCGGAAGGTCTGCCTCAGGATGTGCTGGTCCATCCCTCCGGAGTTCTTGTAGACCAGCCCGTCGGGCAGGGTGATCGCAGACGGCTTCCCGTCCGTGATCATGATGATCTGACGCATGTCCTTCTTCTGGGCTTTCAGAATGTTTCGCGCCAGGAGCAAGCCGTCCGCCGTATTCGTGTGGAAGGGCCCCACCTGGGCTTTCGCCAACTGGCTGAGAGGGATCTCCTCCGCCCGGTCTCCGAACGTGACCACATGGAGGGAGTCTCCGGGGAACCGGGTGCGGATCAGATGGGACAGAGCCAAGGCCACACGCTTGGCCGGCGTGAAGCGATCCTCACCGTAAAGGATCATCGAATGTGAGATGTCGAGCATCAACACCGTGGCGCATGAGGACCGGTACTCGGTCTGGTGCACCATGAGATCCTTATAGTCGATGTCGAGCGGGACGCCGATCCCTTCCCGCTCGATGGCGTTCTTGAGCGTTGCGGGAACGTCGAGGTTCAGTGTGTCCCCGAACTCGTAGGGCCTGCTCGTCGCGTCGGCCTCGACGCCGGTGGCGAGGTGCGGTGTCTCGTGGGAGCCGAGACTCGAAGTTCCGAGCGCCGAGAGCAGGCTCTTGAGCGCCCCGTAACCGAGGAAGTCCGTACCCTTACCGGTCAGGTTGAACTGAACCTGTTGGGCCGCCTCCTTGGCTTCGTCGATCTCGCCCATTCCGGTGACGTCCTGGACGGTGCCAGGCATGGTCGGCGTCCCTTCCTCCAGCGTCAGATAGCCCTCCTCGACCATGCGCTGGATCAGATCGTCCAGAAGGTCGGCGATCTGCTGCTGAACGGCTTCATCTCCCTGCCCCTCGCCTCTCAGCTCCTCGACCATCTCGGGCGTGAGTTGACCGCTCTCGATCAGCGCCTTCAGAAGGGCGTTCTTGAGAGCGTCAACCGAATTCGTGTCTTCGGTCCCCGACCATCCCCAGAAGGGGTGGTAGTTGGGTCCGCCGGCGAAGCCGCCGTTCAGGAGAAAATCCGAGAGGGATTCCATGAGTCCCTCGAGGTTGATGGCGTCGAGCCAGCCACCTCGATATTTGGTGTAAGTCGCAAAACGCATAGCGTAGCCCGGCGATGGATGGGACCCTGCATCTCGTTTCCAAGTTTAACCGACGCCGAGCGCGTCGGCCACTTCACGGCGCCCGCGGGACGCTTGGCCGGCGCGTCCGCCTCTACCCGCGCGGCGTCTCGCTCATTTCGCTACCTTTTGGTCCGTTTTTCAATTTCCTCGACCGACTGACCGTGGTAATGACCATGCCGCTCCGCTTGGCTGGCCTTCTGGCCGTCTTTGTCGCTTCGACCCTGAGCGCCCAAGTCGGGCCCGTCTCCGACGAGGCCGGCGACCCCACAATGCCCCCGAGCGGGCTTGCCGTCGCGGCGGGGATTTCGAATCCGCCGGTTATCGACGGCCGCCTCGACGATGCGGCGTGGCAGCGGGCGGCGCCCATGGCCCGTTTCACGCAACGGGAGCCCCGCGACGGGCAACCCGCGTCGGAACCCACCGAGGTCAGGATCGTCTTCGATGACGAGGCGCTCTACGTGGGGGTATGGGCGTTCGATAGTCGGCCCGGCGAGATCGTTTCGGGCGAGCGCATCCGCGACTATGAGGTTTCAGCGAGCGACAACGTGGTCCTGATCTTCGACACATATAAGGACGAGCAAAACGGTTTCGTGTTCGGCACGACGCCGGCCGGCATCGAGTACGATGGCCAAGTCGCCAACGAGGGTCGGGGTGGGGGACGCTTCGGAGGAGGGGGCGGTGGGGGCGGCGGCCAGAATCGATTCCAGTCGGGGGCGGGCGGCGGCTTCAACAAGAATTGGGATGGGAGTTGGACCGTGGCCACGTCTCTCGACGGAGAGGGATGGTACGCCGAGTTCCGTATTCCCTTCAACACCCTGCGCTACGGGACGGACAGCCCGTCGTGGGGCTTCAACGTGGCCCGTCGGATCCGACGGCTGAATGAGGAATCCTTCTGGTCCCCCGTGCCCCGGGAGTTCAATCTCTACCGGTTGAACTACGCCGGCGACTTGGGCGGGCTCACGCCCCCCTTCCGGCGGTTGGCCACCGTTACGCCATACGCTCTGACCTCGGCGGCGCGGAATTACGAGGCGGGTGAGAGGTCGTTCAAGGAAGACGCGGATTTCGGTGGCGAGGCCAAGATCCAGGTGACACGGGGTCTGACGCTCGACGTGACCGCCAACACCGACTTCGCCCAGGTCGAGGTGGACAACCAGCAGGTGAACCTCACGCGCTTCTCGCTCCTCTTTCCCGAAAAGAGACCCTTCTTCTTGGAGAACGCGGGCTTCTTCACCGTGGGTGGGGGCGGATTGGATCTCTTCTTTAGCCGGAACATCGGGATCACGGACGGTGAGCAGGTGCCGATCAGGGGTGGGGCACGCGTGTCGGGCAAGGCCGCAGGCCTCAACGTCGGTCTTCTCCACATCCAGACGAATGGTGTCGACGGGATTCAGCCCGACAATGCCTATTCGGTTGCCCGGGTTGCCCGGGAGCTACCCAACCGCTCGAGGGTCGGGGCGCTGTTCATCGATCGAAACGGCGAGGCCTCCGGTGATTACAACAGGACCTACGCCATGGACGCGCGGGTGGCGATCGGTGAGGCAGTCACGCTCTCATCCTTCGTAGCGGGGACGGAGACACCGGGTCTTTCGGGCAACGAGGTCGCCTACGATGCCAACGCCGCCTGGGCCAGTCGAAGTTGGGACGGGAGCTTTGCCATCCGTGAAATCGGGGAGAACTTCAATCCCGAAGTCGGCTTTGTCCCGCGGGACGGATACCGGTCTTACTCGGGCCGTTTCCAGCGATACATCAGGCCCAACGGGTTCCTGAGGGAGATTCGCCCCCACGCGTCCTTCGACACGTTCCGGAGTCGGCGGACCGGGGTGGCAAAGGGATTCGAGGAGTCGAGTCGCCTCCACCTCGACGTCCACTGGGAACGGCCCGACGGAATGGTCCTGTTCACGACCGCCAACTGGGTACGGGAGGGGCTCTACGAGGACTTCGCAATCAGGGGTACCGATGTGGTCGTGCCGACCGGAACGTACGACGGGTGGGAGGCTCAGTTCGTCTTCAACACGAATCCCGCAGCCGATCTTTCGATGAACAACAGATTCACGGCCGGGAGTTTCTTGTCCGGAGATCGTTGGAACATCCAGAGCACGGTCACGCTGAGGCGTGGATCGGCGTTCAGCACGTCGGTCCGCTTGGACTACAACGACGTCGACCTTCCTGAGGGTAAGTTCGAGACGACCCTCGTGGGCGTGAGCCTCGGATACTTCTTCACCCCGCGGATCTATCTTCAGTCGCTCATCCAGTACAGCGATCAGATCGATCGTCTCTCGGCGAACGTGCGCTTCGGATGGCTGAACACTGCGGGGACGGGTCTCTTCCTCGTCTACAACGAAATCCAGGGGATCGACCAGCTCGATGGCCCCCTCGGTCGCTCGCTGACGCTGAAGTATACGCGGCAGTTCAACGTGCTGGGGGGTTAAGCTAGTTCCCTACGCGCTCCCTCAGTTCCTCGGCCCAGTTGTCGACCAGAATGAGCTCGGTTTCACTACGGGCCGTTTCACTGATGCGCAGCATCACGAATCGCCGATCGTCCGGGCTCACGTCGTATTGCCGGTAGCCGTCACTGTC
>JBDHFN010000020.1:0-43458 GCA_039590375.1 Gemmatimonadota bacterium
GGCCCTGTATCAGGCGAAGGAAAGCGGCAGGAATCGCGTCGAGCAGTGGAGCCAGGCACTAGAGGATGACCGCGCCGCCTGAGCCGTCGCCCCTCCTTCGTGTGCCCTCGGCTGGCCCCGTTTGACCTGGGCGATTCCGTACCATCCGGGAACGATGAGGCGCACGGGAAAGCCGTGGACCACGGGTAGAGGCTCACCGTTCATCTCGTACGCCAGAATCGGCGAAGTCTCGGCTACCTTTTCGAGTGACATCGAGCGAGCGAAGTTCTGCTCGTACTCGGCGCCTCGAATTTCTTCCGTGCCGGTGTCGGCGGCCCAGAAATAGGCCTCCCGAGTATCGGCCGCCGGCCTGGCTTCCGCGAGGAGCGGCATGAGGGCGGCTCCGGCCCAGGTGGCGTTCCCCACCATACCATGGAAGAGCCCCCTGGAATTCCCCGAGCACTCGAACACGGGCTCGAGTTCGACCCTCGGCCGAGCCTTGAGCTCGTCGAGCGTCAGGGTGAGAGGGCGCTCTACGAGGCCCGTGAATCGGAGACGGTAAGAGGCCGCGTCCACTTGCGGATAGCCGTAATGCGCGACGGCGAAGAAGTCCTCGGTGGGAGTCACCCGCTCCGAGAGTTCACGCAGATCCTGGGCGACTCTCTGCTCACCCGGCAGCCCACCACCGGGCCCCCCCCGAAGGCCCGTGAAGTTCTCGGGCACATCCGTGAACGGCACCACCTGGAACTCCTGGGCAAACCAGGTCGCGGGCCACCCGGCCACCGGCGTGACGGCTAGTCCAACCGTGACCAGTCCTGCTTGCCGAAGAAGCTCACGTCGGCTGAGGTCGAGATTCATCGGGATGGCGGAAGGGTCGGTTTTCACTGGAGGCCTCCGATACCAGGGGTTTCGATCAACGGCAAATTGATCCGCGTACAACGCGAAAACAAGGCTACAACCCAAGCACGTTCGCCCGAAACTTCGCCAGCCCCTGCTCTTGCGCCCAGATATCCAACTCGACCGCCGCCAACTCATCCACGAGGGGGACAGCGTTGCCCTCCTTACGCAGATCCACCGTTTTGACGTATCGGGAGCACGTGGTGCACGCGTCGACTCGAACGTGGGGGATGGACTCGGCCGTATGCACCGGAAGCTTGTCTGCCTCGGTCTCGCCGCAGTGAAGACACGTGAGGCGTTGAAAGCGCCACTCCGCGGCGCACATGGAGCACACCAGACTGCGACGACCGACGGCGTCGGGGAGATCCCGGAGCACGGCCACTTGGGGCGGCCCGCCGCATGCATAGCAGAAATTCTCGATCCAATCGGCGGGCCGACTCGGGCCCGCTCCGGTCAACGAGTCGGCCGGGGTTAACGAGTCGGCCGGGGCCGACAAGTCCGCAGGGGCCAACGAGTCCGCCTGGGCCATCGAGTCAGCCTGGACCATCGACGTGATCACGGGCTCGAGGAAGGCACGGGCGTAGAAGTGGAACTCTTCAGTCTCGTCCGCCCTCCTCCAGGAGTGCACCGCGGCGCGAAGCGGGTCGAGTCGGTCGTCATCGTCCTGAGAGAGAAGGGCGCGGGCGCGCTCCTTGATCGTCTCGGTCCCGAGATCCGACACCCTGGAGAGGAAGTCGCGGAAGGGAGCGGCGAGCGCCTCGAGCGGAAGCACCTCCACCCGGAGCCGGGGGAATTCACCCCCTTGGGACCGAACGGCCGTGAGCAGGTCTGCCGCCAGGCCGCGGTCCGCCAAGTGGTGTGCCAGGCCCTCCTGCGCCTCGGTGAGCTCCACGTAGAACGTGAGGATCTCCTCCGCGTGTGGGGTCTGGCCGAGAAGATGGACCGCTCGGGCGCGGCGGACACTCCAGAGATTTTCCACTCAGACGATTTCCACTGACTCAGGGGACCGGGACATCAGTCCGGTGAGCCCGGGTCAGACGGGGTCTCAAGAGCCGGACTCTTCCTTCTGCCACAGCGGGTGGTGGAGCTTGGCCCAGGCGCGCGAGACCGATCCGTGAAGCATCCCCTCGAGCGTCCCCGGATACGCGATCGTGCCGAGGTATACGTGTACGATCATGAGCAGTCCACCGCCCACCGTGGAGAGGTAATGGACCACGCGCATGGCGTTCACGATGCCTCCGTAGAACGGGCCCAGGCCCAGGACGCCCCCGGGCATCCACATGGGAATCCCCGTCACGATGTACGCCACACCGAGGACGGCCATGGACCAGAAGAACAGCTTCTGGCCGCCGTTGTACTTGCCGGCTGGAGGCACGTTGTCCTTGTCGTGGACCGCATAGTGCTTCATCGCCTTCAGCCACGCCCGGTCCCGGCTCTGGATCGACATGTCCTTTGCCCACATGAGGAACATGACCACCATCGATGCGGTGAAGAGGACACCCATCCACGGGTGAAGGACGCGGGCCGTCGGTCCGCCGCCGACCAGGCTGGTGATCCAGAAGAGCCGTGGATGAGAGAAGGCGAGCCCGGTGAAGAGGAGGAATACGAAGGACAGGCCGGCCACCCAGTGGATGACCCGCTCGGCGTAGGTGAAGCGCTTGAGGTCTCGGCGATCGCTCATGCCTGGGTGCTCCCGCCGGTTTGGCCGCTCCGCTCCGGCTCAGGCGCCTGAGGCCCGAATCCCAGGTAGTGGAGGGCCGTGGCCAGGAGTCCGAGGCCGAGCGCGGAGGCGCCGAGCTGTCTGAGGCCCCCAAGGGCGGCGAGGGCGCCCGGTGCGGCCGTGGGATCGGCAGGCAGATCGTACTCGGCGAGCTGGTCGCCGTGCGGCACCACGTACATCATGTGCGTGCCGCCGACGCCCGCCGGGTCGTAGAGGGTGGCGTTGTCGAAGCCCCGCGCCTGCAGGCCCTCCACCTTCCTCTCCGCGAGCGCCACCATGTCCTCCTTGGTGCCCCAGGAGATTGCGTTCGTGGGGCAGGTCTTCACACACGCCGGCTCCAGCCCCGCCTCGACCCGATCGACGCACATGTTGCACTTGTAGACCCTGCGGGTGTCCGGATTGAAGCGGGGGATGTCGAAGGGGCAACCCGACACACACAGCTGACAGCCGATGCACTGCTCCTGGTTGAAGTCGACGATGCCGTTCTCGTACTGGACGATCGCTCCGGGCGCCGGGCAGGCGTACAGACAGCCGGGCTCCTCGCAGTGAAGGCAGGCGTCCTTCTTGATCAGCCACTGGAGGTCGCCCCCCACCTCGATCTCGTTGAAGCGCATGAGGAGCCAGGTATCCGGGCCGAGGTCACGGTGGCTCTGCATGCTGCCGAAGTTCTCCGTGGGCTCCACCCCGAGCTCGTTCCACTCCTTGCAGGCCACTTCGCACCCCTTGCAGCCGATACAGCGCGAGATGTCGATCAGCTTCGCGTACTCGGGTCCGGTACGGATCCCGGGGGCGGGGTCGGGTGACGCGGAGACCCGTTTGACGGCGAGGCTGCCCTGGGGGCCCTGCGTGCCCTGGGCCATCAGGCTCTCTCCAGGTTGACGAGGAAGGCCTTGAACTCGGGGCAACTCGTGTTGGCGTCCCCGACGAAGGGCGTGAGGTTGTTGGCCATCGAACCTGTCGTGATCCCCTTGAATCCCCAGTGCACGGGAATGCCGACGGTCCAGCACGTCTGGCCGTTCACTGTGAGCGGCTTGATGCGCTTGGTCACCACGGCCACCCCCTCCACCTCACCCCGCTTGGACCACACGCGGACGCGCTCGCCGTTCTCGATCCCCTTCTCGACGGCCAAGCCCTCCGGGACTTCGACGAAGAAGTCCGGCATGAGCTCTACCAGGTACGGGACGTTGGACGTCACGAAGTGTTCGCGTTCCACGACGCGGTACACCGTGCATGCGTAAGGGAAGTCGTCCGAGCCATTGGCGAGCGTCTCCTGGACACCGTCGTACCAATGGATCAGCGGGTTCGTCGCAACGTCGTTGTGGAGGATGTTGGGCGTCGGGCTCTCCACCGGCTCGTAGTGCTCGGAGAATGGCCCGTCGACCAGATAGGTTGTGAACAGCCTGGCCACGCCCTCCTCCGTCATGATGAAGGCGCCGGCCTGATCGGGTGGCGTGGTGGGTCCGTAGTCGGGCACGTCACCGATCCACCGCTCTCCCGTCCACCGGATGCCCGCCCGGCCGCCGTCCCAGGGTCTGCCCTCCCCGTCGGCCGACGCCCGGTTGTAGAGCACTCGCCGGTTCAGGGGCCAACTGAACGCCCAGTCGTGGTGGAAGCCCATTCCCGAGGGATCGTCGGTCCCACGCCGGGCCATCATGTTTCCTTCTTCCGTGAAGCTGCCTGTGTAGAGCCAGTTTCCCGATGACGTCGTGCCATCGTCGCGGAGTTGGCCGAACGACGAGAGGAGTTCGCCCGTCGACAGGTCGTAGCCGTTGATCTCCCTGGCCAACTCCTCCAGGCGGGGTTCACGCGGGTTCAGGTAGTTCCACTGGAGGTTGAGGATCGGCTCGTGGTACGCACCCCCCTCTTCCTCATACAGCGCCTTTACGCGCTGGAAGAGCTCGGAGAGGATCCACGTATCGGAGCGGACCCCGTCCGGTGCGTCGATGGCTTGTTCCTTCCACTGGGCCCAGCGGCCCGAGTTGGTGAAGGAGCCGGCGCGCTCGACCCAGTGCGTGGCCGGAAGATAGAGGACCTCGGTCTGGATCTCGGCCGGATCGACGTTCGGTGCCCGCCAGAACTCCGCGGAATCCAACATGAACGGATCGATGACCACCTTCCACTGCAGGTTGGCCATGGCGCGCAGAAGGCGAGGCACGTCCGGGCCGGCCAGGAGCGGGTTGAAGCCCAGGGCCACGAGCCCCTCGAGTCTTCCCTGATGCGCCTGGTCCCACATGGACAGCCACGTCGCGTCGTCCGCCGGCTTGCCCAGGTAGTGATATCCGAACTCGTTGTCCGGCCCCACGGTGTCGCCGAACCACGCCTTGAGCTGGGAGACCATGAACCTGGGGTAGTTGCCCCAGTAGTTGACCGTGTCGGGCACCAGCGGGCGGGGCGTGGATTCCGTGAGATGGCCCGCCAGGGACGCCTGAGCCGGGCTCGGAACTCTCAGGTAGCCCGGAAGAATTCCCGCCACGATGGCGTGGTCCGTCGCGCCCTGCACGTTGGCGTGACCCCTGAGCGCGTTGATGCCCCCGCCCGGCCGGCCGATGTTGCCGAGGATGAGCTGGAGGATCGCGGCCGTTCGGATGATCTGGCTCCCGACGGTGTGCATCGTCCAGCCCACGGCGTACATGATGGTGCCCACCCGGTCGGCGGTCCCCGTGGAGCAGACGATCTCCGCCAGCGAGAGGAACTCCTCGGCGGAGCATCCCGCGATCTGCGCGACCACGTCGGGCGTGTAGCGGCTGTAGTGATCCCTCAGGAGCTGGAAGACGCAGCGGGGGTGCTGCAGCGTCATGTCCCGGAGCACGAATCCGTCCGAGCCCCGCTCGTACTCCCATGCCGTGCGGTCGTAGGCGCCCTGGGCCTGGTCGAAGCCCGCGAAAAGACCGTTCTCGAATCCAAAGCCCTCTTCCACGATGAAGGAGGCATTGGTGTGCAGCCGCACGTACTCCTCGTGGAAGAGCCCTTCCTCCATAATCTTGTGAATCATCCCGCCCAGGACCGCGATGTCGGAGCCGGGGCGTATCTGCACGTGACGATCGGCAACGGCGGAAGTGCGGGTGTAGCGGGGGTCGACCGTTATGATCTGGGCGCCGCGCTCATCTCGGGCCTCGAGCGCCCACTTGAACCCGCAGGGGTGATTCTCCGCCGGGTTCGCACCCATGACCAGCACCACATCGGCGTTCTTGATGTCCTTCCAGTGGTTTGTCATGGCGCCCCGCCCGAACGTTGCGGCCAAACTGGCCACTGTGGGGCTGTGTCATATGCGGGCCTGGTGATCGATGTAGACCAGCCCCATCGTGCGCATCGTCTTGGTGATGAAGTAGGCGTCCTCGTTGGCAACCGTGGCGCTTCCCACCCAGCCGATGCCCTCGCAGCGATTGACCGTTTGGCCCTGCTCGTCCTGCTCCACGAAGGAGGCGTCCCGGGAATCCTTGAACTTCCTGGCGAACCAGTCCATCGCGAAGTCCCAGGTGACCTCGGTCCACTCCGAAGCGCCCGCTTCACGGTATTTGGGGCCCTTCTCGAGACGCGGGCTCATGGCGAGCTGCATCTGGGCGGCGCCCTTCGGGCACAGCGTTCCGCCGTTGATGGGGCTGTCCGGATCGCCCTCCACGTGGATGATGGAGTTGACCGTGTTCAGGCCCCCGCTCCCGTGCACGTAAGCGATCGCCCCACACCCCACGGCGCAGTAGGGACATACGGTCTTGAACTCCCGCGCGTTGGAGATCTTGAGCTCACGGGCGGCTGCGTAGGCGGGCTTCAAGTCGAAACCCAACGCGCTGACGAGACTGGCCCCACCCGCGAGGGCGGAGGCCTTGAGGAGGTCTCTTCGGGAGAGGTCGGGGGTCATCGTTGAGAGACGTCCATCAGAACACTGCGATCGGGTTGAGCGGAGAACCGGTGCCACCGGTCACTGGAATCGGACCCGCCGTCAGCATGAACTCCCAGCGGTCGAGACGGTCCGCCGTTTCGGCGAGCGCCTCGAGGTCCATGTTGTCGAAGATGTTCGAGCCCAGGCCTGCGATCAGAAAGGTATGGAGCGGCTGCGTGATGCCCTCGACCAGCGAAGGCATCACATCGGTCGCCGCATCGCTCCCCACGAACGCGATGTCGCGTTCCTTGAGCCAGGGGATCACAGACGCGTGCAGACCGGCGCTGTTGCCCGACACGCGCCACGGTCCGAGCGCTTGGCGTCGCGCCCAGCGGCCCGTGTATACGAAGATGGCGTCTCCGGCCGAGACCGTGACGCCGGCCTGGCGTTCCCACGCCTCGATATCCTCCACGTAGATCGGGGTCGTCGGTTCGAGGTAGGGCACGCCCTTGAGCCGTGGGATGTCGAGCAGGATGCCGCGCGTGACGATGCCGCTCTTGAGGTTGTGGATACCGTTCTTGCCGCACCCCTCGGACGTGTTCGCCGACATCGGAACGTCGTTGTAGAGCCGGCCCTCGTGGGCAAAGTGGCAGAGCGCGTCGATGTGGCTGACCCCGTAGCCGTGATACGTGAACGTGTACGTGTCACTCCGGAGACTCCGGCCCATGACGTGCTCGAAGGCGGCGTCCGGGTTGTCGGGCGCCTCTTCTGGTATCGGATTGTGCGCGAGCGATACCGTGATCCCGCTTCGGATCAGTGCGGCTGCCTCACGGGTCTTGGCCGGCGTAATCAGGTTCAGCGTCCCGCGCTCGTCGTCTGCGCCCCAGCGCCCCCAATTCGAGAACTCGCGGAACATCGCGTCGAACTCGTCGAGGTTGCGCGGAGCCCGTGTCGCATCCTGCGCCTCGAGTGTCACCGTCGCCCCGCCGAAGCAGAAAGCCGCCGCCGCAAACGCCACTGCCGACGTCGTCGACCTCACGTTCATCCTTCCCCCCTCGGGTTCACATGCATCGCTCTATCCGGCCAAACTGGCTAGCCAGCTCAACACCGTTCCTTCGATATACTCCCCAACCCCCGGTACGTACAGAACGGCGAGGGCGACGGCGATCAACACACCCCCCATAATCCAGTAGAACCGTTTCACCCGGGGGCTCCGGTCATCGCTGCGTCGGGTGGGGCGAGCTCGAAAAGCCAGGTGGTCCCCTCCTCTATATCCGCGGGTGTGACTGTATATCCGTACTTGCGGCCGAGTTCCTCAGTTACACCCTCCACCACGGCCCCCGTCGTGATACGCACGAGCGTGCGCCGATACCTCTTGCCCGCAATGCGCACGATAGCCCGACCATCTCGTTCCGCTTGCACCGGCCATCGTTTCCACAGGCGTCCAATCGCGCTGCCCATGTATCCGGACGCGACATAGACCTTGCCCTCGTGCTCGATAATCCAGATCAATCGGGACCGGGGAGGGTCGAGGAGCTGCAGTTCGATGGTCCCGATATCGCGCGCGAAACTCCAGTCCGGCTCTGGGCCCGTCACCAACTCACCGGCCACGAGGGGCCCGCCACCGAAAACCGCGGATGGTCCGTCGGAATTACGCCCCGAGAGTACCAGAGTCCCAACTGCGACGATCAGGACGAGGACGAGGACTCCGATTGCCAGGAACAGTTTACGGGCGATGTTCATCGTTCCCCGGCGTCATGGTTGAGAGACGTCCATCGTCATTGTTCTTTCACTCGCCGGCGTGGCGGATTCAGGGGCGGCAGGGGACACCGGAGTGATAATAGGAACCGCGGCGGTCAGGCGGCAAACGGGGGACGGCCTTACTCTCCTCCGCACCTACCGTCCACACTCCCCCTCCACCTCGGCCACCCGTTTCAAGACCTCCACCACGCTGTCCGGATTGAGGGAGATCGAGTCGATTCCCTCCCGGACCAGGAAAGCGGCGAAATCAGGATAGTCGCTGGGCGCCTGGCCACAGATGCCCACAGGTGTGCCGCACTCGTGGGCCCGCTCGATCAGATCGGAGATGGCCCTCTTCACCGCCCCGTCACGCTCGTTGAACAGGGTCGCCAGCTCCTCGGAGTCGCGGTCCACGCCGAGAACGAGCTGCGTGAGGTCGTTGCTCCCGATCGAGAAGCCGTCGAAGCGCTGGCCAAACTCCTCGGCCAGGAAGACGTTCGACGGCACCTCCGCCATGACGTAGACCTCCAAGCCGTTCGCGCCGCGCTGAAGGCCGTTCTCCGCGAGTACCTCCAGTACCCGATCCGCCTCGTTCAACGTCCGGCAGAAGGGAATCATCACCACTACGTTTTCCAGGCCGATCTCGTCCCGGACGCGCCGGATGGCCCGACATTCGAGCTCGAAGCCGGGCCGGTAGCGTTCGCTGTAATAGCGGGACGCTCCCCGGAAGCCGAGCATCGGGTTGTTTTCGCGCGGCTCGAAGCCCTCTCCTCCCAGGAGTTCTGCGTACTCGCTGGTCTTGAAGTCGCTCGTGCGGACGATGACCGGATCCGGGTACTGCGAGGCGGCGATCTTCGCCACGCCCCAGGCCAGTCGCTCCACGAAGTACTCGGCCCGGTCGTCGTAGCCCTTCGTCTGCTCCTCTATTTGTCGTCGGATCTCGGGGTCTTCTACCGCTTCGAAGCGGGCCAGGGCCATCGGGTGGATTCCGATGACGTCGCCGATCGTGAACTCGAGCCGTGCCAGCCCCACGCCGCGGCAGGGCAGCCGCCACCAGCGGAACGATGCGGCCGGATTGGCAATGTTCAACATGATCCGTGTCTTTGTGTCGGGCAGCCCTTCCAGATTCACCTCGGCGGTTTCGAAGTCCAACAAGCCCTCATAAACGATTCCCTCGTCGCCCTCGGCGCACGAAACCGTCACCTCGATCCCGTCTTCCAGGATCTGCGTGCCGTTCTCGGTTCCGACGATGGCCGGGACACCGAGTTCGCGGCTCACGATCGCAGCGTGGCTCGTCCGTCCCCCTAAGTCGGTCACGACTCCACCGGCTCGGTTCAGGATCGGGCCCCAGTCCGGATCCGTGCGCTCCGTGACCAGGATGTCTCCGTCGCGGAAACGTCCACCCTCTCCAGGGTCCTCAATGCGTCGGACCGTGCCCGACGCTATGGCGTTGCCCACACTCACGCCCCGGACGAGCGGATGCCCCTCCTCTCTTAGGGTGTATGTGCGCAGCGACTCCAGCGACTCCCGTGACTGGACCGTCTCGGGTCGGGCCTGGACGATGAAGAGCTGGTCGGTCTCCCCGTCCTTGGCCCACTCCACGTCCATCGGCCGCCCGTAGTGGTCCTCGATGACCATGCCCCAGGTGGCCAGCTTCAGGATCTCCGGGTCGCTCAGGACATACGAAAGACGCTCCTTCTCATTCGTCTCGACGCTCTTGATACCCGATCCGTCGTCGGAGTAGACGACTTTCTGCTCCTTTTCGCCCCGGGCCTTCTCCAGAATCGGCTTGACGTCCGCCTTGAGGAGGGGCTTGAATACCATATACCGGTCCGGGTTCACCCGGCCCTGGACTACGCTCTCGCCCAGGCCCCAGGCTGCGTCAATGATGACCACGTCGGGGAAGCCCGTCTCGGTGTCCAGGGTGAAGAGGACTCCGGCCGACCCCGTGTCGGACCGAACCATCTTCTGAACGCCGACCGAGAGCGCGATCTCCATGTGATCGAAGCCACGCTCTTCGCGGTAACTGATGCCCCGGTCGGTGAAGAGCGAGGCATAGCACCGGCGGCAGGTATGCAAGAGCTCGTCCTCGCCGGTCACGTTCAGGTAGCTCTCGAGTTGGCCGGCGAAGCTGGCCTCGGGGAGGTCCTCAGCGGTGGCGCTGCTCCGGACCGCCACGTCGACGGCATCGCCCCCGTACCGCTCCGACAGCGCACGGTAGGCTTGCCGGATCTCCGCCTCGACGTCCCCCGGGAAGGCTCCGTTGAGGATTAGGCTCCGGATGGTTCGCCCGGTGTCCTCCAGGGTCGCTTGGCCTCGGTCCTTTCGGTCTAGGGCGTCGCGGATGGGCTCGTCAAGCTCATTCTCGTGAACGAACCTCCGGTAGGCGTCGGCGGTGGTGGCGAAGCCGTCCGGGACGCTAATTCCCGCCTGTCCGAGGTTGCCGACCATCTCGCCGAGAGAGGCGTTCTTGCCTCCGACTACGGCGACCTCCTCGTTGGTCAGATCGGCGAACCAGCGGATGTAGCCCGCCCGACGGTCCGTTGCCTTTGGCGGATCGTAGGTGTCAGAGCGCATGCCGTCGCGAGTCTCAGCCGGGGTTCAAGGCCGGCGCGCGCGAAAGTTCACAATCGTCTCTCCCACTTCCGGATCGATGACGCGGAGCGACACGACATCGTCGGCTTCCAGGCCTTCAGCTTGGTCCCGGAACGCCGACGTGCTGCGGACCGGTTCGCCATTCAGCTCCAAGAGGATCTGGCCGGCCCGAACGCCAGCGCGGGCCGCCTGGCTGAAGGGACGGACGTCGGTAATGATCAACCCGGAGTCGCGCTCGATCCCGAACTGGTTGGCGAGCTGCGGCGTCAGCGATTGCAGCCGGAAGCCCATGAGCTCTTCGGCATCGTCGGGGCCGGGAACCGGCCGTGTCTCCGCCTCTTCCTGCTCGAACTCGCCGAGTACGACACGAATCCGCTGCTGTCGGCGGTCGCGTTGCACAACCAGCTCCACTTCCTCACCCGGATCACGCAGTCGGAGACCGGCGGTGAGGTCGTTCGCCGTCTCGATCGGGTCCCCGTCGAGCTCCAGGATCACGTCGCCCACCTCGAGCCGTCCCTCGGCCGGCGAATCCGGATCGACCGTGTTCACCTCGGCGCCTCGAACTCGGTCGAGTCCGTAGACCTCCGCGTCCACCGCCGTCACCGAACTCACTCGAATCCCGAGCCGGGGACGCCGCGCGTACCCATACTCGAGCAGGTCATCGACCACTTCCAGGGCGAGCCTCATGGGCACGGCGAAACCATAGCCAACGAAGCGATCGCTCCCGGCGATCGCGGTATTGATCCCCACCACCCGCCCGGACAGGTCGACGAGGGGTCCGCCCGAGTTTCCCGGGTTGATGGCGGCGTCGGTCTGAATGAAGGACTCGACCGCCGACTGGCGACCCGTCAGTCGTCGGCCCCTGGCACTCACGATACCCGCCGTGACCGTGAAATCGAGCCCGAGTGGGTTGCCGAGAGCGATGACCCAGTCTCCGATCAACAGACTCTGGGAATCGCCGATCGGAGCGCGGGAGAGCTCCCCACCGTGAGCGCCCACACGGAGCAGGGCGATGTCCGTCACGGGGTCGCTTCCCACCACTTCTGCCTCGAACTCCTGCCCGTCGAAGGTGCGCACGTCGACACGGGTCGCCTCCGCCACGACGTGGTGATTGGTGATGATGTGCCCCTCGTCGTCGAACACGAAACCGGAGCCCGATCCGATCTGTGGAGGCACCGGGGTCTCCGGCGCGGGTGCGTCGAAATCGAAGAAGCGGCGGAACAGGTCCGGGATCTGCGCAGGCATCTCGCCGGCGATCTCGCGCTCTACGGATACGAACACCACGGACGGGAGTACGGACTCGGCGGCGCCGCGAAACGCCGACGATAGCAGCGCCGCGAATGAGGTGTCGGTCTGCTGGACCCTGTCCAAGGCGTTCGACAGGCGCAGCTGCTCCTGGACGGCCCGCGCTTGGGAGTCTGACGTGCACGCGCCCGCCAACAGCAGCATGGCGGGGAGTGCGACGAGGCTTCGTCGGTCACAGCGCCACACGGGTTCCTCCTCGATCGGATGTCGAGCTTCCGGCGGGTACCACCAGCGGACAGACGTGGCGTGCCCGGTCATCGCGACGCGCCAACCTCAGTGTCGGGTCTGGCCGGTGATAGGGCAAGGGCGGTCCCAGACCGGGTTAGGGTACGACAAGCCTACGAGCTCTCCACGGCATTTCCGCATTGCGCCCGGATCCTAGGCCGACTCCTCCGGAGGCCGACAGACCAACACCGGGCGGTGCGCGCCACGTATCACCTTGTCGGTTACGCTCCCGAGGACCATGCGCGCGACGCGCCCTCGGCCGTGGGTTGCCATCGCGATGAGGTCGATGTCGTTCTCGGAGGCGAAGTGCAGCACCCCGTGCGATGGGTTGTTGTCGAGCACCACCTGGCCGGTGACCCGCACGCCCTCGGCGCCCAAACGCTCGACTCGGGCATCGATATCCTCCGCCGCCTTCTTCCTTTCCTCTTCCACCGTCTCCACGTTCATCTGTATGGTGTCAAGTAGGTAGCTGGAGGCGAACTCCTCGGTATAGCCACTCACGTGCAGCAGCACGAAATCCGAGTCGCACGCCCTTCCGAGGGCCAGGGCCGGGGTCAGGATTGCGTCTCCTTCCTCGGATCCATCCACGGGGATGAGAACGCGGTCGAAGCTGATCTCCTTCGACAGATCCGGCTCCTCGCCTTCCTCCGGCCGAACGATCAGGACAGGAGTCGAAGTGCGGCGAATGAACCGGTCGGTCACACTCCCGAGCCACATCCGGCTGAGCGGTCCGCGGCCGTGACTGGTCATGACCACGAGGTCGGCCTCCTTGGAGCTGGCGTGGCGCTCCAGCGCCTCCGCGGCCACACCCACCACGATAGTCGAGGTTACGTCCGAGCCGACTTCGTCTTTGATCCGCGCCACGATCTGCGCCAGGTACTCCTTCGCTCCCTCCTTCGACCTGTGTTCCCAGAGACCGTAACCGTAGTCGACCCCGGGCATGGGGATCGGTTCGTGGGCCATCACCACTTCGATCTCAGCGTTCCACGCACGAGCGATCGTGAACGCGGTGGGAAGGGCGATCTCCGCGAAGGAAGAACCATCCAAGGGGACAACGATCAATCGAGCCATGTTCGGCTGGGGTTCGGCGGCTCCTGAAGGTCTGCGGGGCTTCAACTTAACGGCATGGAACGCTCGCTGCTATCTTACCCAACCGTTCTCGGCGGCCGGCGGGAGCCCTGGTGTGTGTGCAGCCTTCAGCAGCGAGAGCCATCAGTCTACCGAGATATCGGGCTCGCCAAGGTGCTTGAGCATGCGCGCGCGCGCCTCATCGCGAAGCCTCACCGAAGCCGCCCAATCACTACCGTCCGGATACACCGGCTCGGCGACCACCAAGGTGAGGGTACCGCGCCGCGGGAACCAGGAACCGCCGCGCAGAATAGAACGCGTCCCGCGAATGGTGACCGGCACGACGGGCACGCCCGCTTCAGCGGCGGCGGCGAATGCGCCGAGGTGAAACGGGCGCAAACCCGGTTCGCGGGTCAGCCCGCCTTCCGGGAAGAAGTACAAGGATTCACCTCGCTGGGCCGCGCGTACCTCCGCTCGCGCATCAGCGAGGCCTTTCTCGACATCGGTGCGCTCGACGAAATGTGCACCGATGCGACGCAAGAAAATACGCGAAACGAATCGCTCTTCGAGTTCGGCTTTCGCCGCAAAACTGAAAGTGCCCGGCAGCCCGGCGATCGCCACGACACCGTCGAGGTAGCTCGCATGGTTTGAGACGTATACGCAGGCCGTGTCGTGCGGCAATCGCTCGATGCCGTCAACGAGAAACGGAATTCCGGCGGCGCGGAACAACATTCTCGCGCCGCGACGGATCAACGCCCATCGTGGGCCCGGCGGCAGGAGGGCGACGCCGATCCACACCGGTATGACGATCAAGAAGAAGATCACTTCGACGTAAATGCCATAGCAGATCTCGGCGGCCGTGCGGCGCAACACCCGCCAACGCGATGCGGCGCTAGACAACGCCAAACGCGTCACCTGCCACCACACCGAGCGCGCGCGCTTGCCGATGTCTCCCCGCTCGTAAACCTCGCGGCTCGCGGCCCGACGAATCTTGCCGCTCGAGGTCTTCAGCACGGTTCGCGGCGGGGCGAGGACGACGTCGTCGGCCGGCATGCCGAGCACGTCGTTGACCCGCGTGGCGATGGCGGCGGCCATCCGCTCTAGGGCCGATGGCTCCTCTTCACGGGTCTCAGCCATGACCACGAGCTTTTCGGTACCGCTCACCGGGTTGGTGCTGCCGAACACGGCAACGCAACCCTTGCGCACGCCGTCGATGTCACCCACCGCCTCCTCCACCTCGTAGGGGTATATGTTTCGGCCGGCGCGGATGATCACATCCTTTGTTCGACTCGTGAGGTAGACGTCGGCGCCGGCGATATACGCCAGGTCACCGGAATCGAGCCAGTCTCCGTCAAACAGCGCTTCACTGGCCGTCGGGTCCTTCAAGTAGCCGCTCGTGGCCGACGGTCCGAGAAACTCGAGACGGCCCACCTCCCGTTCGCCCAACTCGCGACCCGTCGCGCCGACGATGCGTATCTCGTACCCCGGCAAGGGTCGTCCGCAGGCGACGAACTCGAGCGACGTGGCGTCATCCGTCTCGGCCGGGCGTGCCCGGCCTTCGCGCTCGAACGGACCGCGACAGATCCGGTCGATCACGGCGCCGCTGTCGAGCGGCGGAAACGCCAAGCCAACCGCCGCCTCGGCGAGGCCGTACACGGGCGCCATCGCTTGGGCCCGAAAGCCGTAGGCCGCGAAGCGCTCACTGAAACGACGCACCGTGGCCGGGCTGACGGGCTCCGCGCCGTTGAACGCGCGCCGCCACGTCGCGAGGTCCAAGCCTTCGAGCGCCGCGTCGGGGACTCTGGACGCACACAGCTCGAATCCGAAGTTCGGCGCTGCCGACATGGTTCCGCCATGTTCGTGAATCGCCCACAGCCAGCGCTCCGGGCGAGCAAGAAAGGTCAATGGCGGCAGCAGGACCGCCTGCATGGCGAAGTACATGCTCCCGAGCCAAGCGCCGATCAAGCCCATGTCGTGATAGAGCGGTAGCCAGCTGACGAAGATGTCTTTCGACCCGGCGCGAGTCGCTTCACCCATGGCCCGGATGTTCGACAGGATGTTCTGGTGCGTCAGCACGACACCTTTCGGTTGGCCGGTGCTGCCCGAAGTGAACTGCACGAACGCCGTGTCGGTCGCCTTGATCGGCGGCGGTGCGAAGGCCCCCGGATCGCCGGCAAGATCGGTTGCGGTCAGCACATGGCGAAGACAGTCCACCTGACCACGCAACAGCCGCGCGGCGGTCTGCGCTTCGGGCACGGTGACCAAGTACTTGGTCTCAGCCGTTTGGAGAATACGTGCATGACGCCGAAGGTGATCCTCGAGCTGCGACGGCCGCGCCGGCGGGTAGATCGGCACCGGCACGCCGCCCGCCAGCACAATGCCGAGGAACGTCGCGAGATAGTCGCGACTCGTTGGCAACATGATCGCCACAGTCTGCCCCGGCGAGAACCCACGTGCAGCAAGTGCCGCTGCGACACCGCGTGCGGCGTGATCGAGATCGCGATAAGTCAGCAGCTGGGGCGCCGCGTCACCGCTCTCGTAGAGATACGCGTGTGGGCGTTCCGGTTGTCGTGCGACATGCCAGGCGAGCACGTCAGCCAGGGTATCGGCATTTTCCGGCACGCTCCCCGCTTCGAGCTCGGGCGGCGTTCCCATCCTGATCGGGTGTCCGCGGGCGATCGCCGGCCGTGCCGTGGCGAGCGCTCGCAGGAGATCGCGCGGTGTCTCTGCGGTGGCGAGCAGTTGCTCCGGTAGCGCGACGGCAAACGCCCGTTCGAGGCGTAGCAGGAGCTCGGCGCGCCCAAGACTATCGAATTGGAGGTCCCGGTCGAGATCTCTGTCGAGGGTCACCTTGAGCGCGCGCGAAGGATGCAGCTCCCGCACCAGCGCAGTGACGATGTCGATGAGACGCGTGGCCGCGTCCGGGGTCTCTTCAGCCTGCCACTCGGCCATGTTCCGCTTCCAGTTCGACCACTCGCAACAGCGTTGACACCAGGTTGTCCGGGCTCAAGCTGGTAGAATTGATGTCGGCGTCCACGAGGTGCTCCGCGATCTCCGGGAAATCGGGCGACGCTCTCAGTAGGCCGCCCCAGAACGAAAAGGGGAGGCCCGTGCGGGACCTCCCCCCCTGTCGCTGCCAGATCTTCGAGCGATCAGTTCGCGCGAAGACCCGCCGTACTAGTTGCTCGTGTTGACCGGGATCAACCGCCGATCGGGATCATCGCGCTCGCGCCGATCCCGATGTACTTGGTTCCCGAGTTGTCGCTGAAGCCTGTGACGAAAGAACCACCTACAAATACACCGATGCTCCCGAGCGGGATTCCGACACCCGCACCAAAGCCCGCGGCCAGGGACGTGTCCGAGCCCTCAGTGGCGGGGGCAGGGTCGGACTTGAACGAGTGGGTCATGAAGCCCAATCCCCCGTAGACGGCGGGTGCTATCGCATCCTCTTCCCCGAACGTCATCCCGACGACGGCCACGCCGCCATACAGGTTCGTCTTTTCGCCGTCGGTGTCGTGGTTATTGCTGCCGTAGAAGCCCTCGGCTCCCACTGAGAAACCCGCGTCGCCCACCGGGACGAGAACTCCTCCCCATCCCTGCCATCCGACGTTGGCGAAGTCGTTGTAGTCGCTCACGGGAATCGTTGTGCCCCCGCCAAGGAACACGCTCGCTTGCGCCGAAGAATCCGCCGGCGCGGACAGTGCGAGGAAGGCGGCGGCGAGTACTGCACAGGAAAGACGCTTCATGTGTCGTCTCCTTTCAAGTGGACTTGCCCCTAGCACTCCATGAAGGACCTGATGGCAACAAGGATACTCGGGGAGGCGGGCCCCCGCCAGGGCTTCCTGGACGTAAATCGGGCACTACGCCGACCCCTCTATCCTTGGGCCGGGAGTGGGCCTAACTTCGGCTCTGCGTAAGGTGGCCCGAAGTGGCCCGAAAACGAGTGTGAGGGGTATCCCAAGTTCCCGTGGATCGCAGGAATCAAGGAGAGAGAGGATGAGGGAGACGGACAACCTGGTGCTTTCTCGACCACTAGCATGCCTGGCCGCAGCGGCCGCCCTGTTTGCGGTCGCAATGGACGGGGCTTTCGTGGGGGCTTCGGCCCAAACGGCCGAAGGAGTGATTCCCGATTTTGTGGGGGTTTGGGACGGCGGCGGGCGCGTGCGGCGGATCAACGGGCCGAATATGCCCTGGACACCGGACAATTTCCCCGTGCTCAACGAGCGTGCGCTCGCCTATCAGGAGGTCTTCGATGAGGCGATCGCACCGAAGTACGACTGCGTTCCGTCGGCGTCGCCGGCGCTCCAGTACGATCCGTATTACATGGAAGTCGTGCAGTGGCCGGATCGGGTCTTGTTCCGCTACGAGAAGGACGACCAGCTTCGTACCGTGTGGCTGGACGGGCGCGAGCCGCCCTTGAACGAATACACCGTCCAGGGTTTTTCGGTGGGTCGATACGAGGGCGACGCGCTCCTGGTCGAGACGACGCACTTCGTCTTCGATATCACTGGATTCGACGATTACAACGGGATTCCGTCGTCCCAACTCAAGAGGGTGACCGAGCGGTACTGGCGCGAAGGAGAGGAGTTGCGCATGACGCTGACGGTCGAGGACCCGATGTTTCTGCGGGAACCCGCGTCATATACGACGCGCTGGCTCCCGGCCCGGGAGGGCTACAAGCTCAACCCGTACGATTGTGATGCGGAAGACGCGCGTCGTGCGGTGAAGTACATGATTCCGAAGTATCGCTAAGAAGCACTGACTGAGAGCACTGATATGCTGATTAAGGGCACTCATATATAGTGTGCAACCTCAAGGAGACAGACCGGTGAAAGCACTTTTCTGGATTTCATCACTCGCCGCCGTTGTCGTCCTCGGACTCTCCGTCACGGGATTCCCGGCCGAGGCGCACCATAACAGCACGCCGTTCTACGATGACACGCAGGACGTGGAAGTAATCGGTACCGTCACGAGGTTCAACTTCCGGAATCCGCATTCCTTCATCTTCATCGAGAGTGAGAGCGAAGATGGCGAGATGGTGGAATGGGAAGTCGAGTTGGGCGCGGCCGTGAGCATGTCCCGCAGTGGCTGGACCCGTGAAACGATCCAGGCTGGTGACGCGATCAGGGCCGTTGGCAATCCGTCGCGCGCGGAGGGGACCTTCGGCCTGTGCTGCGCCCAGCTCACTCAGCCGGATGGTAGCCCGATCCAACTCGTACGTCTCGAGAACGATGAGGTGCCGCTGCAGCTCGTTGCGCTCGTTCCGTCGGCGGCGGGGGATTAGGGAGGGGCACGCCGAAGAAGGGATCTAGCGCGGGCATCTGCGTGCCGCAGCACCCCTAAGCAACAAGGTGCGGGCCCTCTAGGTCGAACTGACGTACCACAGCACGTCGTTGGGGCCCGATGGCTCGGAGCGCCCTGGCGCGAGACTTCGCCGCGCCGATCTTACCGACTGGAGAAGCCAATAACATGCGATTGACCACAGCAGTTCTTCTTATCGCCGCCGCCATGGGCTCGTACCGGCTCGAGGCACAGCAGAACCCCGGAGGCAGCGGGCAGCCCTTCGTCGCGGGGGAGCCGCTGGATCTCATGCCCAACACCCGGGTGTTCGGAAGCTTCCACTTCGCCGAGAGTTGCTCCTACGATCCCGTGCGAGACGTGTATGTGGCCCCGAGCACGGGCAACCGGGGCGACGGGACCGAGAACGACGGCTACGTCTCGCTGATCAATCCGGATGGGACGGTGCACACTCTGAAGTGGATCGGGGTCACTCGGGATGGCCTGAACCTCAACCATCCCCTCGGAAGCGACATCATCAATGGTCTCCTTTACCTGGTCGACCGAAACGTGGTGCGATGGTTCGACATGACCACGGGGGAGCCGAGGGGAAGCAACGAGGTCGAAGATGCCGTCAGTTTCAACGACCTCGAAGTGGCCGAGGACGGAACGGTGTACATGAGCCAGACGGGCGCCCCGGAGCGCGTCTACCGGATCACACCGGACGGTACCAGCTCCGTCTTCATCGACGGTCCTCCGCTGAATAGGCCGAACGGAATCGCGTTCGATCCCGATGGGAACATCGTGGTCGTCAACGCGGGGAACGCAGACATTCTCACCTTCAGCCCCGACGGGGACCTACTGATGACCGAGCAGTCGCTCGATCCGCGGAACGACGGGCTCGTGATTCTCGACGACGGTACCAAGTACGTGAGCAGCGTCGGAATGGGGACCGTCGCCCGCATCCGGCCCGGTCAGGAGCCGGAGCTAATCGCTTCCGGGATTCCGAGCGCGGCATCGATGTGCTACGATCCTCGACGCGAACGGCTGATCGTTCCGATGAACAGTTGGTTCGCGCTCGCTTTCGTCGAGTTGAACAGCTTGTAGGGTATCGCTCTGGGTAAGGCGTCTCTCCAGGCAAGGCATCGTTCCAGGTAAGGCATCGTTCCAGGTTTACAGGTGGGGATGTATGAGGGCTTCGCACAGCCGCTGGATGAGCGTCCCCATGCTTGTGGTGGTCGTCAACGGGGCCTGTGGTGGCGCCGGGACGGGCGGGGAGATGGCCCCGGCTCCGGCTGCCGTCTCGAACGCCGAGCTCGAGGCGCTTTACCGCGCCCGCACGGACAGCGCCCGCACTCGCTTCACCGAGGCTGACGTCCGCTTCATGACCGGGATGATCAGCCATCACGCGCAAGCGCTCCAGATGGCGGGCCTCGCTTCCACCCGTGGCGCCGGCCCGTCTGTGCGGATCCTGACGGCCCGCACCATCAATGCGCAGAGCGACGAGATCACCGCGATGCAGCAGTGGCTCGTGGATCGCGGGCAGCCCGTCCCCGAGGTGAGCCCCGACGGAGTCGTCTCGACGGCGCGGGCGCCGGCGGACGGGATGCCCATGCCGGGGATGCTGACCGACCAGCAGATGCGGGAGCTCGACGCGGCGAGGGGCCTCGACTTCGACCGGCTCTTCCTCACCTACATGATTCAGCACCACGGTGGGGCCGTGACCATGGTGCAGGATCTCTTCGCCACCGACGGCGCGGCGCTCGACGAGATGGTCTTCAAGATCGCTTCCGACATCCAGGTGGATCAGATTACCGAGATCGCTCGGATGGAGCGCATGCTGGGGGTGTTGCCCTCGACGGGTCCGCGCCGTTGATTCCAGACAATCTCTCTCATACCAGGACGTCCTCATGATCTACACGCTTCCAGCCCACCAGCGCACCCGGTGGACCATCGCATACCGCTTGTCGGCACTCCCGCTCGCCGTGGGCCTGCTTGGCATGGCCGGCTGCGCCTCCGGTTCGGCCACCTCCGTGACGCCCTCCGTGACGCCTTCCGTGCCGCTCGCCCGCGTGGCGGCGGAGACCGCGCCCAGCCCCGACCCCCGCGTCGGCCTGGGGGCTGGGCTTTTCGATGCCGAGGAGGCGATATGGAACCTGCGGTTGGTGTCCACCACGCCGCCGGCGGAGGATTTCGTGGGCATCACGAACTCCGATTTGGCCTTCAAGGGCGACTACGCCTTTCAGGGCAACTACAACGGCATCCAAGTCTGGAACATCGAGGATCCCCGCCAGCCGCTGCTCGTGACGGGTTTCGTCTGCCCCGCGTCGCAAAGCGACGTCTCGGTCTACGAGGACCTCATGTTCGTGTCCGGTGAGGGGCTCGGCGGCCGGCTCGACTGCGGTACGGAAGGGGTCGAGGAGTCCGTGAGCCCGGAGCGCCTTCGTGGCATCCGGATCTTCGATATCAGCGACATCCGGAACCCCGAGTACATCGCCAACGTGCAGACCTGCCGCGGGTCACACACGCACACCGTGCTCAAGGACCCGAACGACGACGACAACGTCTACATCTACGTCTCCGGATCTTCGCTGGTGCGTCCCGCCGAGGAGCTGGCCGGATGTTCCGGCGCCCCCTTGGAGGAGGACCCGAATACCGCGCTCTTCAGGATCGAGGTCATCAGGGTGCCGCTCGCCAATCCCGAGCAGGCGGCCATCGTGAGCTCACCCCGGATCTTCACCAACCTCGTCGCGCCTCCCGTCCACGGCCTGGCGCCTGAGGACCTCGCCGTCATCGAGGAGGCGAGGGCGAGCGGTGCCTTCATCGTCGACTACCCCGATCAACCCCGGGTATTGCGGGAAAGCGAGGCCCAGGACCTGCTCGGCCAAGTCGTCGCCCAGCGCGGCGGCGGTGGTGGGCCGACTGCGGCGGACACGCTCGTTCTGCGTGCTTTCCTCGATGAGGTAGCGGCTCAGGCGGCCGACGCTGGCCCCGGCGCCGGTCCCACCCAGTGTCACGACATCACGGTGTATCCCCAGATCGGGCTGGCTGGTGGCGCTTGTGGGGGCTACGGATTCCTCATCGACATCAGCGATCCGGTCAACCCGGAGCGCGTCGGGGCCGTCAGCGACGAGAATTTCGCCTACTGGCACTCGGCGACCTTCAACAACGACGGCACGAAAGTCCTCTTCACGGACGAATGGGGTGGCGGCGGCGGGCCCAAGTGCCGTGCTACCGATCCCATGGAGTGGGGCGCAGACGCGATCTTCACCCTCGAAAACGGGCAGATGGAGTTCCAGAGCTATTACAAGCTGCCCGCGCCCCAGACCTCGCAAGAGAACTGCGTGGCCCACAACGGCTCTCTGATCCCCATCCCGGGCCGCGACGTGATGGTGCAGGGATGGTACCAAGGAGGCATCTCGGTCTTCGACTGGACCGATCCCGGAAGCCCGTTCGAGATCGCGTTCCACGACCGTGGCCCGGTCGACCCGGACGTCATGCAGATGGGTGGGAGCTGGTCGGTCTATTGGTACAACGGAGCGATCGTGAGTTCGGAGATCGCCCGCGGCCTCGACATCTTCGAGCTCACCCCGAGCGAGCTTCTCTCTCAGAACGAGATCGACGCCGCCAACACGGTCGTGCTCGACCAACTGAATGCACAGGGCCAGCCCCGGTTCGTTTGGCCGGCCACGTTCGCGCTTGCGGGAGCGTATTTGGACCAACTCGAACGGTCCGGCGGACTGTCGGCCTCCCGGATCGAATCCACCCGGCGGGATCTCGCGGCTGCCGAGCGTGCCTCCGGGGCCGCGCGGAGACAGGCACTCGGCAGGATGGCCGACGAGTTGTCGAGTGAGGCCGGCCGGTCTGGCGACGCCGCCAAGGTACGGATGTTGTCGACTACGGTGCGGGAATTGGGGTCGATGGGTGGGTAGCGAAGGAGGGAGTCATGCGTGTATCGCTCGTCTCGATAGGGAGCCTCATTGTGCTCGCCGGTTGCCAGGCCCCCTCCGGTGAACCCGATTACTCGGCGGTGTTCGACGGGTCGGGCGGGGAGTGGATCGACCTCACCTACACGTACTCCGAAGAGACCATCTACTGGCCCACGGCAGACGGATTCCGCTTGGATGAGGTCGCCTTCGGCGAGACCGAGTTGGGCTATTTCTACAGCGCGTACAACATCTCGACCGCCGAACACGGCGGCACTCATCTGGACGCTCCGATTCACTTCTCTCGAGGGGGCATGTCCAGCGAGGAGATCCCGCTCGATCGACTGATTGCCCCGGCCGTGGTCGTGGACGTGTCGGCCCGTGCCACACCAGACTATCTGATCGACGTGGCGGATCTGGAGGGGTGGGAGGGTGCCCACGGTCGTATTCCGGATGGAGCCATTCTGCTTCTGCGGACCGGGTGGGGCGAGCGCTGGCCGGATCGGCTCAGCTACTTGGGAACCGAGCGCACAGGGTCGGAAGCCGTCGCTGAACTCCATTTTCCCGGCGTTCACCCTGACGCGGCACGCTGGATCGCCGATCAGCGAAACATCGCCGCCGTGGGCATCGATACCCCCAGCATCGACTATGGACAGTCTTCCGGGTTCGAGGCCCACGTGATCATCTACGGCGCCGACATTCCGGGGTTCGAGAACGTGGCCAACCTGGATCGCCTTCCGGAGGAGGGCGCCTTCGTGGTCGCGTTGCCCATGAAGGTCGCCGGCGGCAGTGGTGGTCCGCTTCGGATCGTGGCGTTCGTTCCGTCGGCGTCCGGGGAATTCTGAGGGTGATCAGCCCTAAGAAGGGCCTGGCGCGGGTCCGGATCTCGCGCCTCGCCGACCGGCGCTTAGTGGATCGTAAGGATGTCGTCACGGTGGAGGAGCCGCTCGAGATCCGCGTCGAGTTTACGCGCAACGGCGCACGCGAGACGTCTGCTGTGTCGGTGACGATGCGCACGCCCGGGGACGACTTCGAGTTGGCGGCGGGATTTCTATACGGCGAGGGACTCCTGCGCCGCCGTGAGGACGTGGCCGAGATCAGCTACTGTCAGGCCGACGAACCCCAGGCCTACAACATTGTAGTCGTGAAGCTACGACCTGCCGCGCCCTTCGATCCGGCCTCCCTGTCGAGAAATTTCTACATGAGTTCGAGCTGTGGCGTTTGTGGGAAGGCGTCGTTGGAGGCGGTGGAGGTCCGGGGGTGCGAGCGAATCCCGGACGAGGGCCTGAGTCTGGATCGGGTGATTCTGAGTGGCCTGCCGGAGAAGCTCAGAGCCGAACAGGGACTGTTCGATCGCACGGGTGGAATCCACGCTGCGGGTCGCTTCGACGAAACGGGTGAACTGATCTCCGTACGCGAGGACGTGGGCCGGCACAACGCCGTCGACAAGATCGTGGGAGAGGCTTTTCTGGCCGGTGAGCTCCCGTTGGGACGGACCATCTTGGGGATCTCGGGACGCAGTTCCTTCGAGATCATGCAGAAGGCGTTGGCGGCGGGCATCCCCCTGGTCGTGGCCGTGGGAGCCCCCTCCAGCCTTGCCGTGGACTTGGCCCGGCGCTTCAACATGAGCCTTCTCGGTTTCACTCGGGCGGACGGCTTCAACGTATACGCGGGAGCCGAGCGGATCGCGGAGTGAGCGGCGTGACTGGAACGGCTATGGGGAACACAGACTCTAGGGTGGCTCTAGTGACGGGCGGCGCCCAACGCGTAGGCGCCCAGTTGTGCCGGACCCTCCATGAAGCCGGATATCGCGTGGCGCTGCACTACCGCAGTTCGGCGGTTGCCGCCGAAGCACTCGCCGCGGAGCTCAACGGTCTGAGGGAGGGATCCGTGACCTGCTTCCAAGCGGCGCTGGGGGATCGAATCGCTGCGGAGGAGCTGGCGGGCGAGGTCATCGATCAGCTCGGCGGAGTGAGCCTGCTGGTCAACAACGCGTCCAGTTTCTTTCCCACGCCGATCGGCAACGTCAGTGAGGACGACTGGAACGCACTCGTCGGCAGCAACCTCAAGGGGCCGTTCTTTCTCAGCCAAGCGCTGGCGGACACCCTTGGGCAGAACCGGGGAAGCATCGTCAACCTGATCGACATACACGGCGAGAGGCCGCTGACCAACTACTCCGTGTATGGCATCGCCAAGGCCGGGCTCGCCATGCTGACCAAGTCTTTGGCTCGGGAGTTGGCACCGACGGTTCGGGTGAATGGCATTTCCCCCGGGGTGATCCTGTGGCCCGAAAGCGGGGAAGTGGGGGATAGCGAGGAGCGGAGGCGGCGCATCCTCGAGCGGGTGCCGCTCGGGTTCCAGGGAGATCCGCGGGATATTGCCGACGCTCTACTGTTTCTCGCGGATGGTGCCCCGTATATCACGGGTCAGATCATCGCGGTCGACGGCGGTCGCAGCCTGACGTAACCCTGACTCCTCTGTGGTGACCCACTCCTCTGCGGTCGCCCACTCCTCCGTGGTCATGCGCTCCCCTGTGGTCATGCGCTCCCCTGTGGTCATGCGCTCCCCTGCCAGGTTACGCGCGGGAGATGCGCACCCCATCCCAGACGAAGTCGACGCGCCGCAGCTCCGGCCCCCCCTTGTCGAAGTGCTCCCACAGATCGGCGTAGCTGCGCTGCATTACGGGGTGAACCTCCTCCCCGGCGATTTCCGCTAGAGGCGACAACACGAATGCGTGCTCGGTGATCTCTTGGCGAGGGAGCGAGACGCCGTCTATCGAGCCCGCCACGTCGGAGTAGGCCAGGAGGTCCAGGTCGAGCGTCCGGGAGCTGAAGCGGGGTGCGTCCCGATCTCGCCCGCAATCGCTCTCGATCCGCCGAAGGGTCTCGGCCAGCTCACCGACGGTCTGGGGGGTATCCACCCCCACCACCAGGTTGTAGAAGGGGTGGCCCTCGAATCCGACCGCTTCGCTCTCGAAGACAGAGGACACCTGGAGCTCGCCGTAGGCGGCCGACAGGGCGTCCAGCGCAGCGGTCACGTTGTGCTCGCGATCGATGTTGCTGCCTACGCTCACGTACGAGCGTGCCATTACGCACGCTCTCCTCGCTCGATGACCACGCCCACGTCGGCCGCTCCCGTGACCGCACCGGGCTTGCTCACTCGCAGGCGCAACCAAGTCACCCCGAACTCCTCGCGGACGATCTCCGAGACCCGCTCAGCCATTCTCTCGACAAGCAGAAACTCGGTCCCTTCCACGAAGGCGATCACCCGCTTTGTCACGGCCTTGTAGTCCACCGTGTCGGCGATATCGTCGCTGTCGGCTGCCTTACGGACGTCCGTCGCCATCTCGAGATCGAGACTCACCGACTGCCGCACTTCGCGTTCCCAGTCGTTGATCCCGATAATGGTGTCGATCTTCAGATCCCGGATGTACACGATGTCCATGTCACTTCCCGCGGTGAGGGGCGTCATCATGACGGGCAAAGAACCCGGAAGACCGCCACGCCGCAACGGCAACGAACGCGAGCGCCGAGGCCAGAACTCCGAGTAGGCTCGAGTCCAGAAGCGGGGACACATCGGAGAGTCCGGTACGCTCGATCGATATCAGCGTGACCACCCCCACGCCACAGGCGGCCAACGCCTCAGGCACACGCGGCAGGCGGGTGTACAGGCCGGCGACCAGCGGCACGAAGAGGCACACGGCCATCAAGGCGTAAAAGATGCTTATGGCCCCAATGATCGAGGGCAGTACGAGTGCAAGGAGCACCCCGAGCCCTCCGCCCCCGATGGCCGCCAAGCGCGCCACCCTCAGCACCTGCGCGTCGGTCGCGTTGGGGCGTACGAATCGCTTGTAGAGATCCTGAGAGAAGGACGTGGATAGCATGAAGAGGATCGCGTCGGCCGAGCTGATTTCCGCCGACACCACGGCCGCCAGCCCCAGGCTTCCCACCATGGTCGGTAGCCCCGTGGTCAACACCAACATGAGGGCGTGTTCGACGTCGACCAGGTTCGGGTCGTAGACCCTCGCGATCATGCCGAACAGCGGGGGTCCGATCGCGAACACGAGAAGTGCCACCGCCGTGGCCCCCAAGCCCACCCGAATGGCTCGTTCATCCACCGCTCCGTACGCCTTTTGGACCAGTCCCGGGGAAACGACGAAGTTGGGAGCCACGAGGGCCAAGTAGACCCAACCGGAGCTCCCCCCCTGCCAGAAGCTCATGTAGTCGCTCGTCGCTGGGGCCGCGGCGACCAGGGCGCTCCAGCCCCCGGCCGCGATAAGGGCCCAGGGCACAGCGATCGCGAATCCCACGGTGAGCACCACGAGCTGCACCATGTTCACCCACGCCGACGTGAGGAGGCCTCCTGCCGTGAAGTAGGTCGTCATGACGACGGCGCCCGCCAGCACGCCGGCCCATTCGGGGACGCCTGCGACGAACTCCAGGATCTTTGCCAGGGCGATGAGTTGGGCGGCCAGGGCCGCCGGAGTGGCAATCCAAAGGAGGCTGGTGACTATCGCCCGTACCGACCTGCTGTAGCGATGCTCGAGATAGTCGCCCACGGTGTAAAGCCCGTTGTTCGTCGCGACTCGCCAGATTCGCGGACCGATCAAAAAGGCCAGGATCGCTGTGCCCACGGCCGCCGAACCCACCCACCACCAGGCCGAGAGCCCGTCTCGATACCCGAGGCTGGCGGCCCCGACTGTGCTGGCCACCCCGATATTGGCTGCAAGGACGGTCGAAAAGAGGAGCGCGGCGCTGAGGCGGCGATTGGCTACGAAGAAGCCCCCGCTGCCCTCCACGCGACGGCCGATCCATACGCCTAGCCCAATGAGCCCGGCGGCGTAGGCCAGGAGCAGGACGAGCGTGAGGTTCAAGGGATGGGGCGTGGACGGCGGTCCTTCACCGGCCCGTGCTCATATCGCTCGCGGCGGGGATCCCCGGGAGTCCGGTGGCGGCACGGACTGCGCGCACGATCGCCTCCGCCATCACGTCGGCCGCCAGCGCCCCGATCCTCGAGACGGTGGCGTCCCCTGAGAACGTCCCCGTGGCCAACGCGAACACGGTGTCGCCGTCTCCGGGCGTGTGGGCAGGGTAGATCGCACGGGCCAGACCATCCTGTGCCATTTGGGCGACCTTCGTGGCCTCGGCTTTCGTGAGCGTGGCGTTGGTCGCGACCACACCGATGGTCGTGTTGGCACCGCTTTGCGGTTCGTTCGAGGCTCCGGCCCGCAGCAGCACACGTGCATCGGCGAGGCCGCGTCCATCCTCGGTGCGAACACCCGCGACCACCGTTCCCGTCGCCGGATCGATGATGTCTCCCACCGCGTTCACGGCGACGATGGCCGCCACGGTGAGTCCGTTGTCGAGTGTGATCGAGGCCGTCCCCACACCACCCTTCATGGCGCGGGCCATGCCCCCCAACTTTCCGACCGTGGCGCCGGCGCCGGCGCCGACATTGCCCTCGGGCGACGTCTCGGTGCCGGCGTGGCTCGCCGCGCGATAACCACAGTCCGCGCCGGGCCGGATGCGTGGGTCGTCACCGACCGACAGGTCGAAGAGGATGGCCCCGACCACAATCGGCACGACGTTCGGCCCGACCTGGTATCCGATGCCCCGCTCGTCCAGATAGCGTACGACTCCGCTCGCGGCGTCCAATCCGAAGGCACTGCCGCCGGACAGCACGACCCCGTGCACCACCTGCACGCTGTTCACCGGATCCAGTAGAGCGGTCTCTCTTGTCCCGGGCGCGCCGCCGCGGACGTCTACGCCTCCCACCGCCCCGCCCTCGGCGAGCACGACCGTGCAACCGGTGGGGCGCTCACTCAGCGTAAAGTGACCGACCTTGAGGCCGGGAATCGCCGTGAGCCCCCACGCCAATTCCTGTGCCTGGGAGGGTGACGGAATACTCAAGAGAACGAGTGTGGCACAGGCGGCCGCGACAAAGGCGGTGCCGACCAGCACACGCACGTTGGTGCCCCGGATAAGGTCTGCCACACCGGTCGCCCATGGCTCACGAGCGTTCATCTTCATCTCCTCCGAGCCGCCTTAGAGCCCCACCTCCATGAGTGCCGCCCTCACGTTGTCCTCGTCGGCTTGAGAAGATGCACCACTCGCGCCCACCGCTCCCACGGTATATCCGTCTCGAACGATCGGGAGCGCACCCTGAAAGAACCGGAGCCGCCCGCCCGTGGCCTCGTTCATGTTCTGATAGAGAGGGGAACCGGCGCTGCCCGCGAGGTCGGCGCTCGGCCGTCCGAACATCGCCGCGCCCATGGCTTTCCCGATTGCCGTGTCCATGGTCGTGGCGCGCGCGTTCTGCATGCGGGTGGCAGCGATCAGGTCGCCCCGACCGTCCACTACGGCAATGCTGAGCTGGAGGTTGTTTTGGGCGGCGTCTCTCACCGCCGCCGCGATGATGGCTTGTGCTTCGCTCAGCGTGATCCGTTGCGGACCGGCCTGCGCCGCGAGTCCCATCGGAGCGGCCACGCCTCCACCCACGATCACGATCGCGAGCAGAGTCCGCGAGATTATTTTGATCTGGTTCATCGATTCTTCTCCAGAGAAGATCAGCGGGGTGGTCTAGAAGGCGGCAAGCGCGGCGCGCACCGCGTCTTCGTCCACCTGTGACGCCGCACCGCTGCATCCCATGGCGCCGATCAATTCGCCATCTCTCATGATTGGCAGCGCGCCCTGGAACGCGTAGAGCGGCCCCGAGATCGTCTCGTTGAAGCTCTGGAAGGCAGGAGAGTTGCCGAACTCCGCCATATCGCCGCTCGGCTGCCCGAACAGGGCCGACATTCGCGCCTTGCCGCGTGCGACGTCGGTGGTATAGAACCGCGCACCGTCCATGCGGGCCATCGCGATCATGTCCCCGCGGGAATCGACGACTGCGCAACTGAGGTTGACGCCCAGGCCCTCCGCTGTCTGCTGGGCGGTGGCGAGCGCCGCCATTGCCTGCGCGGTGGAGGGACCTGGAGGCGCCGCGGGCGCCCCTCTCAGCTGTGCGGCAGCCGGCGCCGCGAAGAAGACGACCGCGAGAATACCGCTCACGAGGACAGACCAACGATGCCGACCTCTCAACATGCTGTTTCCTCCCAAAGAAGGGATTTCGGTAGACGGGCTTTCAGTTTCCAGCAAACGTGCCAGAACGCAGCCTAATCGGATCGGGCTCGCCTGGCCACCTGGAGGCGCGACCCACTGTACTTCTTCACAGGTGTCTAACGGTAATTGCCGAACTGGAGTTCCATCCCCCAGTCCTCACCCTTCAGGAACGTCATCACTTGCTGAAGCTCGTCCTTGGACGGGCTCGTCACCCTCAGTTCGTCCGCTTGGATCTGGACCTGAACCTTCTTGAATCCATGGTCCTTGACCGCTTTCACCATCTTCTTCGCGGTCTCCTGGTCGATGCCCTGTTTGAGCCCCACGGCCTGCCGGGCACGCCCGAGGGATCCGATCTCGACGCCACCCTGATCCAGGTTCTTCACGGGGACCCCTCTCCGCGAGAGTTTCTCACGAACGACCTGGAGGACGGATGTGAGGCGGTATTCGTCATCAGCCTCCAGCTTGATCGAGCCGCCGGCCCGGTCGAATTCCACCGTACAGTCCGTACCCTTGAAGTCGTAGCGAGTGGCAATTTCCTTACGCGCCTGATTCACCGCGTTGTCGACCTCCTGGAGATCGACACCGGTGGAGACATCGAACGAACTCTTCTTGGCCATCGGGATCCTCGGTGCGCCGTGATTGCCGGACGAACCCCGAAATCTGTCGTTCCGGGGCCGGATGGTCTACACTGCCGCGGAAACTCATCACCCCTGGAGATCATGAGCGCTCATCCCGCCACGCACCGCTGCACCACACTCGTCTTGGGGAGTGGCGTGGCTGGCCTAACGTATGCGCTTCGTGCGGCCCAACACGGTCCGGTCCTGATCCTGACCAAGAAGTTCCGCAGCGACTCTTCGACGAACCGGGCCCAAGGTGGGCTCGCGGCGGTCCTCGATCCCACGGACTCCTTCGATTTGCACGTGGCCGACACCCTCGAAGCGGGGGCCGGCTTGTGCCGACGAGACGTGGTCGAGCTCGTGGTGCGCGAAGGGCCGGGTCTGGTTCGAAGCCTCGCGGAACTGGGCGCTACGTTTGCCCACGTGGATGAGGACGGCGATTCCGAGGATCTCGATCTGGGCTTGGAGGGGGGCCACAGCCGACGACGAATCGTGCACGCGAAGGATCGGACGGGCCAAGAGATCGAGAGTACGTTGCTCGCCGCAGTGGCGAACAACGCCGAAATCACGCTCCTCGAGCAACATCTCGCGATCGATCTCTGGGTCGATGGGGATGGCGCGGGCCGCCGGTGTTACGGTGCGTCGTTCCTCGACCAGGAGACGGGAGCCACCGGACTGGTTCGAGCGGATCAGACGATGCTCTCCACTGGAGGCTGTGGGAAGGTCTACTTGTATACAACCAACCCCGACATCGCCACTGCGGACGGTGTCGCGATGGCCGCCCGGGCCGGTTGTGCGCTCGGGAACATGGAGATGGTGCAATTCCATCCGACCTGCCTTCATCATCCCGAGGCGAAGAGCTTTCTGATCTCCGAGGCGGTGCGCGGGGAGGGTGCGGTGCTCCGCAACCTTGACGATGAGGAGTTCATGAACGATCGCCATCCCCTTGGCTCCTTGGCACCCCGCGACGTGGTGGCCCGCGAGATCGACCGGGAGACCAAGCTTCGTGGCGATAAGTTCGTCGTCCTGGACACGTCCAGCATCGGTGAGGAGCGATTTCGGGAGCGGTTTCCGGTGATCTCGGAGCGACTCGAGACGTACGGAATCGTGGGGGGGCGCGACCCCATCCCGGTTGTTCCTGCGGCGCACTACATGTGCGGGGGGGTGGTCGTCGACGTGGATGGGCGTACGGAAATCGAGGGGCTCTTCGCCTCGGGTGAGGTGGCGTTCACGGGTGTCCACGGAGCCAACCGGCTCGCGTCGAACTCGCTGCTGGAAGCTTCAGTGTTGGCCGAACGCGCAGGAGCCATTGCGCCGCAACCCGCCGAGGGACCCGAGCCGCCGCCGCCTCCAGCCCCGGGAACGGGCCCGCCCCTGCCGGACCAGGGAGTGATCCTCGACCACGAGTGGGATGCGGTCCGCCACCTGATGCTGAACTACATGGGGTTGGTCCGGTCACGCGGGCGGTTGGACCGCGCCGTCACACGGCTGGCGGAGATGAGAGAGTGGTCGGACGACCTCTACCGGACGAGCACGCCGTCATCGGACTTGGTCGAGCTTCGAAATATCTCGCTCGCTGGGCTGATCATGGCGATGTCGGCCCGTGCGAGAGAGGAGAGCCGAGGGCTACACACGCGGCTCGACTTTCCCGAGACCGACCCCGTGCCGCGCGAATCCTGGGCCAGAGTGGGGGAGGGGGGGGTGGAGGTGGAGCTCCGTCCGCTGGAGTCTTCTGAGCCGGCCTCCCCGACAGACTAGACTAGACTAGACTGGCTCGAGGGGTCCTTCTCCCGCGGACCGGGCGTTACGGGGTCACGCCGTCGGCATCGACGATGAGGATCGTCAGATTCCACTGGTTGTTACGCGCTTCCTGCTCGGCGGCGTCCATGGCGGTCCTGGCCTCCTCGTAGGTCAGCGGCTTCTGTGCCGACGCTGGAGCGGTCCCGAGCGCGGCCAAGGGCAGGAGGGGCAGGGCGATCCTGTTCAGGGTCCTATTCCTCATCCGTTCTCCGATGTGATTCCAGTGTGATTCCAGGCTCTCGGCCTTGTCAGGGACGCCTTCGACGAGCTGCCTATCTGACGTAACGGTTGAGCCGTCCAGGTGAAGGCCCGACCTCCGCCCCGTAGATCACGCCGTTGCGGTCCACGACGACCCCCTCCGCCGTGCACGTGCCGGTGCAGTCCGGGTTCGGATCCGGAATGAGGTACATCACTTCACCGGTCCGGGCGCTCCCGACCCGAATGCCGCGCGTCCAGGCCACATGATCCCGGTTCACCGAACCCGACTCGGAGTCGGCGCCGTAAAGCATGTCGTTCGCGTCGATGTAGATCCCGCTCAACCGGCTGAACTGGTACCACTGGTCGAGGAAGCGGCCGTTCTGATCGAAAATCTGAATGCGGTTGTTGCCCCGGTCCGCTACGAAGAGACGGCCCTGCGAGTCCATGGCGAGCGAGTGAGGCTGGTTGAATTGACCCGGCCCGTCTCCGCTCCGACCCCACTCCAGGAGGTACTCACCCCGGGAGTTGAACTTGATGACGCGATTCCGGCCTTGGCCGTGTCCTTCTCCGACGAAGATGTCGCCGTTTCCGGCCACGTACACATCGTTGGGCTGCCAGAAAAAGTCGCCCCGCGGGCCGGCGGCAGCCATTTCGTTCATCGGGACGCCACCCCGACGCCCGAGCACCATGAGAACCTGGCCGGTCGGGCTGAACTTGATCACCTGATGGCCGTATATGTCGTCGGGCTGCCGAGGCGGAGGACCCGCCGCGCCACCGCCGCCACCGCCGCGACCGCCGCGGCCACGCCCACCACCGACCCGGTTGTCGCGTCCATCCGCGACCCACACGTTCCCTTCATGATCGACGTCGATGCCGTGCGGCCAGTTGATCATGCCCGCTCCGAAGCTGATCACCATGTTGCCGTCGGCGTCGAACTTCATGACGGGGTCGACGTCCGGGTTCTGCGTGCAGGCGCCGATGTTCCCGCCGCATCGCTCGGCGACCCAGATGCTCACACCATCGATATCGACCTCCACGGCACTGCTGGAGCCCCACGATCTGCCCGGCGGCATCTGCGCCCACCCTTCGATGGTGGTATAGGGGTTCGGGAGGCTGTTCGTCGGCGCCATGTCGGCCTGCGCCGCCACGAACACGGGGAGGACGGTCATGGCCGCGAGGGCCAGGGCCGATGCCGACTGTAGTTGATTCTTTGTTGACACGGGTCGACCACGCTCGCTGAAAGGGTTACGGTTGATTTTCGCCGGCCGACGCGGAACGCGACGCCCGACGGGCAGCCAACCTACGTTTTGGGGGCGTACCTGCCAAGGAGGCAGTGCCGAAGGAGGCGGCGTCGGTGGACTAGCCTGGCTCGTGCGGCGACTGTGAGCCATCCGCTCAATCGATTGTCACTCTTGGGTGTCACCTCTTCTGAAGACGATAATGTCTCGCTTAGGAGTCCCAATGTCCCTTCGGTACACGTTGTCCCTCAGCATGTTGTGCACACTCACCTGGATCAGTGCCGCCACCGCACAGACCCAGCCGCCCTCCGAGCCACCCGCCGAATGGGGGGTCACGGCGATCGACTTCTCGAACGTTCCCTACCCCTACCCCGTCGAGTACCTCGACGTAGAGGTGTACGGGCGGAACCTCCAGATGGCGTTCATGGACGTGGCGCCCGCTGGAACGCCGAACGGGCAGACCGTCGTTCTCTTCCACGGTTTCAACTTCGCCGGCTACGCGTTCGCCGGGACCATGGAGATTCTTCGCAACGCGGGCTTCCGAACGATCGCGATCGACAGACTCGGGTTCGGCCGCTCCTCGAAGCCGATCATGCACTACAACTTCCACATCCCGGCTCGAAATACGAAGCGACTCTTAGACCACCTCGGCATCGACCAGGCAGCGATCCTAGGGCACTCGATGGGTGGGATGGTCGCGAGCCGCTTCGCCATGACGTACCCGCAAACCACCAGTCACGTGGTGTTCGTCAATCAGATCGGGATGAGCGACTCGCGCCCGGGTCGCGAGTGGAGCGAGCCGTCCTATGACGGCCGCAAGCCCACCCCCCAGCAGCATTACGAGCAGGTCCTACGAGGTCAGATGCGCTACTACGTGAACGGCTGGCGGCCGGAGTACCTGTATTGGGTCCAAGCGCCATATGGCGTGGTCTTTAGCAGCGAGTTCGACCGCTGGCTGGAAGTGCGGGGACTGCTGGGCCAGGCGATTTCCGAGGACCCGGTCGTCTACGACTGGCAGCACATCTCGAGCAAGGCGATGGTCATAGGCGGCGCGGACGACCAGCTCAGCCGGGACTTCCCGGCGGATGCCCGGCGCGTGGCGGAGTCGCTCCAGAACTCCGAGCTATTGCTCTATCCAGGGGTGGGGCACAATCCCCAATTCGAGAACAGCGAGCAGTTCCACGCCGACTTGATCCGCTTCCTGGAGTCTGATCCGAACGAGCCTGCCGACCAGGGTTGGCGAAGTTCCGACTGGGGCCGTTAGGCCCTCCAAGGCTAGACCGCCGGGCGCTCCGCCGAGATTCGGACGAGCCCCACGTAGTTCGTGCTGCTCTGGTGGATGAGCAAATTTCCGTCCCGCGTCACCCACATATTCCGGATGATGCCGACGCCGGATGGCAGCGGCCAACTCTCGAACTGCTCAGTCTTCGGGTCGAAACGCACGAGCGCGTCGGGCCTCATTCCCGATTCGTTGTACCAGATGACGTCGTCCACGACGGCCAGCCCATACGGATGTGAACTCGGCCCACTCGGGGACGGCCACTCCTTGATCTCCCCGGTCTCGGGATTCAGCCGGCCAATGCGGCCCATGGTGGAGTTCCCGTACCAGATCATGCCGTCGCTCGCGATGTCGAGCCGTCGGATTCGCGAACGTTCGTTCGGCACCTCGTAGTAGCGAACTTGCATCGTCTCCGGATCCAGCGCGCCAATCTTATTCGTACCGTTGTACGCAACCCAAACCGTTCCTTCTGAGTCCACCTTGATTCCGTATGGATTCGGCTCGGTCGCGACTTCCGTGAGTTCCCCTGTCTCCGGGTTCAAGCGGCCGAGCATCCGGGCCCGCTGGGCGGTGAAGTAGAGCATCCCGTTGGGATGAAAGACCGCGGAGTGCGGATCTCGGGCCTCGGTCTGATACTCGGTGATGTCACCCGTCCGGGGATCGAGCCGGCCGATGGTGGCGTTGCTGTTCCCCGTGTACCAGATGTAGCCGTCCTCATCCGGAACGATCGTGTGCGGGCGCGCCGTCTCCGGAAGTTGAAACTCCTCCATGTCGCCTGTCACGGGATCGAGCCGACCCGCGATGCTGGCCCACATTCCCGTCCACCAGATCGCACCGTCCGGTGCCTCAGCGGGGTCACGCACCCGTTGGCCCAAAGTGGGGGCGAGCCACTCGGTGATCTCGATCTCCGTGTCGCCTTGTGTCAAGACTGGGCGCCGGTCGGCCTTGTCTGGGAAGTGCGTCGCAAGATAGCTGGCCACTTGGACGGCTTGCGGCTCCGGCAGATCGACCATCGTGGCGAACACGTCCCGCCACTCTCGAGCCGTGTCCCACCCGACGGAGCGAGTGATCTGGTTGGCACCATGGCAAGTGGTGCAAACCGCCTCCACCAAGACCTTGCCCTCTCCGTCGGGGAGGGTGACCGGACCGCCCCGTTGGGCTGCGTCCACGAGGCCCGGGAGTAGAGCTAACAGAGCAAGGGTGACCAGCGGACTCTTCGACATGTTCTTTCTCCTTGGCAAGGTCCTAATTGCGGAGGGCCGCCACTCGGTAGTGGCCCACTACGGTGTAGCTGTGAGGGCTGCCTCGCTCGGACATAGCGGATAAGATTCCCCCAAGGGGGTGCGGGCCGGCAAGCATCTCGGTGTTCGCCCGCCCGCCCGTTGGTCCGTGCCCGTTCGTCAGTTCGGCGTGGCCGCCCCCAACCCAGCCCCGTACCCCTCGATCTCGATGACCTTCACGATCTCCTGGCTCTCGGTGTCGATCACCACGACCGTGCCCGCCCGTGCGTTATCGCCCAGGTCGTAACGAGGGGTGTACATGTGCGCGTACTTACTGTGGCCCTCGGGCATCTCGAGGTTTCGGCTGGAGACGTAGGCGAAGCGCCCGTCGGGTGAAATGGCGGCTCCATGGGGCTGCGCGAGCCCATTCCCCTCGATAACCTTGGCGAGCGTCCTCGTCTCCATGTCGATCACGTTGACCGTGTTGTCCCAGTTGTTGCCCACATACACCCAGCGTCCGTCCGGTGTGAAAACCGGATGCCAGGGGGCGGCGTTCACCGCGATGGTATCCACCGGGGTCATGTCGGGCTCCCGATCGAGATCGAACACGAAAACGGTGGCCGTGAGCTCGGTCGTTCCGACCATCCATCGTCCGTCGGGCGACACCGCGAACCCGATGAACGTGTGGGGGCGGTCGCCCTCCAGTTCAAAGAGCTCGACAGCCTCGTCCTCGGGATAGAGGGTCGCGATCTGATTGACCGCCAGGCTGGCCGTATAGACCGTGCCCTCGCCGGGCCGGACGGCCAACGCGTGGGGCCGCGGCAGGAAGATGCCCACCTCTTCGAACGTCATATCCGAGCGGCGAATCACGCCGATATCCTGCGGCGGCGACACGGCGGCCATCGAGCGGGCGGCGTAGAGGTTCTCACCCTCGGGATCGAGCGCCAGAAGGCCCGGTCGAACGAAATCGATCCGCTGTACCAGCTCGTTGTTACGGTCGAACTTGAGGATCTGGTTGGCCGCGATGAGCGACACGTACCAGTAAGAGCCGTCCGGCTCGACCACGATGTAGTGCGGCCACGCGTTCTCGGGGAGTCCATACTTCTGGAGATCCACCGTGCGAACCACCTGGTTGGTCTCCATGTCGATCACGGACACCACGGCCACGCTCTGATTGGCCGCGTAGAGGAGGCGTCGTGCGTCCGCAAACGGGATCTCCCCGGCCTCCGAGGGGGCGCCCTCGTCGATCCACTCGTTCAGGACCGCCACTTCGTCGTCGTTCAGGGGCTCACCGCCCACTTCGGCGGGATGCGGACCGCCCACGAGCTTGGTCGTCAGCTCGACCAACAGCGAGCGAGCGGCGTCGTAGGGGATGACCGCCTCGCCGTGGTCCGAGCCTGCGATCAGTGCCTGCCAGGAGTCCAGGCGCAGACCCTGCGCCGCTTCGGCGCCCGTGTGGCAGGATGTGCACTTTCCGTCGAGGATGCGTTGCACATCCGCGTAGGGGACTGCCGCACCGGCGTCATAAGCCGAGATAGTGACCTCGCGTCCACCGACGGCTAGGCTCGAGCCGAGGAACGATACCGAGATCACAATTCCGATGGCGGTCTTCAAATCAATTCTCCCGACGGGGACCCCATAGGGATCTCCTCTCCGACCAGAGGTGTCAAATTAGCACCGTAAGGGTACAGGAAAGACATGCTTCATGCGGGCTCAGGATGCATATGGCCTTCGACAACCCACTATACCGCCAAAAAGGCCCCGGGGTTCGCCGGGGGATGGGCGTCTTCGCGCTCGCCACGCTTCCCTGGATCGTACCTGTAGCCCCTTTGACCGCCCAGGACGTCTACAGGGAAGTCGCCGTAGCCAACGGCGCCGGACTGGTCGGGTCAGCCGTCTTCCGCGGAGAGATTCCGGAGCCACGCCGTCTCCTCGTCACGAAGGACGAGGAGGTCTGCGGATTCGGGTACCTGGAGCGTACCGAGGTGGCCGTCGGGGTGGATCGGGGGCTTTCGGGTGTCGTGGTCGTGGTCGAAGGCATTCGAGAAGGAAAGGCGTGGCCCGCGTCGCAGGACGGCCATGTCCTCGATCAGAAGGACTGCATCTTCTCGCCGCATCTGCAGGTGGTCCCCAAGGCGTCCGACGTCGACATCGTCAACAGCGACCCCGTGCTCCACAACGTTCACGCCTACGAGCTCATAGATGGGGCAGGGAGAACATTGTTCAACTTGGGTCAGCCGCCGTCGGAGCAACCCATCGTGCAATCGCTTCGTCCACGGTTCTACGCGGCCGACAGCCCCTACTGGGCGGTCACTGGCCAGGACGGAACGTTCGTCATCGACGACATCCCGCCGGGGGATTATTCGATTATCGCTTGGCACCCGTCCCTCGGCGGTCGGCAGCAGAACGTGAGTCTCGGTCCAGGCGGAGCCGCAGAGATCGTTCTGGATTTCACGGACGGGTAACGGCTGGGCCGCTCTCCACGGTCCCGTACCTCCCGTCCGCTCAACTGTGGTGAAGTTTCCTACACCCTGATCAGCACCGGCCCGACAGGGTGCTCTCCGCATTCGATCCCATCTTGGTAGCAGTCTCCTACAGTCTTCATCTGCGATGACGAGGAAGGAGGGTGAGTGCCTCCACGGGTGAAACGTACGTGGGGCGGGTGGGCCGGACGCCTCGCCGCAACATTTCCGGGCATCCTTGTCGTATTGCCTCTCCTGGTAATCGCCCGACCCCTCGAAGGGCAAGCGTCCGGTGAAGAGGTTTTCCAGGCCACATGCGCCGCTTGCCATACGTTGAGCACTGATCGCCTCGTGGGGCCGGGGCTGGCCGGTGTATTGGACAACCGTGACCACGAGTGGTTGATCTCCTTCATCACCGAGCCGGATCGGATGATCGCCAGTGGCGACTCCATAGCGACGAGACTCCTCGCGGAATACGTCGTGCCGATGCCGAACGTGGGGACCACACGCGCCCAAGCGGAGGCCGTCCTGGACTTCATCGCGGGTGGGGGCGGTGGAGGCGAGGTGGCTGTGTCTCAGCCCGCGGCTGCTGAAACGGGCCGAGAAGCGCCGGCACCCCCGGCCGGCGAGGACGAGATCGGCTTGGGACGGGAGCTGTTTCAGGGACCGGTCCGTTTCGCGAACGGCGGCCCGACCTGTAGTGCCTGCCATGACGCGATGCACCCCTACGTCATGGGTGGCGGCACTCTTGCGACGAACCTGACGGACGTGTTCACGCGGATTGGAGGGCCCGGTGTCCGGGCGATCATCGAGAATCCGCCGTTCCCAGTGATGCGGCAGGCGTACGCGGAGATGCCCCTCACCGAGTCCGAAGTCGCTGGCCTCTTGGCGTTTCTGTCACAAGCCGAGGGTCAAATGCCGATGCCGATGCGCCGCGCGCGTGGCGTTGGGGTCATGCTGCTGACGGCTGGAGTCGGTGGCTCGCTGATCATGTTGGGCCTGTTCTCTCTCATTTGGAGAGGGCGCAGGAAGGGCTCCGTACACCAGGCGCTCTTCGACCGTCAAGTGGAGTCCATCTGATGGGCCCGCGCACCGCGTTCCGCGGCTCGGGTCCCACACCGTCCTCGACCCGCAGCGCCGGATAACGACCATGGGCTGGATCAAAGACATCATCTCTCCTCAGACCAGAAAATGGGAAGAGTTCTACCGGAACCGCTTCCAACACGACCGGGTCGTTCGGAGTACGCACGGAGTCAACTGCACCGGAGGGTGCTCCTGGCAAATCCATGTCAAGGATGGAATCGTCACTTGGGAGACCCAGCAGTTGGACTATCCCATGCTTGAAGGCGGGTTGCCGCCGTACGAGCCACGCGGGTGCCAAAGGGGGATCTCGTACTCGTGGTATCTCTACAGCCCACTCCGGATCAAGTACCCCCTCATCCGGAGCGCACTCCTCGACGCCTATCGGGCGAAGAAGCGCATGATCCGCTCGGATCCTGACCACGGTCTGACCCAGGAGAGCCGCGATCCGATGGCAGCCTGGAAGGCGCTGCAGGCGGACGAGGACGCCCGTGCCGGGTACCAACAGGCTCGGGGCAAGGGCGGATTCAGGAGGGCGAGCTGGGACGAGGTCATGGAGATCATGGCCGTCGCCAACATCCATACGGCCGAGAAGTACGGACCGGACCGCGTCGTCGGATTCAGTCCGATTCCCGCCATGTCGATGCTCAGCTACGCGGGGGGCAGCCGTTTTCTCCAGCTCTTCGGGGGAGTCAACCTCAGCTTCTACGATTGGTACTGCGACCTCCCACCGGCGTTTCCCGAGATCTGGGGGGAGCAGACCGACGTATGCGAGAGCGCCGACTGGTACAACGCGAAGATGATTGCGGACATGGGGGCCTGCCTCAACATGACGCGTACGCCCGACTGTCATTTCTTCGCGGAGTCGCGCCACAACGGGACCAAGGCCGTCGTCTTCTCGCCCGACTTCAGCCAGGTCTGCAAGTACGCAGATCAGTGGGTGCCTCTACACGCGGGAAGCGACGGCGCCTTCTGGATGGCCACGACCCACGTGATCCTGAAGGAGTTCCACCACGAGAAGCAGACCCCGTACTTCCTCAATTACGTCAAGAAGTATACGGACAGCCCCTACCTCGTGAAGCTCGAGAAGGACGGAGAGAATTACAGGCCGGGCCGCCTCCTTCGGGCCAATGAGCTCCCCGACTACCGGGACGTCTCGAACGGAGACTGGAAGTTCGTCAACATCGACGCGGCGAGCGGCGAGTTCGTGGTGCCCAAGGGGAGTTCGGGTTCGCGTTGGGACGAGAAGCAGGGCAACTGGAACATGAGGGCCGAGAGTGTAGTGGATGACCGGCCCTACGATCCCGTGCTCACACTCCTGGGTCGGTCCGAAAAGGTGGTACAGACGGCCTTCACCGAATTCGGTCTCGACGAAACCGTGTACCGCGGTGTTCCGGTCCTGGAGATCGAGACGGTCGACGGGCCGGCCCTCGTCACCACGGTCTATGACCTTACCATGGCGCAGTACGGCGTCGGTCGCGGCCTGCCGGGGGCCTATCCGGAGGACTACACCGACAAGGACGCAGCGTATACGCCGGCCTGGCAGGAGATCTTCACCGGCGTGGCGTCGGACACGGTCCTGCAGTTCGCACGTGAGTGGGCCAGCACGGCCGAGTCCACCGAGGGCAAGTGCATGATCATCATCGGTGCCGGCATCAACCACTGGTACCACGCCAACTTGATGTACCGTGCCGGGGCCATGGCCCTGATGCTCACCGGATGCGTGGGGAAGAATGGTGGTGGCCTCAACCACTACGTGGGTCAGGAGAAGCTGGCTCCGATGGACTCCTGGGCGACGATCGCCTTCGCCAAGGACCATCAGGGTGCCGTCCGGCTCCAACAGGCCCCCATCTGGCACTACATGAACACCTGTCAGTACCGCTACGACGGACAGTTCTCCAAGTACAACACGGTCCCCGACCACGATCTCACGCGCCAGCACATGGCCGATCAGATCTTCAAGTCCGTGCGGATGGGATGGATGCCGTTCTACCCGCAGTTCAAGCAGAACACGCTCGACTTATGCAGGGAGGCGATGGCGGACGGCGCCACGGACGACGAGGGCATCAAGCGATACGTCCACGAGAAGTTGACGTCCAAGAAGCTGGAGTACTCGGTGAGTGATCCGGACGCGGAGGAGAACTTCCCCCGGGTTTGGTACATCTGGCGGGCCAACGCGATCATGGGGAGCATGAAGGGCCACGAGTATGCCTTGAAGCATTACCTCGGAACGCACCACAACTCCATCGCGCAGGACTCGGAGGATCACACGGAGGAGGTTCAGTGGCATGATGTCGCGCCGGTCGGAAAGATGGACTTGGTCGTCGACCTGAACTTCCGCATGGATTCATCGGCGCTTTACTCGGACATCGTCCTCCCCGCCGCCTCCTGGTACGAGAAGGCAGATCTCAACAGCACCGACCTCCACTCGTTCCTTCACCCGTTCTCCGAGGCCATCGCGCCCGTGTGGGAGTCGAAGACCGACTGGAACATCTTCCGTGATCTGGCGAAGGCCACGAGCGAAGCCGCCGCGAAGTACTTCCCGGATCCGCAGAAGGACATCGTCGCCGCGCCCATCATGCACGACTCGGCTGGGGAGATTTCGCAGCCCGGGATCAAGGACTGGTACCACGGTGAGTGCGATCCGGTGCTCGGCAAGACCATGCACAACCTTGCCGTCGTGGACCGCGACTATACGAAGATCTACGAAAAGTTCATCACCCTGGGTGATAAGATTCGCGAGACTGGGCTCGGGGCCCACGGCAACCAATACAGCTGTGAGGACGCCTACGACGAGATGGTCGCCTCCAACCACTTCCCGGTGGAGCGGAACGGGAGCACACGACCCTCGCTGAAAGAGGCGGAATCGGCGGCGAACGCGGTCCTCCACCTCTCGTCGCTCACCAACGGGGCCCTCACCGTACGGGCCTACGAGGACGCCGAGCGGAGGACCGGGCTCCAGCTGACCGATCTGGGGTTGGGCAACAAGGACGTGCGGATCAGCTATGCGGATCTGCAGGCACAGCCGAGGCGATACAACACGTCTCCTCTCTGGTCGGGTGTCATGACCGATGGCAGGGCCTACGCCCCCTACACGGCCAACGTCGAGAGGCTGGTGCCTTGGCGGACCCTCACGGGCCGCCAGCACTTCTACCTCGACCATGAGATGTACCTGGCTTACGGAGAGAACCTGCCCACGTACAAGCCCTCTCCCAAACCCGAGGCCTACGGCGATCTGAAGCAGACCCTCGAAGAGGGCGAGGCGAGGATCTTGAATTGCCTGACCCCTCACGGCAAGTGGCACATCCACTCCACGTACGGCGACAACCACCGCATGCTCACCCTGTCGCGGGGGTGTGAGCCGGTCTGGATGAGCGAGGTGGACGCGGAGGCTCTGGGAATCCGTGACAATGACTGGTGCGAGGTCTACAACGACCACGGAGTGTACGCGGCGCGCGCGTGCGTCAGCGCGCGGATTCCGAAGGGCGTGTGCATCGTGTACCACGTTCCTGAGCGCACCGTGGGAATCCCCAAGTCACAGGTGCGCGGGGGAAAGCGTGCCGGCGGCCACAACAGCCTCACCCGCATTCATCTGAAGCCGAACCTCCTCGCCGGCGGATACGGACAGTTCTCGTATCACTTCAATTATTGGGGCCCCATCGCCCCGAACCGCGACACGCACGTCATCGTGAAGCGAATGGACAAGGTGGAGTTCTGATGAGGGAGGAGATCTGAGATGGACGTTCGCTCACAGATTTCGATGGTGTTTCACCTGGACAAGTGCATCGGGTGTCACACGTGCTCGATCGCGTGCAAGAACATTTGGACGGATCGCAAGGGCGCCGAGTACATGTGGTGGAACAACGTGGAGACCAAACCCGGCACCGGATATCCCGGCCGTTGGGAGGACCAGGA
>JBDHFN010000021.1:0-38079 GCA_039590375.1 Gemmatimonadota bacterium
GGAGACGTGAAGAAGTATGACGACTATCAGTACTGCCCAGGGTCGCCCCCCGAACGACTCGGCGTCGCGGGCGCATCGCAGGTAGACCCACCCCGCCAGCCCTACGAACGCGCGCTCGACGAACCACCAGCCACTCGACAAAGCCCTCCATAGCCCGAGGCCCAGGTGAGCGTCGGCGCCTGGCCAGAGCGCCATATCCGGTGGATGCATGGGCAAATCGAGAAGAAAGTGAGAGAAGGCGGCGAAGCCCATCACGCCTGCAACTCGGCGGCCCATGCGCAGAAACAACGCACCGAACACACCCGACCAGACAACGGCCATCGCCAGCGAGTGAGACCAATCGATTTGGTCCAACGTGAACCCGGGTGAGACCGCCGGAGTAACCGACGCCTGCTCGATGCCCAGCAGCACGAAGGGCCCGAACAGTAGATCGAGAAGACCCACTCCGACGAGGATGCCCCACATCGGGGCGTCGGGTTCCTTCGCCTTCAGAGCCAGGCCCGCGGCGAAATGTCCGGCATACATTACTCGGAAGCCTCTGGCCCTGGCTCGCCATCGGCGGGCCGCCGCGGTAGGTCGAGCCAATGGAGCAGCGGTATGGGCACCAAGAACGCGATAAAGACGAAGACAGCGAGGGCGGTCGTTGTCATTTGTACAACCTCATCGGGGATTCTCTGTTTCCAGCAGTGCTCTCTACCGTCTCGCGATTCTAGACATTACTCTGCTCGAGGGGTCAACCGCTGCAGCCGTACGCCAACAAAGAATATCCAGACCAAGACGACCACAAGGCCCGCGCGTTGGATCAGCCCCTCGACCGCCGTCAGTCGGGATCCAGTGTAGATCGTGATCCAGAACGTGAGCCCGGGCAGATTGGCGAGAATGGCGGCCACGAGCGTCGCCGTGGCGAAGTCTCTCCATCTCGTGTCGGCACGCATCGACGCCCAAACGAAGAACGGCGCGAGGCCGATCCCCATCCCGGCTACCAGAGATGAAGCCAAGTGGACTCGACCGACGAAGTCCGGTTCGTCCAGAATGTTGCGGCAGCCTTCACTGCAGTGGAATCCGCCCGCGCCGATCAGTCCCAGACCACCGATCATCAGCATTGCCAAGCCCACCTTGGTGGTCCACTTGGGTGAAAGCTCGCGCCGCAGCCCGATCGCGAACGTGATCACCAGCGCACCGGTCGCGGCGACGCCGAGATTGAAAGCGAGCCCACGCGAGCCGGGCACACCGCCGAGCATGCTCATGAGAGAGGTGCGGTGGCTGAAGCCGGGCTCCAAGGCCCCAAGAACGGCGATGAGCACCAGATAGAAGGGGCCTGCGAGTAGGGCTGGGGCGGCGGCTCCACGATGGGGCCGATTAGCCATGGTCAATCACTCGAGAAACTGACGGTCAAGGACGTTCAGTGAGCTCCTGACGTCGAACGTCGTCGCATTTGTGAGAACAACGGAACCGATGCCGTGATCCCGGTAGATCCGCATCATCGAGTGAAATCCCCCTCCGCCACCTTCCTTATAGAAATGGCGCACCCCTTCGGAATCATCGACGTGCCAACCGGGGGTCATCGGCACCTCGGCGCCGTCCAGCGTACGCTCCGAACGATAGAATCGGGCGAGCGTCTCCTCACCAAACAGAACGGACTCCGAGCGCAGTTGGTCTTGCAGGAACTTCCCAAATCCCCGGCTGGTGCCCACCAAGCCGCCAAACGCCGGCCCATTCACGTAATGGGGATTGATCTGGAGCCACCGACCTTGGTAGCGGCCGATGAGTTCTCGGTCGATGACGAATCGCTTGACGAGATTCAAGAACGAGTACTTCTCGAGATACCCCGTCGCGTGAAGAGTCGGATCTGGGACCGTGTACCCAAGCTCGGATGTCGAGGCGCCGAGTGGTCTCAGCACGTGGTCGGTTACGTAGGTCGAGAAGGCCTGGCCGCTGGCGCGCTCCACTAGAGGGCCAAGTAGCCAGTAGCCGAGATTCGAGTACGCGTACTTCTCGCCTGGAGCCGACGACAGACGATCGTTCTTTCGAAGTTGAGCGGCTAGGGCACCAGTCTCGTCGAAAGCGTCGTGCTCTGGCGCTAGATGCGCCCACCGCAAGGGAATCGGCGTGGGGACTCCGGCCGTATGCGTGAGTAGTTGACGGACCGTGAGATTGGACTCGTACGGGAGTGCGTCGACATACCGGCTCACAGGATCATCTAGTCCGAGCTCACCTTCCTCCGTCAATCGCAGCACAGCAGCAGCCGTGATCGTCTTGCTCATCGAGTACACCATCAACGTCGTGGCCGAAGTCATTGGTCTGGCCGCGGCAATATCCGCCCAGCCGACCGCGTACTCGAACAGCACGCCGCTCGAATCCACCACGAGATACTGGATGCCTGGCACCTTCGAATCGGCAACCAGGGCGTCGAGATAAGAGCACCCAACCGGCTCAGACGGGTCGCGGGCATCGGAGGCACGGGCGACACGGCGGGGAGGCGACTCCGACAATCGCCTGATGGTTCTGAGCATACGCTGTTCCATCACGAAGTCGATCGGCTGCTCGATAGCCGTGGCCACGCGCTTGAGCCACGTGGGCTCCCGCAACGGTTCGACGCAGCCCCGAAGGAGTAGACGGCAAGAGTCGGCCCCCATGGGCACGAGATAGATCGACCATGAACGGCGCGGGTCTGGGCTGGCCTCTCCACGTGGGCCACCGTCGGACTCACCGAAGCAGATGTGCCGCCCCTGCTTCAGTGCTGCAACGGGGATGCCGGGCGCCTTCGGGTGCAGCTTGATCTCGTCTCCGACGGAGAGCGATTGCAGCGAGGGCTCGATGCTCTCCACGTTCTTGACGGGAATCCCGAACAGGCGCTCAAACAGCTCATACGAATAGAAGCCGGCTCGACCCAGGCCGAACTGGACGACCCACGGCCAGACCTCCTCCGAGGACGCGGCCACATCGACCGCGCGTGTGTAGGCCTTGTGCCCAGGCGAGACGAACTCGTCGCCCGGCCATTCACGTTCGCGCTCCTCCCGGTGGGAGCGCCAGTTCCTTAGCCACCGCTTCGACACGGGCCATGTGCCCAGGACGAGAAGAAGCACGACGACACCCTCGAATGCTTCGAGGATGAAACGAAAGCGGCTTCGGTGGGTCATCGATCAAATCCAGGGCGTACCTGGTAACGTGCTAAAGACCGCCAGATTGGTCATTGGAGCAAGGAGTCCAGCACGTCCGGCATGTGATCGAGGATCCACAGGTGTCCCTCTCCCGGCAAACGGTGCAAATCTGCGTTGGACAGATGCTCTGCCAAGTACAGTGTCATGTCCCCAACGAGAGGGTCCCGCTCCGCGTGCCAGAGCTGGACTCTCATTTGTATCTCATCTAGCGGAATCGGCCAACTTGCCGGAATCGTCGCGTCGTATGCCGAGCCGATTCCATTCTGTCGGTAGGCCTCGGGCAAGTCGACTTCGAACATCCGCTGGATTTCAGAGCGATCCAAGACGGCCCTGTCCTCCTCCTTCAGCTCCAGGTCTCCCAGCCGCTCGGCGAACCGAGTCGGGTTCCGTCTCGCTGCTAGGGCGAGAAGCCTCATCTGGAGACGTACGAGCCATTGAAGCGGCCCTGCGATGCGCCAGAGCAATTTCAACGAGGGAAGCGCCCCGACCACTGCCTTCGGAGTGTTCGGGCCGACAGCGCCAAAGACACCCACGGCGGTCAATCGGTCGGGAATCTTCCAAGCACACGCCAACGCGTATGGTGCACCCCCCGAGGGGCCGAAGACCGCGAACTCCTCGACTTCCAGATGATCCGCAAGAGCGACCACGTCTTCGGGCCAGCGCTCAAGAGCGCGGGGCTTGAAATCAGTTCGCCCGTAACCGGGCCGGTCGGGTGCCACGAGCCGCACGCCGTCAAGAAACGGGGTGCGTGGCATCTGACCCCAAGCAAGCCGTGAGCCTGGGTTGCCGTGGAACAGAAAGACGGGCCGTCCGTCTGGATCGCCGTACTCCGCCCAGCAGAGACGCTTGCCATCTGGGAGATCGAGCAGGTTCATCCCTATAGTCGCAGTCAACCGCCCGCCGGAACGGAGGAGGCGCTGAGCGCCGCGCGGAGGCTAGGCAGAGCGGTCAGTGCGGCTTTCCGGCCTGCCGCAATGATGGCGGCCCGCTCCTTCGTACGGACTCTGTTGAAACCCGAGACCTTTGGTTCGATCAGCACATCGGCCTGACGAAGTTGACGGCGTGACTGTGCGAGCACCGCGATCTCGAGCGAGTTGACCAGAACCTCGATCACGTTGCTGACGTCGTCGAACGGTAGGTCGAACCCCAGGTCTACTGCAGCGACCACTCCCTCCCGGAGCTCTCGCGCAGTTCGTACGGGAACATTCTCCACCAAAGACCCGTCAACGAGCCAGCGGCCTTGCATCTCAACCGGCATGAAGGCCCCCGGCAGGCAAGAACTAGCCCTCACCGCGGTCGCCACAGGGCCCTGATCGAGCACGACCCGCTCGCCGGTCGTGATATCCGTAGACACGATCGCGAGCGGAATGAGACTGTCCTGAATCTGCACGTCTCCGAGCACCTGCTCGACCGCTTCTCCAAGCCCTTCATTGCTCAACACGCCGATCTCGGCGAACGGGCGGAGTCTGGATACTGTACGCCAGCCGACGTTTTCGAGCGCTTCCTCCATGTCGTCCGGCGGCACGCCGAAGGCGAGGAGGGCGGCAGCGATGGCGCCCGCGCTAGTGCCCGCCACCCAACTTGGGGCCAGACCGTTCTCCAGGAGGACGTCCAAAACGCCGACGTGAGCGAGGCCGCGGAACGCGCCTCCTCCCAAGGCCAGTCCGAAACCCGTCTTGGCTCCAGAAACCACAGCGATCAGCCTGCTGCGGAACGCAGCGCGTCCGCGGCCCCAGGGTCGTGGGCAGGCAAGATGACGAGCTCCGGCGTCCTCTCCTTCAGAGCCCGAACCTTCGCGTACGTCTCGCGGAGCTGCTCTTTGTCACCGGTGCCCGGGAAGTGGTCCCCCATCAGCATGTCGAGCGAGTAGCATAGGTCACCGACCAGGAGCAGCGACGGAGCCCCGTCGTGTCTCACCAGCATAGAAAGTGACCCTGGAAGGTGGCCCGGAGTCGGCAGAAGCGTCATCGAGCCGTCCCCCATCAGGTCATAGGCATGCGTGAACGGTGCAATAGACGGGTCGTCCGTGGGCGGGAACTTGATCTGCTGCCACTTCGCCCCGGGGATCTCGATGTCTCTCCGTAGCACCATTTCCCTTTCGGGGTGGGGCCCCAACATGTGCTGCCACGCCTCGGCGCTCACCACCAGGTTGGCCTGGGGGATTTCGCCGATGCACCCCACGTGGTCCGCGTGCAGGTGAGAGATGACGGCCTTGCGCACATCGCCTACCGAATAGCCCGCTAGTTCCAGTTGTCTGGCAAGCGTATCCTCGGGGCCAATATGGAACCTGAAGATATGGCGCATGAAGAAGCGCGTAATCCGATCGGGCCAATAGTCCGGGTCCGTAACCACAGCCCTGTCTTGACCGGCATCGAAGAGGATCAGTCCGTCGGAGTGCTCGATGATATAGACGTTGATTGGGACGCGCACCCAGTTTCGTCCTGCGAAGATCCACCAGAGGGTGGGCTTGCGAGTGCCATGGACGTGCTCCCGATGGGCTTCGCCCCACCCCGTGTTGATGACCGACACGGACTTGATGGGACCCGCCTGCTCAAGGAACAACTGTCCTGACCCCTCCCCCTCCACGGTTTACCGCGGCAGATCGATGGCCGGATTCCTCTCGAAGAAACCCGCTGGGACCAGATTGAACCCGTGAAGCTCGAGCGGCAGGATCGGCCAATCCTCCGGACGAGCCACGTGATGGAAGCCGGTGGTGTACCAAAGCACGATGTCGGTGTCCTCGATGTCCCGATTGGCGGCGGTCCACTGGGGAAGTCCCTGACCAGCAGCACTGTTGGTGGGGTAGTCGCCGGCCGCGAAGAGCTCCCTTGGGTTCATTGGGGTGGCCCAGAGCGTGTGTTCCGTGAATCCGGCACGCTGCTGCAGGTAGTCGTCCGGACTCAACAAGCTCATGATGCCGTGTCCCTCGACCATGTAGCCGCTGGGGTAGCCGGTGGGACCGACCCGCGATGAGTTCACCACACGCCAGTACTCCGGAGCGGTCAGAGAGGCCGTGCGCATGGCGTCGTTCTCGCGCTTGGCCACCTCGGTTTCGGCCCGCCAAACGCTGCGCCGGGGGTTGTCGGGGCCTTGGCGCTCGGTGACGAGACGGTCCACGAGCAGGCTGTTGTTCTGCCCATCGACGTCGAAGTCGAACCTGAAGTTGATTATGTGGCTATGGTTCACGGCTACGAGGTGAGGGGCCACGAAACGTCCATAGCGATCGTCGGGATCGCCCGAATCCTCGGCGGCGCTCCTGGCTTGGACCGACTTCATCTGGTCGATTCCCGTAGCGGCCAGGTTCACGCGGATCACGCCGGACTGCATGAACACCCAGTCGAACAAGTAGTCGTAGTTCCCGGCACCCATGATCATGCGCAGGACCAGGTCACGGCTGGCTCGGCTCTCCACCACGCCGCCGTCGCGGGTGTGGCGCCATGCCGGTTCGGCTCCAGGCCGTTCGTACAGACAGGCCACCCGCTGCCGCTCCCTGGGAGAACCACTCGACTGCACGACCCAGGTGTCGAAGAAGGTGGCGTGGGCCGGACAGTCCAATCCCGGCTCCATGGCGCTCGCCACGCCCCCGAAGTCCGAGGGGTAGGTGCCGAGGTCGAAGTAGGCCTGGTGATTCCAGGGCTCGGACGGATCCTGGTACGGGACGAACAACTCGGACAGGGACGCCTGGTAGAGCACCGAGCGGAACTCGTCGCCGTCTTGATGGCCCACCTGGGAAAGCACCAGGCCCCGACGCTGGTCCACCCGGAAGTGGAAGCGCCAGCCCTCCCAGCTCACCTCGTGGCCGTCGAGCTCGTAGCCGGGCCCCTCGGGCTGGGAGAGAATGATCGGAGGCAACCGCTTGCGGGCCGGTCCCACCGCCTCGTCGTGGTGTTCTCCGATGGAGGGCGCGTCGGCGCCCGTCGGGCCGTCATCGATGACCCGGAGCACCTCGCCGTTCTTCTGGTCCACGATGGCGACGAGGTTCTCGATGGGAACACCCAGGCCGGAAACCCGGCCCACCCGGTTCGTGCACCGGACCCGGCCCACCCTCCGTCCGCGCTCTTCTTCGGTATCGAAGTAGGCGTCGGACCCGACGCCGCACCCCACCTTGCTCAGGTCCGTGATTCCCCGGGCCTCGAAGGCGGCCACCATGTCGGGGTGCTCCTTGAGGTCGGAGAGGGCGCTGTCGTCCATGGGCGCCGCCATGTACTGACGGTCGGTGACTTCGCGAAACTCGAGCACGGTGCGGTTGGCCACGTCGACCACCGCCTCGTAGCCCGTGTGTGACTGGACCAGATGGACCCGGGCCTGCCTGCCGAACGGCTGGCCGGGCCGCCAGGCCAGGACCTGGGCCTTGGGCGGCTCGTTGAGGCCGGCATAGAGGAATTCGGCGTCCTCCTCGACGCCGTCGTGGGCACGGAGCGTCTCGTAGAGTGCCCAGTGCTCTGCGGCGCTGAGTTCGTCGAGCGGGTGCGTGGGCTCCTGGGCCAGCGCGGGAAGGGGCAGGACGAGGAGCAGCAGAAGGGCAGAGCGTCGCATGGGACCTCCAAGACGGATAGGGACTCTAAGAGCACTCCGGGCCGGAAGACAACGTAGGGTGGAGAGCCGCAGCGAAGCCAGGGGAGGTCAGCAACCGAGCCGGCTGGGCTGCTTGCAGGGCAGTCCACCGTCTCGCATGTTGACATCGATCAAGGGGCAGACGGGATGGCCCGATCGGTTTCCGGTCGTCCGGCCGTGCCCAACTTCATGCCGTGCCCAACTTCATGAGGAGGGAGCCATGGATATCAGCCCCGCGGGTGCTCAGCGACAAGCGGATGACACCGCCCAGATCAGAGCCTTGATTGCGCCTTGGAGACAGGCATGCCTGGACCGAGACTGGGACGCGCTCCTCGCGCTCTGCACACAGGACATCGTGATCAGTGGCCCCGGGGAACCGAAGGTTACCGGGGACGCCGTTCGGTCGTGGCTGGAGGCCTATCCCATCATAGTGACGATGGAGTTCGACTTCGATCGCGTAGAGGTCAGTGGTGATCTCGCGGCTGCGAACGGGTCGGGGAGCATGCTCCTCGAAGTAGAGGGACAGGAATCTACAGCGGTCTTCGATTTCACCGACCTCTTTCGCAAGGATGATGACGGCACGTGGCGCTACTCGTCGGTCACCTTCAACCAGAAGGACGTGCCGGCCTGATCGGTCTCAACGGCCTCGCGCCGCTCGTTGTGCTCGCCGCGGCTGGTGCATTGGCCGGATACTCCCCTGATCCGGCGCGCGAACAGGTGCCCACCACAGGCGTGCTCGAGGGCTACGTCCGTCTGGCCGGCGAGTCCCAGCCCACATCCACCCGCGTTCGCAACACCACGGACCCGGAAGCTTGCGGTGTCGAACACGACCTCGAGGACCTGCTGGTTTCGGCGGAGAATCGGGGTGTTCGGTACGTGATCGCGACCCTGGTCGACGTCCCCGGGGATCGCGTCCCAACCACCCCACCCGAGCGTCTCCTCATCGACAACCGTGACTGTCGATTCATCCCGCACGTGGCCGTCGGAAGAGTCGGGGACACGATCGTGGCGACGAACAGCGACCCGGTCCCGCACAACACGCACTACTACGGTCCACTGAGGTCGAACGTGGCTCTGCCCGTTGAAGGGATGAGCGTCTCTCGAGTCTTCCAGCGTGCTGGAATGATCACGGTGCTCTGCGATGTACACGGTTGGATGCGTGCGATCATTCGAGTGGACGAGCACCGCTTCCACGCGGTGTCGGACGAACTCGGATTCCTACGCATCCTGGAGGTCCCCGCCGGGACTCACACCCTCGAGCTCTGGCACGAGAGCCTGGGCACTCGCGAAGTGCAGATCGAGATTCGAGCGAACCAGACCACGCGGCTCGACTTCGAGTTCGCGACCGTTCCTTCTCGCCCTTGATTCAATCGATTGGAGACATGAATGAACGGCACCGTCCAAGGCATCAAAGTCAGCAAGGCTTCCGCCGTGCTCATGCTGGTCTTCACGTTCGTACCGTTCCTGGAGGGTTCCGTCGAGGGCCAAGCCACCCCCCGAAACCAACCGGGTGCGGACATGACGGTCTACACCCCCGAGCAGCACGATCTCTACGACGGGCGCTTCGTCCTCTCCGGCAGCCGCGTATACCAGGTGGGCGGTCTGGATGACCCGCCGGGGTGGGATCATATCGGCAACGACGCCGCCAACGTGCGTCCGGTCGGAGGCACGGTCGAAATCGATGTGAACGAGATCGACAACACGGGAAGCTTCGTGGCCAGGTTGGGCGTGCCGGAGGGTGAACTCCTGATCCAAATGGATCGATTCTTCGAGTTCAGCCCGTGCCAGGACGGCGGCGTGGCCGCCTTCATCTACGAGCACGGCGACTCAGGATGCGGAGACACCAACTGGCCCAAGACGCTCCTCTACATCGCCGGCTGGGGATACGGCCACGCGACCCTGAACGATGAGACGATCTACGACGAGTATCAGATCCACTTCATGGTCACCCAGGGCATCCGTGACCGGGAGAGCCTGGCGGTCGACTACCCACTCCTGAACAGGCGCTCCGCGGCGGGCGCCGTGAATCCGGCGGCGATTCAGATCGACTTCTTCATACGCAGCCCCGAGGGGGATGATAGGAACAACCCCACTCGGGCTGTCTTCGATCACTTCTTCGCCATGGAAGTGACCTGGAGGTAGGACGGCTGAGGTAGGCCCTGGGCCTCCGGCCGACCCAGGGCCTACCCCCGACCGCTCACCGGGCGAGCGGGTCCGGCCTCAGCTGGAAATGCACGACCTTACTCGGCGTGCCCGGGCCGGTCTCGAGGTGGAATGGCGCCCGGGTGCTGTAGGTAGCCCACAGCCCCCTTCCCTTCCAGCCGGTGGTCGGATCGTCGATGCGGCCGTCCATCCATTTGGTGTAGAAACCGAGCGGATAGGGCACGCGCATGACGACCCACTCCCCGTCCTTGAGCGCCAACAGGCCCTCGGATGCGTTTCCCGTGCTGATGGGCACGTTCTCACCCAACCCGAGGGTGTTGAACTGATCCACCCACGTGTAGTAGCTCGCCTCGATGCTGCCGGGCTCGGTCAAGTTCTTGATTTGCGGTGCGGGGTCCTGATAGAGCGTCCAGCCCTCGGGGCAGTGTTGCCCGGTCGCCGTGGGTCCGTTGAGCGGCCCGGTGCACTTGCTGCGGTCGAAGCTGGCGAGGTGTCCGCTCGCGAGAGGCGCCCAGACGACACCGTTGCGGTCGATGTCCATGCCGCGCGGCGAGTACCCTTGCACGGGCGCGGCCGGGTTGTCCAGCGGTAGCTCGTAGACCTCCGTCAGAGCGGTCTGGGGCGGGTTCGGCCCTGGATCCAACCGGATAACCAGCCCGGGGAAGCCCAAGGAGGAGCCCCAGATGGTGCCGTCCACGGGATTGTAGGCGACGCCGTAATAACCCGAGGTGACCCGCTTGTCCTTGGTCGGATCGACGGGTTCGTTGGGCTCGACGTACTCGTCTTGCTGGCCGTTCCCGTTGGTGTCGAGGATGAGGGGGGCCCAGCCCTGCGAGGCCTCTTCGTCACCCGTCTCGAGGTACATCCTCGTGTTCAGCCAACCGATCACCTGCCCGCCACCACTCGTCCAGAGCGTATTGTCTTCGTCCTCGCCGAAGATCAGATGGTGAGTACCGAAACACGTACGGATGAGGCTCATCTCCTCCGTCCTGGGATCGTACATGGCAAGGTGGCGGCCGGCCCGCTGAGTCGGAAAGAGCCTAGCCGACGGATGGTCCGATCCCTCTAGACAGAAGTCCGGATTGGCGGCCGGACCTACCCTCGACGTGAGCCAGACGCGGCCCTCGCCATCGAGCATGGGGTTATGGGCGTTGGCCTTGCTGTCCCATATCGCTTCATCACCCCAGTAGGGGGACGGCTGGAGCGGTGGCCCCGAGGCGACCGGCGTATTCGGATCTCGCACGGGCAGCGGCACCTGGCTCGCCGTGTGGCTCACAGGGTCGAGGACCGGCACGTAATCCGCGCTGGCCTCGAGCGCTCCGTAGATCGGGCCGTAGGCGTTGACGGTGGGATCGCGCTTGTCGGTGGAAGCCTCGTCATGGAGATAGGCCGTCGGATCCGCCCAGTCCCACTGCGTGATGACGACGTTGCGCTCCTCGCCCTGGGGCCGGGGGGGCGCCGGTGGCACTTCGCCGGCGACGATGCGATCGGTCCAGTCCGCGAACATCTCCAACGCGCGGGGGGCGCCCAGCCGGGCGAGCCCTCCAACCATGCTCCCGCCCGCCTGCCCGGACTGGATACGCCGCTCCCACGCGGCCGCCGTGTTGGCGAACTCACCGAGCGCTTCCGGGATCTCCCTGGTCGCCTTGGTCCCCAGCTGATGACACGCCGTACAGCCACCGGACTTCAGGCTTCTGACCCAAGCCGACTGGCTGCCCATGGACGTCGAGATGCCATTGCCCTGCGGCCCCGTCCCGGGGAATTCGCTCTTCTCCGGCACCTCGATGAGGGAGAACCAATAACCAGCGGGATAGTATTGAGCGGCCGCGTGCGGGTCGGGCGCCACCACCGCCGTCAGATCCTGGGAAGAACCGGGGGCGGCCCGGATCTTCTCGGAATCGACCAGCCCGTAGCCGCGCACCCAAACGTCGTAGGTCGCATCCGGCAGGTCGGGGATCAGATACCGCCCCTGATCGTCCGTCACCACGATCCTGTTGAACCTGGTCGGCAGATCCATGGTTTCGGCGATGACCCAGACGCCGGCCTCCGGCCCGTTCGGGCCGCTCACTACGCCGCCGATGTCGTCGCCGTCGATATCGACCGCGTCACCGGTCTGCACACACGCACTCACTCCAGCCAGCAACACGGCCGCAAGGACGGTGGCACCCGTGTGCAGGACTCTCCGGAACTCGACGTATCTGGTCATGATGTCCACTCCCCAGGGCTAGCGGCCAAGAAGACTCAACCGAGCGACTCGCTCAGACGGATCCGACTACAGACAGCATAGTGTGGACGTCACCGAGCCGACAGACGGCCCGTCGCATCGATGTGAAACCCCGGCGTGACCCCCAGCGCGACCCGGGGCGCTCGTCAGTCGCTCGAGTCGAGGGCCCGCGCAATCCAGACGGTCCTGAAGATGGCCGTTCCGACGGTGCCCGCCGCCACGATCCCCAGAATGGGGACGAGCAACGTTCCGGCGCGACCGGCTCCCCACAGGGAAGAAACCGTCGGGTCGAGGAGTCCACCAAACCCCAGAAGGAGCAGGCGTTCGGCTCTCTGCATGATCCCGAGCTTGCAGACCACCCCCTGACTCTCCCCCCGGGCACGCGCGTAGCTGACCAGGAGCGAGCCACCCATCGCGGTAACGGCAAGAGTGAGCGAGAGCGCGGAGAATCGAAACAGCACGGCCAGCCCGACGAAGGCCCCGACTTCGGCAAAACGGTCGAGCGTAGAGTCGAGAAAGGCTCCGGCGCGGTCGGCGACCGCGAGGGAGCGCGCGATCCGGCCGTCGAGCACGTCCGCCACTCCCCCCAGAAGCACTCCCCACCCCCCGAGCGCAACGTGACCCGTGGCGAACGCCACCCCGGCGCCGACACCAAAGGCCACGCCCAACAGATTGTAGAACGTCGGCCCCAACCCGAGAACAAGGGAAGAACGGACCACCGGGCCGACCGCCCAATAGAACCAACTCCTCACGAACGAGCCCAACACGAACCCACCCTGGGCGTCCGACGCGAGCGGATCCGGGCGCTTGTTGGCGCCTGTCGCCGCATAGACCGGCATCGACAACACGGCCGCCGCCAACACGCCGAGAAAGACCTGAAGGCCGGTCGTCACGCGTCGCCCTCGGACCGGGGACCGACAACATGGCCCGCCGCGGCCTCTTCAGCCGGCCGGTTACGCAGCACGCGAAACACTCGCGGCCACAGGAAGATCAAGGGCAGACGCCTCTCCAAAGGGGTCAGCTCGACGCTCATTCCCGTTCGACGCTCCACCTTTCGCACCACGTACGGGAGCCAGTTTTCGAAGGTCAGCACATGTTTGATCCATCGGGCGGTGACCCTGAGCTTGCTGAAGTTGAAGTAGGCCGATCTTCTGAGGCGAGCCATCGGCCCCGGACGGCGGGCCGAGCGGTACCCCTGCCCTTCACGCACGACATGCCCCTCGCCAATCGCATCCGCGAGCAGCTTCTCGTAAGTCTCCACGAGATAGACGCGTTGAGCCTCGAAGACCGAACTGGCCCGCGAAGCGGACTCGGGTCGGATCTCGCTACGATAACAAATGGCAATCATCTCGCGTGTGAGACTCTCCGCGCTGAAAGGAGCGGGCACGTACGGCGCCGCCCAGTCCAGGACCGTTCTCCTTGCGGCCTTCAGTCGGTCATGCAGCCACCGTTCCGCAGCCGCATCCCTCACGTAGAGGACACCGACCTCCTGGATCATCCGGGAGATCATGAAGTGGTCCCGTGACCGAGTCGACAGCTCGCGCTCGAAGTCGCGCGCACTGATGATCAGGCACTTGGCGATTGGGCCCTCCTCACCCTCTGGCGAGAAGGCGATCACGTTCGGGGGCAACAACCATGCGAGCGACGCCATGAGCCTGGGTGGTCTGTGGGTGAAGCCATGGCTGCGAAGTTCACGGTACGTTCCGAGGTAGTCCTCCACCACGACTACGAGATCGTGTGCGCTGTACCGGTCGGGCGCCGCCCCCAGCAGATGGGACCCGTACAGCAGCACGGCTCGGAGTTGCGTCCCGGTGCCCGCCACGAGCGACTGAGTCAGCAGTCGGGCGGGCTCCTTACCGGCATGGGTCATCCCACCAGCTCTGTCCCGTCCGATCTGCGTCGGCTCCCGGTTCGGCGCTCGTCCACGTCGGACCTCCGTCGGGACCCTCTCCGGCGGTCCATCACACGAAGGGCCTCGGCCTTGGATCTCTCCGCGCTCCGCTCGGAGAATGCCGCCCCTCGCCGCAGCCCATCGAGGCTCAGCCGCATCCGGCCCTCCATCTCCTCGAGCCAAGAGGCGATTTCATGGGGGTCGGAGGGTGTGGCGAACGGTCCGGAAGCACTGACGCGGCAATGGACCCCTTTGACCCCGCCCAGCATGTCTCTCAGCCGGCCACATTGCAGAGTCCCATCCGCGGTCAAGAGATATACCTCCCACTGCCTGTGCCGCAGGAGCGTGTCCACCGCTCCCCGGCGGAATGGGAGGAGCGCGCCGTCGCGCGACCGTGTCCCCTCTGGGTACACGACAATCGGAACTCCGGGATCGCGGGCCACCTCCCGCAGCATCTTGAACTGCCACTTCATCGGGCGCGCAGGATCCACGACCGGATAGTCGTAGAGCTTGAGCATCTTCGAGATCAGGGGCACACCACGGGAGTACCGCTTTCGTGTAACGATACGCGGGTACCCGTGTATCAGGCTTCGGACGACAATAGGGATGTCCAGGAGCGACTGGTGATTCATCAGTACCAGGACCCCCGGAGCGGACGGGATCGTGGGGATCGGCTCGAACTTGGCCCCCCCTACGACGCGAATGATTCCGATCAGCCTGCCCGCGATCCATCGCTGCCAGCCCGCCAACACGCCGTGCCGACGGGAGGGAGCCACCCACACCAACGGCGCGATGACCAGCCTCTGAACCAGATCGGTCAGCGCGAAAAACACGCCGATGGTGGCGACGGTCAAAAAGCCTCTTAGTTTCATGACGGCGAACGCTAACGGGATGTGGAGGGGTACTTCAAGCACCATGCACGGCTATCACGAGATCGTCCAGCCACGCCGGTATGTTAAGGATGGGAAAATGACCGCAGAGTCCACCAACGCGAAGGGGAAGTTCGAGTTATGGAGTTGACGGAATACGGCTTCAAGAACGCCGTGGGTGCCTTTTTCGAAATGCCCACGAGCGATGCACGCAAGATTCTACCTGCGCATCTCCAGCCCCTGGAGGTCCAGCACGAGCGCAGCATCCTTGCGGTTACTGCGTTCCAGTTCACGGAGAGCATGGCCGGGGAGTACGACGAGGTCGTTTTGTCGGTCATCGTCCCGCCCATGATGGAGGCCGGGCGGCCGCTGCCCAAGGCGGCCTTCTATCCCTTCATGGTCGGTGTAACCACGGACGCGTCACGCCAGCACGCCATCGAGCGTTGGCACCTTCCGCACTATATGAAGGATCTACAGATGGAGTTCACGGAGACCGACGACGAATTGTCGCTGAGCATCTCCGACGAGGGGCAACCCGTCCTGGACCTGAGCGTGACGAACTTCCCCGGAGGCCCTGAGATCGTCCTCTTCAACGCGTTCACCGTCAGCGAAGAAGACCGCTTCAAAGTGAACATCTTCATGGACGGCGAGCACACCGAGCATGAAGAGGAGGCAGGCTCGCTCACGCTACATCCTCACGAAATGACGGCGGGGCTGACGCTCGACGACATCTCGTCCGTTCCCTTCCGGGAGCAGTGGTTCCACGGCGGTCTACAGACGTTCGAGGAGCTGGAACGGATCTAGGGCCTAGAAGCGCGAGGAGCGAATCCACACGTCGGACCGCGCCCAAGACGTCTCGAATATCTTCGCCGTCTCCTCGGCCTCGCCGACTTTCCCCTGTGCGCGAAGCGATTGCTCGAGCCCGAAGAGTGACCACCCGTTGAACGGATGGTCTTCGATGGCCGTGCGGTAAACGGCTTCGGCCTCGGCCGGACGACCGGCCTCCAGGAGAATCGCCCCCAGCCAGTCCCGGGCTGAGAAATTCAGTGGCTCGGGCTCGTCGTAGCGGAGTCCGTCTTCGATCTCGACGGCGGTCTCGAACGACGCGATGGCCTCAGCAATACGCCCCTCCTCGCGGAGGATCTCTCCGCCGAGTACGCCGCCGACGATACCGAGCAGATCCGATGCGGTGTGTCCACGGAACTGCGCTGCCTCCGGAGCCGATGCCCTACCCTCTTCGATGGCTTCCAGGAAGCCGCGAGCCACGCCCACGTGACCAGCTCGAAGATGAGCGTAGCCCTGCCCGAAGTCCCAAAAACCCCTGAAGATCGGATTCTCGGTACCGTCCGACTCCATGGCCAGGATGTCGTCGAAGCGCCCGAATCGGACCCTGGTGAGTACCTCGTAGTACTGGGCCCCGCCCGTCGCCGTCGTGTAATCCGCCCCGGCCTGGATGGCGACCGCGCCCTGTCCGTCGTTCGATGCGGCGAAGAGAAGCATGTGCAGGTTGTGCGAAGTGTAGATGGCAAACCCCTCGCCGTATTCGGCCGCCTGATCGGAGTGCCACGCACGTTGATTCGCGCGCACTCCGTCACCCCAGCGGCCCACCTCGTTGTACGTATGGGAGGGCATGTGGTTGATATGGCTCGCGCCGGGAATGGACTCGCCGAGGAAGTCCGCACAGGCCTCGGCCTTGTTGGGCTGTGTCGTCGACTCGGTCGCGTGTATGTAGAGGTGGCACGCGCCGGGATGACGAATGTCCTTTGCCAGGACCTCTTCCAGAACGCCGTGGATGCGTTGAATCTCGGCTCGCTCGATATCCCAGTTGCCCCGGCGAGGCTCCAGCAGCATCAGGCTTTCGGCGTAGAGGTATCCCACATCCAAATCGGCTTTGTTGGCCTCGTAGACCTGGTGCATCGCCTCCGCGTACACGGTGTCGATGCGCAACTGCGGCGTCCGATCGGTTCGTCCCACGTACCGGACGGCCATCGCGTCGATCAGCTCTCGCTCGATCCGGCTCGCGTGATCAGGCGCGAGTTCCAGCGCCTTTTCGATCGCTGCCTGGGCGCGGGGAAGAGCGCCGACACCCATGGGGCCGTTCATGTAGGGCCCCCACGCCCACGCCTCTCCGAAGTAGCACATCGCGCAGTCGGGATCGCGGAGCTGCGCCTCCCGGAAGGAGCGTGCGGCATCCATCAGAGTGAAGGAGTACATGAGCTGGATGCCCTGGTTGAAGAACGCCTGCGCCTCGTTGGAGTCCGTCGTGATCGTGCGCGAAAAGGGGCCGAGCCCAATCGTGAAGTACGGCATGGGCTCGTTGAAGATCTCCGGCATTTCCGGTGAAGAGCTTTCCTGGCCCGCGGCGCCCAAGGCCAGCGACGCAAGAAGGAAAGCCGTATACAGGGGCGCGCCCGCAATTCTCCGGACCATCACGATTTCTCCTGGGAAGAATCCTCTTTTGGGAAAGCATCAACATGACGTCCCGGCCCTAGGTTCGTCCAGAAGAGCCCGGGTCCGGATGTGGCTCCACATGTACCAGCGCATCGAGGATGCGCAGATCCGAATGCAGGAGCCCGTCCTTGACCAGATGAGCGATCTCGTGCCCGGCCCGAACCGAAATCTCGCCATCCACCTCGACATGAATGTCCACCCAGAGCGCCAGGCCACTCTTGCGCACCCGAAGCAGGTCTACCCCATCGACACCGGGAACGGATCGTGCGATCTCCCGAATGCGATCACGAACTTCCTTCGGAGCGGTCACGTCCAGCACTTCGCGGAGGGAAGCCCGGAACAATCGGACACCGTTGAACGTGATCACCGCGCACGCCACCAGGGCCGCCCAATCGTCCGCGCTTTCGAATCCCTCGCCGGCCGTCAGCGCCACGCTGATGCCGATGAACGCCGCCAGCGAGGTCAGCGCGTCCGACCGGTGATGCCACGCGTCAGAGTCCAGGGCCGAACTGCCGATCTCCCGCCCTCGGGCCGACAAAGCGCGAAACATCAGCTCCTTCGCGATGAGCACGCCCACCAAGACCACGAGAGTGAAGCTCTCCGGGGCCTCTTGCGGGCTCACTATCGCCCGGGCGGCACTGACCGCGATCCCCACCGCAGCCAGGAGCAGGACCGTCGAGACCACGAGCGACGCCAGGGGCTCCGCCTTCCCGAGTCCGTATGGATACCGTTCCGACTGGGGCACCGCGCTGACCCTGAGGCCACCCCATACGAGAAGACCACTGAAGATGTCGAGAACGGATTCCACTCCGTCTGCGACGAGCGCGAACGAGTTCCCGATGACCCCGGTCGCGATCTTCAGAGTCGCGAGAAACGCACTCGTGACGACGCCGATCGCCGCCACGCGCGTCCCTCGCCGGACGGCATCGCTGAGCTGTTCGCTTGTGCTGGAACCGGGACCTTGGTCTTTCATAGGTGGAAGGTGCACCGCTGGCGAATCGATGCCAACCGTGGTAGCGTCTGCGACCGTGCTCGACCACGGCCCGCCGGTATGGACATCCCCGATGGCAGTTTTTAGAATTTTTTCGCTCGGTGCACGATGGCCGATCCGGCATCCACTTTTTTCATCGAATTTGTTCGCGTTTCATAGGAGGAAGGGAAGGGATGATCTCCGTTGAGGGTGTGACCAAACGGTTCGGAGAGTTGGTCGCCGTCCGGAATCTCGACTTCGAGGTCAACGCGGGCGAAGTGGTCGGCTTTCTGGGGCCCAACGGGGCGGGCAAGACGACGACCATGCGCATGTTGACGGGTACGCTGGAGCCCGATGAGGGCCGCGTTCTCTACGACAATGTGCCCATCAGCCAGGATCTCACGGCCGCCAAGGAGCGTCTGGGATATCTGCCGGAAACCAATCCGCTCTATAGCGAGATGTTGGTCGCCGAGTACATGGAGTTCGCCTCCCAACTTCGCATGCTCGCCCCGGCCGAGGCCCGCTCGGCCATCTCCGACGCCGTGGACGAGACGGGCATCGGAGACGTGTTCTTCCGCCCGGTCTCAGAGCTGTCGAAGGGATACCGTCAGCGGGTGGGGTTGGCGGCAGCCATCCTTCATCACCCCGAAATCCTGGTACTCGACGAGCCCACAGAGGGGCTCGACCCCAATCAGCGGGTCGATATCAGGAACCTGGTGAGCGCACTGGGCAAGGAACGTACGGTGTTGCTCAGCACCCACGTCATGCAGGAGGTCGAGGCGACGTGTACCCGGCTGCTCATCATCAACCGCGGTTCGCTCGTAGCCAGCGGCACGGTGGCCGAACTGCTGTCAGCGGGTAAGGGTCTGTCGCAATACACGGTCGAAGCCGAGGGCGATGGTGTGGCCGAAGCGCTGGGCCGGCTCCCAGGCGTGGACTCCCATACCGCTGAACAGGTCGAGGGCAGGACTCGAGTACAGCTCGCCGTCGCGGGTGGAGATGAGCTTCGCCCCGACATTTTCCGTATGGCCAACGAACGCCAGTGGGTGCTCTGGGAGCTGCATCGGGGCCAGGCGTCGCTCGAGGAGCTCTTCCGGGAACTGACAGTCGACTCGGATGAAGAGCAGTCGGCGGAATCGTCCGATGACCGGGTCGACGTCGAAACGCAGGCGGCGCCCACCTCCGGACAAGACACGGAGGTGGATTCATGAAGCGCATCTGGATTGTCGCTCGCCGCGAAGTGGCCAGCTTCTTCGACCATCCCACCGCGTACATCCTGGTGGTGGCGTTTCTGGGATTGGGGCTCTTCCTCACCTTCCGAACCATCTATGCCCAGGGGATCGCCACGCTCCGGCCCTTCTTCGATCTTCTACCGTGGCTTTTCGCCATCTTCATTCCGGCGATGACCATGCGCGCACTCGCCGAGGAACGGCGAAGCGGGACGCTGGAATGGCTTCTCGCCCATCCGCTTCGCGAGAGCGAGGTGGTCCTGGGCAAGTTCATCGGCAACTGGTTCTTCGTACTCGTCGCCCTCTTCGGCACAATCCCCACCGCCTTTGGCCTGCTGAAGGTTTCCGAAGCGGACGGTGGAATCATGATGGCGGAGTACATCGGTGGGGGACTGCTCGCCGCTCAGGGTGTCGCGATCGGCCTTTGGGCCTCGAGTCTGACCCGGAATCAGATCACGGCCTTCATCCTGGCGGCCTCGGTCTCCTTCACGCTGGTGCTGATCGGTACGGGCGTCGTACTCGTCGGACTCCCGCCCTGGCTCGGTGTCACCGTCTCCAACCTCTCCGTATTGGGACACTTCGACAGCGTGGCACGCGGCGTGGTGGACCTCAGAGATGTGCTCTACTTCGTGTCGACGGCCGGGCTCTTCCTGTTCATGTCCATCGGCACCTTGAGCCGTGAACGACTCAGCGCCGGGCGGGGCGCGTACCGCCGGCTCAGGACGGGCACCGCGGCGCTGGTCGCGGTGGTGGTCGTGCTCAACATTCTGGGTGGGAATATCCGGGGCCGACTCGACCTCACGCGGGAGGGCCTCTACACGCTCTCCGACGGAACCCGAGAGATTCTGGGCGAGCTCGACGACATCGTGACACTCAGGTTGGTGATCTCCGATGAGTTACCGGCGGAGTTCCAGCCGACGCTTCGTGACGTGTCGGACCTGGTGGCCGACCTCCGCCGGGCCGCGGGCGGCCAACTCGTCGTCGAGAACCTCAACCCCAACGACGGTACGGACGAGGCGACGGAGGCCCGGAATCTCGGCATCACGCAGAACGAGTTCAACGTGTTACGGGACGATGAGTTCGAGGTGCGGCGCGGCTGGTTCGGCTTGGCGCTTCTCTACGCCGATCAAAGTGAAGTCATCCCGTTCATCAACCGTACGGACGATCTCGAGCTGCGGCTCGTCTCGGCCATTGCGACGATGACCGCGGACGAGCGTCAGAGCGTGGCCTTTCTCACCGGTTTCGGTGCGCAGGGTCCGGAGACGTTCCCTTCCTTCGCGCAGACGGTGTCCGAGCGTTACGACGTGCAAACGATCGACCTCGAGGGAGAGACGGTGCCGACGCTCGACACGCTGGACATCGTGGTGGTCGCCGGTCCCCAGCAGCCGATCGCCGGGCCCGCCGTGGAGGCCATCCAGTCCTTCGTGGCCGGCGGCGGATCGGCGCTCTTCTTGATCGACAAGCACCAGGTGTCCCCCGACTCACCCTTGATGTATCCCGTGTTTACGGGCTTGGAGCAGTTCCTTCAGGCAAAAGGCATCGGAACCGACGCGGGTGTGATCCTGGACCACAGTTCCAACGCCAGGATCTCCCTGGGGCAACAGAGCTTCTTCAGCGTCGTGCGCCCCTACCCCCTTTGGCCCATCGGCGTGAAGGGAGACGCACACTCCACGACGCGAGACTTGAACAACTTCAGCGTGGGGTGGGCGACGGCGCTCACCGTCACGGACAGCGCCGTCCAGAGGCTTTGGGTCACCACCGAGGCGGGAGCCATCCAGGACGCCGGCGGAATCATCATGCCCGACGCTCTTCTGGAGCCCAATCCGGACGACTTCGAGACGCTGACGATGGCGGTGGCGCTGGATCCGACGACGACCGAGGATGGTGAGCCCGTGAGCGAGGCCGATGGGGCCACGGAAGGGCGAATGATCGTCGTGGGTGACGTGGACTACCTCCAGGAGCAGTTCCTGCGCTCCAACCCCCAGAATCTGGCGTTCACTCTGAACGCCATCGATTGGCTCGCACAAGACGAAGCCCTGATCGGAATCCGCTCCAAGCTCCGGACGCCCCCCTTGCTGGCGTTCACCTCCGAATTTCAGAGAGCCTCGCTCAAGTGGGGCAACCTCGTAGGTGTGCCCCTGCTCTTCGTCGTCCTGGGCATCACTCGCGTGACCGGGCACCGGAGGCGGATTGAAGCACGTTGGAAGGAGGAGGCGTCATGAGCGAGCAGACGCTGAAGAGGATCCTTGGAGCGCTCGGCGTTCTCGTCGTCTTGTGGCTCGGCTCCGCCCTGCTTTCAGGGAGGGGTGGCGGCGGATCGGCGGGGGACGGCGGCGTCGCTTCGCTGCTGGAGCGCCTGGACGAATCGACAGTGAGCGCGGTCCGCATCGTGGGTCCCGACCGGACCGTGGCGATCCGGCGGAGCGGCGACGCCTGGACCGTCAACGGAAATAGTGCCGATTCAGCGGCCGTGGCCCGTCTTTGGGGCGACCTTGCCGAGGCTGAGGTGGGCGGAGTTGTGGCCAACAACCCTGTGAACCACGAGCGGATGGGGTTGTCCCCAGGCACGGCCTGGACGGTGGACTTCATACTCGCCGACGGCGGCACCGTATCCGTGTTGGTGGGACAGCCTGGGCCGATTATTCCGAGCGGATATGTGCGGCTGCCTGATCGAGACGAGGTTGTGGTCGTGTCCGGAGGCCTTCGATCAACGCTGACCCAGGGCGTCCTCGATTGGCGGGACAAGACGATTCTGCGAGTAGATACCGCCGCGGTGGCTCGCGTCGTGTTCGAGACGGACGCGGGGACCCATATGGCCGAGCGATCGGATAGCACGTGGTTGGTCGATGGAGGACCAGCCGACACGAGCACGATGCGTTCGGTTCTCGACGAGCTAGCGAATTTTGTAGCCGTCGGGTTCGTGGAGGGCCGTCCGGCCTTCCAAGAAGATGAAAGGCGCGTGATCGCCCTCGGGGCGGAACAAGACACGCTGGGCTCCGTCCTGATCACGGGTGAGGCAGGCTCTCGGCATGCACGCACCCCCGGCAGCGAAACCGTGTTCGAGGTCGCGAGCTTCCGCGTGGATCGCATCACGCCCGATATCGAGCGCCTTCGGCTGGCGGAGGCCGGCGGGGCCTGAGCCGACGGAAATTGCACAAGCGAGCGATGGCGGGACCCGCTTCCTGCTCCTCGTGTATTTCGAAAGCGGCCCTGACGATGTGGCCGTTCACCGCGCGATGACCGCTGACCCCAGGTTCGGAGGAGAATGCTCGTGCTAGCCCTCGCCACGACCCGAGCGAAGCTGACCCTGCCGGCCGTCGCGTTGGCGGTTCTCGTCAGCACGGCTTCTTCCCTTAGCACGGCTTCCTCCCTTGCCGCCCAGAACCGCGATGGTCCCAACCCGGACTCCGTGGCGCTTCACGAGGAGGCCAGGGAGGCCCAGGCGCGCTTCGAACGCTTCAGGGAGGACCGCATCCCTCCGGAGCTGGGGGGATTCGGGGGCGGGTGCGACGAGCTCATTGGCCGCTTCTGCCTCCGCTTCGAGGACGGTGAGGACGAGAGCGAGTGGAGCGTGCCCGAGGAGCCGGTGGAATTCGGCATGGCACGAGTGAGGGTTCTCAATGAGCTCCGTGAAATCCACGACCAGATCCCGGGCGACTCGTGGATCCTGGGCCAGCGCGTCTTCTACATGGGAGAGGTGGGCAACTGGCAGGGCGCCGAAAGCCTGATCCGCAGATGCGGCGGTGGGAACTGGTGGTGCACGTCGCTGCTCGGGTTCGTGAGGCACGCCCAAGGAGACTGGAACACCGCGGCCGACTTGTTCAGGCTGGCGGTGGAGCAGATGCCCGAGGGCGAGAATTTCCTCTCGCTCGCGCTTCTGCTGGACCCCGACGCCCTCGACGTCTATGAGAACTCATCCGATCAAGCCGCCGCGGAGGAAAGGCTGTGGCTCCTCTCCGACCCGCTCTACCTGGTGGACGGAAACGACCGGATGACCGAGCAGTACGCACGGGCCGTGCTCGTTCGCATGCGGCGCGAGGCCGTCAACCCATACGGCGTCGAGTGGGCGGACGATATCGAGGAGCTCACGCTCCGCTACGGGGCCGAAAAGGCTTGGGAACGTCGGCGCGCTCTGCCGAACGGCCAACTCCAGGACACACGCAGCATCGTGGGCCGACACCATCCGAAGAGCCAGGAGTTCCTTCCACCCGACGAAGCACTCGACGATCCGGCACAGGTGGCGCCCGGTGACTGGACTCTGGAGCAGGAGCGCCCGTGGACCGGATACGCGCCTCCCTACGCACCCGACCTCAACGCTTTGGAGACGCAGGTGGCCCGTTTCCGGCGGGGGGATTCACTGCTCGTTGCGGGGGCGTTCGCGCCCGAGGAAGAGGACGCGGAGACGGACAGCCGCCGCCAGACCAGGAATCCGCGGATCGTCGATCTTCGCGCTGGGCGGAACCAGGACCGCGGGGACCAGCAGGCCCGCACCAATCCGTTCGGCCGACCCCCCGAGGAGCCCCAACCCTTCCTGGCCGAAGAGCCCGAGCCGGAAGGCCCCGTCCAGTCCGGCCTCTTTCTGATCGACACCGAAAGTGGCACGACGCACCAAGTTCTTGGGGAGGGTCCGCGTGGCGCGTTCCAGCTCCAGGTGCCGAACGGACGCTATGTGGTCGGCATCGAGGCGTTCAGCGCCGATGCGAAGGAAGCATGGCGTGACCGCCACGGACTGTGGCAGGATCCGATCGTCCCGGGTCTGGCGGCCGTTTCGGATCTACTGATCCTCGAGGGTGGCGGGGAGATCCCGACCTCACTCGATGAGGCGCTTCCGACCGCGCTTCCTGCCGTTCGTATCCGGGCCGGCGAAGCGTTCAAGGTGGCATGGGAGCTATATGGCCTGGCCATCGGAGAGTCGGCGAGCGTACGGATCGGCGTGGACCAGGGCGGTCAGGGCTTCCTCCGGAGACTGGGCGCCTTCCTGCGCGTGCTCGAGCCGGACTCCCCGGTGGTGATGACATACGAAGACGCCGGGCCCGACGTCTTGGGCACGGTCTTCCGCTCGGTTCAGCTCAATCTTCCCGACCTGGAGCCCGGAGAATACGTGCTGACGGTGGAAATCGAGCTCGCCGGGCGTGAGCCCATGGTCGTGGCGAGTCCGATCCTCATCGTGCCGTAGGATCCCATGCCGTGGGGTCGATCCTCGTGACGTAGGAACCCAACAGTGTGCCAGGGGCCCTAGGCCCTCTCCACGGCCATGACGATCGCCGTCCCCTCGGCGCATCCCCCACATGCCTCAGAGGCGGGACGTTCCAACTCGGCCTCGAATCCCTCGGCCTCGTAGATCGATCGCGCCCGCTGATTGAAATCATACACGTCGAGCCAGAGCCGGCGGGCGCCCATTTCCCCAAACGCCGACTCCTTTACCAGACGGACGGTATGGGTACCGTAGCCCTTGCCCTTCTCCGCAATGGCGATCCGCCTGAACTCGATCACGTCCGTCCCCAGACCCCTCAGAATGACGAAGCCGACCGGAACGCCCCGCTCGACGTCCTCGACGATCCAGTGGGCCACATCGGGTTCGGCAATCGCCTCCAAGTGTTCTTCGATCGGCCAAGCGTGAATGAAGGGCGCCGTATCGGGATCGGCTTCGAGGCCGAGCACGAACTCGAGATCGCTCTCCAGCGTCGGACGGAGCCGAACGACGGTGCTCGATCGCTCTCCGGTCAGTCCTGTCTTCATCATGATCTCCCATCCATCGGTAGCTTGTTGTGGTCCGGCGCAGGTGACAAGAGGCCCCACGAGGCCCAACGGAGCTCGTAGAGCTCGGATCTCGTCCCGGCGCCCGGGTCTCGTCCGGTTTACGTTTCGCAACTGCCGTGGCTCGGGGCCAAGGACAGAACGTCGTACTTGAGCGTGACCCCCGGCGTTAGCTCGACCCTCCAGTGCGAGCTCCATTCCAGGTACACGAGCGGAGCAAGCTGCGCCGCCATCCCGACCGGCACGAACTCCAACTGCATCTCCCCCACCGTTTTCGGAACCCGTATGCAGGTTCGGCCGTACGTGGCCGTCCCCAGCCGGACGCCGTTCAGACGGACCGCCACCTGATAGCCCGACCGGTTCTCCACGAGAAGAGACGAAAACGACGATCCGGCTCCCTCGACGCGCCTCGCGTTCATGATCGACACACCGGCTCCGTCGGGACCGGGAACGCCCTCGAGCCGCGTAACGCCCGCGCGCCCCGCGCACGCACTCGAGATCAACAGTAACAAAGCGATTGTCGGAACTCCTCCACGTCCACCCATCATCAACCTCCCCTCGGTGTCCCGCGCCCCCCCGGGGCGCTTCAAGGAGGCCCATGGTCCCCTGACCCGGGCCCCGTCCAACACTCACACAAGCCCACCCGTGGGCAGCCGCCGATCACCGTCGGGGCCGCAGGCCGGCGCATGATCCTCGGGTCCGCTAAACGGACATCCCCCACCCCTCATCGACCCACTTCCTCATTGTGCCCACGCTTCCCTTCAGCCTCACACGCCGGCCAACGTTCAGACCTCCTCCACACTCACTCTCTCCTCACAGCCAATCCCCTCGTTACATCTGGTTTCCTCGTCACGCCTCCCGGAATAGTCTCGCCTCTTTCAAGATCTTCTCGCCGATCCTTACCGCCTCCCGCACGAGGAGATCGAAGTCCTCCCGACGACTTCGATGGTTGCAGATGCAAACCCGAACGGTGAAGCGCCCTCCAACTCGTGTTGACGAGGGTACGGCGATCCCCTGCTCCTGGATGCGCATGAGCAGCTCTTGGTTCACCGCATCCAGAAGGTCCGAGTCCAGATCTTGCCGCGCGAAGCGGAAGGCCACGACGTTGAGCGCCACGGGAGCCATCAACTCGAGTCTTGGCTCCGCCTCTACCAATGCACCGAGGTACCGGGCCTGCCGAACGTTTTGCGCGACAAGGCGGCCAAACTTCTCGAAGCCATGCTCCTTCAACGTCATCCACACCTTGAGGGCCTTGAATCCCCGGGATAGCTGCGGACTCCTCTGGTTCGTGGACTCGGGCTGCGCACCGGGTCCCCTCGCGAGCGGGTCCAAATAGGCCGCTTGCACGGAGAAGGAAACGCGATGGTCCGACACGTTCCGGATCATCACGCAACCGGCTTCGTACGGCACGTACATCCACTTGTGAAAGTCGAAGGCGAGGGAGTCGCCCCGAGCCAATCCTGAAACCAGGCCCCGAGTCTCGGGCGAGAGCGCGGCGATGGCGCCGAACGCTCCATCGACATGGAACCAGAGGCCCTCTCGTGCGGCGATATCGGCGATGCCGTCCAGGTCGTCCACAGAGCCGGTATTGATGGTCCCTGCGGTGCCGACGACTGCGAAAGGACGCAGGCCGTGCTCGCGGTCGCGCGCGATCATCGCCTCGAGCGCCGGAAGATCCATCTCCAGCCGGTCGTCGACGGGGACGACTCGAACCGCATCCTGACCCAGGCCCAAGAGCTTCGCCGATTTGAAGATCGACGAATGCGTCTCGGACGACGCGTACAAGACCAACTTGCCCGGCTCCGCACCCACACCACGTCCGGTGACGTCGTAGCCGGAGCGCGCGTCGCGACCCACCGCCAATCCGATCACGTTCGCGACCGAGCCTCCACTGGTGAAGACGCCGCTGGCGTCGGCGGGCATGCCCAAGGCCTCCTTCATCCAATCCACTACCTGTCGCTCGACCCTTGCTGCGCCATCATTGAATATGCCCGACACGGAGTTCATTCCGGCCGCCAGCATTTCCGCCATCATGCCCATGGGCGAGCCGGTACCGCCGGCCCATCCCCAGAACCGTGGATGGTCGTTTCCCGTGGGGTAAGGGAGCACCAACTCGACGAAGTCCGAATAGGCGGACTCGGCGCCTGCACCCTCGATGGGCCGGTCCTCCCGGAAGCGAGCCTCGACCCCCTTCGGAATCGGTCGCCACACTGGACGCTCCCGAACCGTCCGTTGGGCGTCGAGCATCTGATCCACCATCTGGTGCGCCAGGCCTCTGAACGACTCCCAATCCTGGGGGTCGAGCGTCTCCTCGGGCATCTTCTCGATCTTCATCTCAACCTCCCACGCTCAGCACGGTTGCCGCACCCAGTGCCAGAAGGATTCCGAGGTCGGCGATCCTGCCCTCAACGCCATCCCGATTGTATCGGTACATTGTACCCCGCCTTTGTAGCTATTGTATCACTCGATGTGAGGATAAACGTTGACAAGGTCACTGTCAACAGATAGGATTGTACCCATGACAATTTGGCGACCGAGTATCGAAGAGGGGGCCGCTCCCCTTTACCAGGCGATTGCTGACGCAATCCAGAACGACGTCGAAGCGGGCGTCCTGACGGTTGGCACGCGTCTTCCCACGCACCGCGATCTCGCCGCTCAGGTCGGCGTCACGGTCGGTACGGTGTCACGAGGTTATGCCGAGGCGGAGCGCCGGGGCCTGACCTCCGGCGAGGTCGGCCGCGGCACCTTCGTGCGTGGTCACGACATCGAGGGGCACGGGTGGCCCTCCCCACCCAGGTCCGAAGTAGGCGACGTCATCGACATGAGCCTCGCCACACCGTGGTCAATTCCGAAGGAGGGGGAACTCCTGGCCGCCACACTCAAGCAGATCGCCGAGGAGCCGGGCCTCAACGACTTGCTGCGCTATGACCCGGAGACCGCCAGCCACAGTCAACGAGCGGCGGCCGCTTCCTGGATCACCCGCAACGGGATGCCGGCCACACCCGAGCAGACGATCGTAACGGTCGGCGCCCAGCACGCGATCACCGTCCTATTCTCCACGCTTCTCCGGCCGGGTGATACGGTACTGTGCGGACAACTCACCTATCCCGGCATGAAGGGGGTCGCTCAGATGCTCGGCCTTCGCCTCCGGGGCGTCGCCATGGACGAGGAAGGACTGCTGCCCGATGCCCTGGATGTGGCTTGCCGGGAGTCGTCACCGAGAGCTCTCTACTGTGTCCCGACCCTCCAGAACCCAACCTGCGCCCTCATGTCCCAAGAACGGCGCCAGGAAATCGCACGGGTGGCGCAGAAGCATGATCTGCTCATCGTAGAGGACGACGTTCACGCGTTCTCGCTCGACAAGGCACCCCGGCCGTTATCCCTCGCGGCCCCGGAACGATCGATCCACCTCAGCACGATCTCGAAATCGGTGACGTTCGGACTCCGTACCGGCTTCGTGGTGGCACCCGACCATCTGGTGGAGCGCATTCGCGCCGGCGTGCGATCTACCGTCTGGATGCCCGCTGTGCTCACCACCGAAGTGACGGCTCGGTGGCTCACGGATGGCACTGCCGATCATATCGCCAAGATCAAGAGAGCAGAGGTACGAGCCCGCAACGAGATCGTCCGTGAGGTGCTGGGCAATCGCTACGACCTCACGGGCCACGAAGCGGCCCTGCACTTCTGGCTGAGATTGCCGGAGCCCTGGCGGAGTGATGAATGCGTGGGCCAGGCGAAACAAAGAGGTGTGCTCGTGGCCGGCGCCGAGGCCTTTGCGATTGGACGGAAGGACGTTCCTCACGCGGTGCGGGTCTGCATCGGGTCGGTTCCCAACCGGGACGATCTGCGCCGCGGCCTCGAGATTCTCGGTGAGGTCCTCGAGGGCTGCTGCGATCCGTGCGCGAACATCCTTTGACCGAGCCTTGGGTCCGCCCGGTCTCGCTCGAGGGGCGCCTCGTACGGCTGACACCGCTTCTACGCGAGCACGCCGGCACCCTGTGGAGCATCGGACAGGATCCGAGTATCTGGCGCTGGTGGCCCTGGAGGATGGAGACGGAGGCCGACCTGGAGGGGCTCGTTGTGAAGGAGTTGCATTGGTCCGAGACCGGTTCGGGTCAGGGATTCGTGATAGATAGTGGTGAGGGCGAGGTGCTCGGCAGCACCGCTTATCTCAATGCCGATGCCCACAATCTCAGGGTCGAGATCGGCGCAACCTGGATCACCCCGGCCTGGCAACGCACGGGTGTGAACACCGAGTGCAAGTGGCTTCTCCTTCGGCACGCCTTCGAGGAGCTGAGAGCCAACCGGGTCGAGTTCAAGACCGACTCGAGAAACGAACGCTCCCGCGCCGCACTGACGAGGATCGGGGCCCAAGAAGAGGGGACGTTGCGCAATCATATGGTGTGCGCGGACGGGTCTCTGCGGCACAGCACTTATTTCAGCGTAACCGCAGAGGATTGGCCACGGGTCGAGACACACCTGAACGGGCTGAGGAACGCGTACCGTGATCCGGTCAGCTCTCGCTCGTCCCGAACTTGATGTGAAGCGTATCTGAATCCTCATCGCGAAGCTTCTTCACCGCGTCGTGCATCCCCTGCGTCAGTTCTCGTTCTCGACGGAGCGCGTCGATGAGCCCCTCGGCCTCCCTCGACTCGAAGCTCAGCTTTCCGGAGGCGTCGATCACGCCATCGACCAGCGCCCTCTGACTGGCCAGGGACTCGAGGCCCGCCCGAATCTCTCTCAGCAACGCATCGGCCCGAGCGAGGCGCACCTCCGCCTGTTCGATCTGGCCCTGTCGTTCCGCGATGGTGTCGAGTGATTCGGCCATTGCCTCAGCCCTGGCCTGCACCGACTCCAGCATTTGGGCGGCGCTCTGTACTTCGTCACGCGCCGCGGAGATCTCCCTGACATCCTCCAACGTTTTTTCCGACGCAACGAACAGCTTCTCCACGTCGCTCCGGACCTGCCCGACGCCCTCCTGCCTGGCGAGCAGGGTCTCGATCGACTGTCCGAGCGCCTGCTCCACCGCGTCGAGCTTCGCGAGCTTCTCCTCGAATTGGGTGATCCGCTTTTCGGCAAAGCGTAGGCTCCCAGCCCTGGCTTCCAGCACGTCTGCCCGCTGTCCTATCTTCTCGGATTGTTCCTCGGCGATGATGAGACCCTCGCTCGCCACCCGGATCTGATCCTCCAGGGCCTGAACCGCCTCGGCCGCTTCCTTGCGCAGCGCCGACAGAGCGTCGAATCGTTTCGCCGCCTTGGACAGTGTTTGCTCTCCCTGATGGATTTCTTCCATCACGCGGTCGGTCCGCTTGGAGAGAGCGTTGAGGGCCTCGGAGCGCTCCACCAACGAGTCGACGCCCTCCCCCAGTTCAGCCATTCGCCGCTCGGCCTGCTCGATCGCATCCGTGACCCCCTCGATCACCACCGCAACGGCATCCGCCTTGTTCGAGTTTCGTGCCACGGCCTTGAACCGCTTGTCCGCGTCCGCCATGGCGCTGACAAGGTTGTTGGTGCGCTCGTCCAACTGCGTGCCGACTTGACGGAGCTCCGACATCCGCGCCTCGAGCTCCGCGAAGGACTCACGACGGTCGTCCAGATCGGACGCGGCTGAGAGAACGTAATCCGCCACCTCTCGCATGTGATCGACGTTGGCCCTCAAATCCTCCAGGTTGTCGATGCTGGTTCGTACCTCGCGAATCTTCGCGTGCGTATCGACCAACCACGCGCCCGTCTCTGCTTGCCCGCTCTGCATTCGCTCCAACTCGGCCTTCGTCGCCAGCAAGCTCTCCAACGCTGCGGCGATTTCTTCCTGAGCCCCACGAAGCGTCCGCAGATCGTTCACGGCGTCCTGAACCTCGGACTGCCGTGCCTCGATGCTGGACAGAGAGGAAGCCACGTCGACGGCCGTTCGGCGCGCCTCCGACATCCCTTCGCGCATCCCTTCGACCAGCTCCACCTGTTCGCTGAGCCGGCCCAGGTCGCCCGACAGCGACGTGGTCCGAGCCGACATATCGTCGATCTTGCGGCTGACCTCGCTCATCGATCGGCCCGCCTCCTCGAGCTCGTGGAAGCGGCCCTCGAGGTCGGTAACGTCGGACCGGAGGGCGACGATCCTCTGTCCGTCGGCCTCGAGCGTGCTCTGCTCCAATTCGAAGCGCTTGGTGCTCTGCCGCATCTGTTCCTGCAGACCCGCCAGCGCCGCCCTCAGCAATTTGCTGTCGCGCTCGACTTGAGCCTGCTCCTCCCGCATTTCGCCCGACCGCTCCGTCACCTTGGTGTTCATCTCTCGGAGCTCATCGACGCTCAAGTGAACCTTCTTCACCTCTTTGATCTGCGTTCGCGCTTCCTTCAGCTTCGCCTCGAGTTCCCAATGGAGATCAGTCAGAGCACGAGCCTGGGCCTCCGTCCGGTCCATCGCCTCGCGTTGGCGCTCCACCGACGCGAGCTTGCCGCTGATGTGGTCCGACAGCGTCTTGAGGGCGTTCAACTGGCGCTCCGTGCGGGCTCCGATTTCCTCCGCCTTGGTCAGGTCCACCATCGCCTTGTCGACGCGCGCGACACTGGCGTTCGCTTTGTTCACGCCGTCGTCGACCGACTCCAACTTGGAGCGTAGATCCTCGTAGCTCGCCACGATGCTCTCGTGCGCTGCACGAGCAGCAGCCTGGTCTTCACGAATCTGCGCGAATTCCTCACCCCGACCCGACGATTCTTCGCGCACCTTCTCGATCTGCGCTCGAACTCTGTCCAGCGCACCATTCGGCTCGGAGATTTCCTCGATCTCCCGCTTGATGCGCTCGATGGCCGGGACGGCCTCGTGCAACTCCGCGACCCTCGCGTCGGCATCGACCAACCGCTTCGACACCGATTCTACCGAGCGCGCCATCACCTTGTGGTCCTCTTCCAGATCCGCGGCTCGCTCACCAATCGCCCCGATCCGCCCCTCGATCTTGGAAAAATCGTTGGATCGAATCTCCAGTCGACTGATCTCCACCATGACCTCGTCGAGCTCGGCACGAACCTTGGTGATACCGCCCTTCGGATCCAGCAGGCCCGCGATCATCTTCTCGCTGCTCGCCACGGTCTCTAGCTGAGCGTGGAGCTTGTCGACTCGTGCCTCGAGACGGTTGGCCGCGCTCGAACTCCTCTCGACGGTCTCCATGCCTTGATTCTGCGTCTCGCCGAGTTCTTCCACTCGCTGCTCGATGAGATCGAGCCGGGCCACAGCATCTCCAAGAGTAGCCGCGCGTTCCTGCAAGTGCGCCATTTGCGAAGCCAGGGACTCCGCGGTGGCCCCCATGGCCTCGAGCGGTTCAGCGAGACCGTCGACTTGCGCCGCCGCGGTCTCCGAGCGCTTCAGGAGCTCACGAAGAGCCCTCCTGTCACGTTTCGCCTGGGCGAGCAGCTTGGTGAGCTCCTCGGGGAGTTCTGCCAGTTCTTCGCTACCCAACAGTGACTTGAGCCAGGACGCCATGATACCTCTCCATCGATTCCGTCGAGTGGTCACTTGAACTTGATGTTCGTGCCGCTGAGGCGCCAGGTCATCTGGTCCGGCTCGCGGACCACCGTCAAACGGCTATCGGATCAGTCGCCGCACCGGGACGTTGCCCCTTGTCGTCATCTCGATCGGGTGGTCACCCACGGGCGTGTCCACCGTCAGTTTCGTCGCAAGTGTATAGCCGATCGCGCCCCGCTCCAACAGTGCGCGTGCCCCAGCGCCGACTCCCCCCCAACTGAAGGAGAGCGGGAGCTCGATGGGAGTGACCGTCTCGGAGCCGAACCTGGTGGACCCATCGAGAAACGCCTCGCCGAACCGAGTACCCTCGAAGTCGATCGTCATGTCGATCTGACCGGTGCGCAGGTCATATGAATTCGGGTTGTCCACGTCGACGAGGAGCGTGAGTGATCCACCCATGAGGCCGAGTCCGTCGATACGGACCGACGTGAGGTCGAAATCGGGTGACTCGAAGCCGATTCGCTGGATCGTCGCGCACCCACTCGGCAGGAGCGCCAAGAACACCGCGACACAACGCGCGACGGGGATCTTCCCCGCGAAACGGCTGGAATGAACAAGTGGTCTCATCATAGATCCAATCTCGTGACGAACCGTTGTTCATGCCATCAAAAAAAGGCGCGGCCGGACGTCAGGGGAGAACGCCAGGGGACCTTCTCCCCGGCCGTCACCGCGAGCGCCAACCAATGGAGTACGGGAGCGCCTACCTCGCGGGACGCTTCAGATTACCGCTATGTAGGTCGTCGTAGAAGTCGAACATCTCCCGGTTGTAGTCCGTCTTCCGAGCCCCCTCGAAGGGCTCGATGATCTCGAAGAGCATCTCGAGACGTTGAGCCATCGTAAGGTGACCCCGAAGATCTTCCGGTTCCAGCAAGCCACGGCTGCAGAACTGCTGGGTCTTCCGGAAGTAGGACTTGATCAAACGACGGGCCTCGTTCGTGCGCTTCACGATCAGGCGCCTCTCTTCCGGAAGGGCTTCGAGCCGATCCAGCTCGCGGAAGAGATTCGCCGCCCAGTCTCCGTTCCCCCCACCGCTCCACCGCCTCACGAGCTGTGCCGCCTGATAGTATTCGTCCGACCAGAACTGGTCATGGAGATGGGAAATCAGCAGCACGCGCTCGGTCGGTTCGGATCCCGTCACTGTCCTTCTCGTTTGGTTCGTCCCTCTCGAGAACGCAGCCGCTCTCGTCAGCACGAATCGAAACTGCCCCCCCGCCCATCCCTGCAGCAAGAGCCGTCCCGAAACAGGGAGTGACCAGCGAGGCCGGAGGCAGTAACGTGTCCGATCTCATCCTTCCATCGCCGCCGGAGGCATCCCTGCACCAGCGACTCCTGATAAGCTTGGCATTCCTCGTGATGGCGGCCTGCGCCGCCGAACCCCCCACCCTGTCCATCGGGGACGTGACTTTCGCCGAGAGCGAACTCCTTGGACTGAGTGACGCACGCCGTACCCAGCTCGCGGAGATCACCGCGTTTGGCCTGGCCACCGCGCGTGAGGAATTGCCGGTCAAGTTGGCTCCGGTCCTCGAACAGGAGAGGGACGCGGCGCTTCTGAAGCAGTTCGTGGCGGAGAGGGTCCTGGCTGAGAGTGGGGTGGGTGACGACCAACTCCGCACCCACTACCTGACCAACCCAGCGTTCGAATTGACCGTGCGCCACGTTCTCTTCTTTTCGGAGCGCTGGCGACCCGACTCACATCGGGAGTTGGCCCGCGAGAAAGCAGAGGCCGCCATCGTGCGCCTCGAAGCCGGGGAGCCGTTCGGGGAGGTCGCGGCCGAGCTCTCGGAGGAGCCGGGGGCCGAGGGCCGCCAGGGGCTGCTCCAGCCCGGGCGCGAGGGCTCTTGGGTCTCCGAGTTTTGGAACGCTGCCCTGGGGTTGGAGCCGGGAGGCATCAGTGGGGTCACCGAAACGCAGTACGGGTTTCACGTCCTCCGCCTCGAGGACCGCCGAGTCGTCCCATTCGAGGAGGCTCGACCGGCGGTGGTGGCCAGCGTCTTCGCGTTGATGGGAGCGATCGATGACGGGGTGTTGGAGGGCGTCTCCATCGAGGACGCTCGGGCTTCCGCGGTCGTGGTCCCCGAGGCGGACCTGGCGGCCATCACCCGAGACTTCGAGGATCGGACGCTCCGGTGGAGCATGGCCCTGGGATTCGCCCCGGGCCTCACGAACGCCCAGGTGAAAGAAGCGGCTCGGGCGGCGTTGGGGGCAACCGAGCAACTCGCGACCATCGCCCGCAGCGAGCTGCGAGAAGTGGCGCCTCTGCTCCATGCGGCCTACCCAATCACCCTCACGGTAGCGGGCGAGACGGAAACACTCGCACCGCTCCAGCCGTAGAAGAAGGAATGACGGCACATACGACACGAAAGATCACGTTCTTGATCGGGTTTGCCGCCTACTTCAGTACCATCTGGTACCTGTGGAATACTCCCGCCATATACCCGCTCAAGGTCTTCGTAGTCCTTCTCCATGAGGTCAGCCATGCGGTGACGGCCGTCGCCACCGGTGGCACGATCGAGCGCATCGTACTCGATCCCTATCAAGGCGGCGCATGCTACTGCCCCGGGGGGAACGCGTTTCTGACTCTGTCGGCGGGCTACCTCGGAAGCCTGGCGTGGGGGGGGCTCCTGATTTCCGCGGGCCAGTTGAAGCGGGTCAACAGCCGGTGGGTGACGGGCGCGGTGGGCCTTCTCGTGATCGGCCTGACACTCGCCTACGTCCGAAGTACGTTCGGCTTCTGGTTCGGCCTCGCCTTCGGTTCGGTCCTCACGATCGGCGCGCTCCGACTCCCTTCGGTCGTCAATCAGGGAATCCTCATGACGTTGGGGCTCACGAGTTGCCTTTATGCCATCCTCGACATCAAGAGTGATGTGCTCGATCGGCCGGAGCTCCGGTCGGACGCCGCCATGCTCGGTGAACTCACGGGGATCCATACCGTCGTTTGGGGCGTCCTCTGGATTGCGGTGGCCGTTCTGGCCAGCGCGTGGCTGTTCCAGCGGTCGTATCGAAAGGCGTGAAGCCTACCATATCTAGTAGGAAGACAGGAATCGAAGTGGGCGCGGGCCGCGCCGAACGCTCCCTTGATCTCACCCACACCGACCGGTACCTTGGCCTTGGCCGTGACATGGCCTGGGCCGTTCTCAGCCTCCAGTGAGGGGGCAGGGACACGGACCGCGGGTCTTAGAGCCCGCCGGCGATTAGCCCAAAGTCGACCCGAGATTGAGGAGGTGATCAATTGTCTAGTCCAAGTAGTCTGCCCAACCTGGCGAGGGCAAGCGATCGCTGCTTCGGTATGTAGGAGCCGAAACGGCTTCAGCTGTCCGCACCGTTAGCGGCCTTCGCGCCGGGTTGCGGCAGACAAAAAGCGCGTCGTCGGGGTGGTTACCCCGGCGGCGCGTTTCTCTTTCCCGGATCCTCTGAGCCAGATCCTCCCGGCCGAGCATGCCTAGATCCTTCCGGCCGATCCCGACCTGATCCTCCGGCCTGATCCTCGTAGGCGGTGTCCCTCAGCCCTCTTTCAGCCGAAGTAGTCCGGCTCGTTCCCCGCCCTCCACTTGATATTGCACCCGATACTCGGGCGCTGGTCCGAGGAGATGGGGTCGCCCTGGAGAAGGGCCCGGACCGCCTCTCCGAGATCGGCCCCGGTGACCGGAACGTCGTTGCCTGGCCGACTGCCGTCGAACTGTCCTCGGTACACGAGGCGCCGTTCGCCGTCGAACAGGAAGAAGTCCGGCGTGCACGCCGCCCTGTAGGCCTTGGCAACCGACTGGGACTCATCGAAGAGATAGGGGAAGGTATACCCGAACTCCTCGACTTCACGCGCCATCATCTCGGGACCGTCCTGGGGAAAGCCCTCGACGTCGTTGGAGCCGATGGCCACCACGGCCAGGCCCTGTCCCTGATACCGCTTCAGTGATCGCGCCATCTCTTCGCGTATGTGTTGCACAAACGGGCAGTGGTTGGATATGAACACCACCAGCAGGCCGGGGGCGTCCGCGAAGTCACCGAGCGCCACGGTCCGTCCACCCGGATCCGGCAACGCGAAATCCGGAGCCGCCATACCCAATGCCGCCATCGTCGACTCGGTCCTTGCCACCAAACCTCCCAGCTGAACTGCGTTGCTAGCCTTTCCCGATGTCTAACTGCTCGGGTAGCGTAACGAGACCGAGGACCTTGAAGCGCCGCTCGCCGACGGGAAGCACGATGATCACCTCTTCGCCCTTGCGTGCTCCCTGGAGGCCTTGGCCGATCGGAGACGCCATCGACACTTGACCACCGTCCAGGTCCATGAAGTCGCCCGCCACGATGGTGATGCTGGATACTTCATCCATCACGATGTCGTGGATCTCGACACGAGACCCGAAGCCGACACGATCCAAAGGCATGGCATCGACATCGATCTTCGACAACTCGGACAGGCGGTGGCTCAGGTGCCCGATCCGGATCTGTACGAACTGCTGCCGTTCGAGGGCCGACTTGTACTCAGCGTTCTCCCTGAGGTCGCCCAACTCGACGGCCTTCTCGATTCTCTCGGGAAGGAGAACATTGAGCTCGTGGGCGAGTTGCTCGAGCTCCTCCCCGATCTTCTCCCGAATTTCGTCAAGCATAAGGCATGGCCCTGGAGAAGACGTTCGTGATTTGGGAGGCCCGAACGGGCGCGACGATGGACGCTTTCACCTTCCGCATCCATCGAGAGGGTGCTACCTCGTCGGACAAATTAGCCGTTTCGCGGTCTCCAACAAGTGGCGCTCTGCCGGACTCGGCGAGGCCCACACCGCACTGGAGGAAGGGGGCCCTAGCCGTCATGGCCTAGAGCCCCCCAAATGTGCATCCGTCCTGTATGTCCGTCCCACCAGGGGATGCTCTATCCGACGGCGGGGCCGCCCGACTCCCCGGTGCGAATCCGATAGCACTCGGCCAATTCTACCACGAAGATCACGCCATCTCCGAAGCTTCCGGTCCGCGCGCCCTCCATGATCGCGTCCCTCGTGCGTTCCACGAAGTCGTCGTTCACGGCGATCTCCAGACGGACCTTCTTCCTAAGTAGGACCTCGAACTCCGAGCCCCGGTAGGTCTCCGTGTACCCGCCCTGCTGCCCCGCACCCTGGGCGTTGACCACCGACATCCTCCCAACACCCACCTCGGTCAACGCCGTCTTCACGTCATGAAAAGCGTGAGGCTGTATGTATGCGATTACGAGTTTCATCAATTTGCTCCGTTCGTATTAAGCCAGCGGCTCGTCAGCGAGTGATCATGATCTGGTAGTCCGGATACGCTTCCATATTGTGCTCCGCCAAGTCCAG
>JBDHFN010000021.1:38089-50184 GCA_039590375.1 Gemmatimonadota bacterium
TTCGTCTATTGCGGAGACGCGGAGTCCCATCGTCGCCTTGACCACGGAGAAGATGATGAACGCGAGGGTGCAGGCTGTCGCACCGTAGGCCAAGACCCCGATCAGCTGTGTGACCAAGGAGTGGTCGGCACTGAATATGCCCACGGCCAGGGTTCCCCAGATTCCGCACGTGAGGTGCACCGAGATTGCCCCCACCGGATCGTCCATCTTTATGCGGTCGAAAATCTCCACCGAAAAGACCACCAGCACGCCGGCGACCGCTCCGATGACAACCGAGTCCATTACGCTGACCACGTCCGCACCGGCAGTGATTCCCACGAGGCCGGCCAACGCACCATTGAGAACCATCGATGCGTCGGGATGCTTATGGACCGTCCACGTAGTCAGCATCGCCGCGACGATCCCCGCGCTGGCGGCAATGCTGGTCGTCACGAAGACCAAGGACACGAGCCCCGGATCCGCGCTGAGAACGGACCCGCCGTTGAAGCCGAACCAACCGAACCAGAGCAGGAACATGCCGATGGCGGCCAGGGGAATGTTGTGACCCGGGATCGGGTGAATGTCACCGTTCACGTACTTCCCGAGGCGGGGTCCAAGCAGGAAGACGCCAGCGAGCGCCGCCCATCCTCCGACCGAGTGGACGAGCGTCGACCCGGCGAAGTCGTAGAATCCCATCTCGTCGAGCCAACCACCCCCCCACTTCCAGGAACCGAGGAAGGGGTATACCAGCCCCACGTACAGGGTGGCGAAGACCAGAAACGAGGCCAGCTTGATGCGCTCGGCTACCGCGCCGGAGACGATTGTGGCCGCGGTCGCGGCGAACATCCCCTGGAAAATGAAGTCCGTCCAGTAGGTGTAACCCTCACTGTATTCCGAAGTGAGGCCGGCCGCGTCCGTCCCGACACCAAAGCCGGCGAACCCGAAGAAGCTCCCGATCGAAAACTCACCAGGGTACATCAGGTTGAAGCCCACGATCGCGTAGGTCAGCAATCCGATCGCGATGATGCTCATGTTCTTGAACAGTATGTTGACCGTGTTCTTGGACTGGGTCAGTCCGATCTCGAGGGTGGAAAACCCAAGGTGCATGATGAACACCAACAGCGTGGCAACGAGCATCCACGTGTTGTTGGCAGTGAACATCGCGTCCGCCGCGGTCTGGGCCGCCGCCGGCTCGGGCGCTACCGCCGCGAGAAGCAGCGCAAGAATGAGTAATGATTTACGTGAAAGCTGCATGGGTGGTTTTTCCTCCATCCGGTCCCGTGAACAACTGCATGCGTTGAGACACGCTCATATGGGTAGGACATTGGCAAAGCGTGTGCCATAAACCCAAAACCGGAGAAAGCCCTTTATCTATAAGGACTATTTCCGATTTCGGGGCTTCTGAGGGGGGTTCTGACGAAGGGAGAATCCTACGCTGAGGTAGGACCGGGAGGCGAACCTACAAGAATGAAGGAATAAGGCGGGCTCGTCGGATCACCAAATCAAGATGGACGATCCGGTGAAAGCGATCTCGGTCCATCTGACGTGCGCCGACTATGCGGGAGACCCCTGCCGCAGACTCTCTGCGCGCCCCTTCCCTAGCTCACTGGCGTGACCGCCGCCGTATCCCGATCCCCGGTTCGGATCCGGTGAACCTGATCCACCGGACACACGAAGATCTTCCCGTCTCCAACCTCGTCGGTGCGCGCCGAACGCAGGATCGCCGCCACGACAGTCTCGGTGAAGTCGTCCGATACGCCGATGTCCAGCAGGACTTTCTCCTGCAGCTCCATCATGACCGTCGTTCCCCGGTAGGTCGCCACCGGAGTGGTCTCACCTCCGTGGCCCTGGACCCGGGACACCGTGATTCCCCTCACATCCGCCTGGAATAGCGCCTTCATCACATCGTTCAGCCTTTCCGGGCGAATAATGGCCTTGATCAGCTTCATCTGGGTCTCCTCTCTGTGTGGGGTTCAGTCTGCGTCCGTCGAGTACGCAGAAGCCCTAGAGCCCGACGGCGGCGTCCCGGGCGAGGACTCCGCGCCCGACCCACCATTCATCTCCTCGTCCAGGAGGAGGACGGCCCCGCCGCTGCTGGCGTACGCTTCCTCTCCGTGGTTCAGGAGGTCCATGCCGCGGGCTTCCTCTTTCTCCGAAGTCCGAAGCGGGAGAACGAGTCCGATCGCTTTCAGGATGATGAAGGTCATGGCTCCGCAGTAGACGGCGACGGCGAGAATGGCGATGGCCTGTATCCCGACCTGGTTGGGATTGCCATAAAAGAGCCCGTCGGCCATACCGTTCACCGCGGCGCTAGCGAAGAACCCGGTGAGGATCGCGCCGCTCACGCCTCCTATCCCGTGCGCCGCGAACACGTCGAGGGAGTCATCCAGGCGGGTGCGCGCACGCCATTGAAGGACCGCATAGCTGGGAACGGCCGAGATGGCGCCCAGCAGGAGCGCGTTTGCCGGAGAGATGAACCCCGACGCCGGCGTGATCGCCACCAACCCGACAACGATCGCGGTCGCTACGCCCACCGCGGTGGCCTTCCCCGAACGAAAGTAATCCAGCAGCGCCCAGACGACGAGCGCCGCGGCGGGGGCCAGAAGAGTATTCACGAAAGCGAGCGCCGCAATGCCGTCCGCCGCGAGCGCGCTCCCACCGTTGAATCCGAACCACCCGAACCAGAGGAGACCCGCGCCGAGGAGCACAAATGGAACGTTGTGAGGCAGCAGTGCGGTTCGTGCGTACTCATGTCGGCTTCCCAACACGAGGGCTGCCACGAGCGCGGCAACTCCCGCGTTGACATGCACGACCGTTCCGCCCGCGAAGTCCAGCGCGCCCAACTCGCCCAACCATCCGCCGCCCCAGACCCAGTGCGCTACGGGGGCGTAGACCAGGAGGCCCCAGAGCGCGATGAAGGCCACGTAGGGCCCGAAGCGCATACGACCGATCAGAGCGCCGGAGATGAGCGCCGCGGTGATGATGGCGAAAGTTGCCTGGAACGCCATGAAGAGCATGTGGGGGATCGTCCCGTTGGGCTCGGTGCCGACTCCGCTCAGCAGCGCCATTGAGAAGTCGCCCACGAAGCCGGTCCCGCTGCTCCCGAAGGCGAGCGAGTACCCCAGCACCGCCCAGAGCACCGCTGACACGCCGAGCGCGACGAAGCTCATCATCATCGTGTTCAGAGCGTTCCTCGAGTTCACGAGGCCGCCGTAGAAGAAGGCGAGCCCCGGGGTCATGAGGAGAACCAGCGCTGTCGAGATGAGCATCCAACTGGTGTCGGCTCCCGAGATCGCGCCCCCTGCCGCCTCCTGGGCCGCCGCCGGAGGGGGCGCTCCCGCGGCATACAACAGTGGAAGAACGAGAAGAAGGAGCGGGGATTCGCGTGAAAGCCGCATGGTGGTCTTCCCTCCAGTTGGTCCCGTGGACAACTGAATGCGTTGAGACACGCCCATGTTACGCCATCGGCAGAGCGTGTGCCAGGAAGCCTGGAGAATCCTACGTTGCGGAAGGACCAGGAGGCGAACCTACAAGAATGTAGGCACGAGAGAGAGAGATCAGGTCAACCCGTATTTCTCCACTCGAAGGCCCATGATCCGCTCCGAAATGCCCAGTTGTCGAGCGGCAGCGGCACGGTTGCCCTTCTTCATCTTGAGGGCGTCGATGATCAGTTCTTTTTCGAGCGCGTCCAGTTGCACGTTGAGGGGCCCGGACCGTCCCTCGCCGACCTTGGCCATCTGAAGGCTGGGCGGAAGCAAGCGAGCGTGGATGACCTTTCCGTCGGCGAGTAGCACCGCCCGCTCGATGGCGTTCTCCAGTTCCCTGACATTTCCCGGCCAATGATAGGCCATCAACAGATCGATTGCGGGCGTTGACAACCGCACGATGGATCGCTCATGCCTCAGCCTGTACTTCTCGATGAAATGATCCGCCAACAGGATGATGTCGGTTCGGCGATCCCGCAGCGGTGGTACATGAATCGGGAACACGTTGAGGCGATAGTAGAGGTCCTCCCGGAAGCGACCCTCTTCCATATCCTGCTCGAGCGGGCGATTCGTAGCGGCGACGACCCGGACGTCGGCCTTCAACACCTTGGTGCCTCCGACGCGCTCGAACTCCCGCTCCTGGAGGACCCGCAGAAGCCGGAGCTGGATCGGGCCGGTGAGCTCTCCGATTTCGTCGAGGAAGATGGTGCCGCCCGAAGCGAGCTCGAAGCGTCCCTTTCTCTGCTGAACCGCGCCGCTGAACGAGCCTTTCTCGTGTCCGAAGAGCTCACTCTCGATGAGGCTCTCGGGAAGCGCGGCGCAGTTGACCCGTATGAAGGCACCCTCCGACCGTCGACTCCCGTAGTGGACGGCCTGCGCGATGAGCTCCTTTCCGGTCCCACTTTCACCCCGGATCAGCACGGTGGCATCGCTTTGGGCGACCTGGCCAATCATCTCATACACCGGCTCCATTTCACGGGACTTGCCGACGATGTTGGACGGCCGGTAACGGTCGGCAAGCTCCCTCCGCAAGCGCCGATTCTCTTCCGTCAGCGCCTTCTCCTCCTCGGCGAACTGGCCCAGGCGTACGACGTGAGCGATGAGAGAAGCGATGATCGAGAGGATGCGTATGTCCTCGTCGAAGGAGTCGTCGTCTCCGTACGGCCGCTCCGCGCTCAGGGCTCCGATCGTCTCGTTACCCAACCGAACCGGTACGCAGACGAATGCCAACTCCCGCTCCTGGCGCTCCTGCAGAGGCCGGGCGCGGCCCAGGAAGCGCGGCTCGGTGGCGATCGACGGCACCACCACCGGCTCGCCCGTCTGGACGACGCGCCCCGTGATCCCCTCCCCCAACCGGTATCTCCCACGCTCCCGCTGATCGGGCGAGAGGCCGATCGCCTCGTGAACCAGGATTTCGGACGTACGGCGATTCAGGACGGTAAGCGTCGCGCACTCCACATCCATGTGACGTGACAGGGCCTCGAGAATGGGCTTCATGGACGTGCTCACGTCCGTGGCCTCATCGAGGAGAGTGCTGGCTTCGTGAAGAAGCGACAGCGAACGGGATTGTCCGTTGGTATCGGCCACAGTCGACCCTGTCCTACGTGCGCGAGTTCGGCCTAAAGAGCCTGCTTGCCTCCCGTCAACGCGGGGGGCTCAAACGACCGGGCGGGCGTGAACGCACCAACCTACATAAATGTAGGAGCCGGCGCACACTGTGAGCGCGTGCGGGGGCAAGGGACCCAGCATCCTTCCCCTCGATAAGAAGGGGGGCTGCCCGATGAAGAACGGAGCTGCCCGATCCGGTAACGGATCGGGCAACTCCGGCCAGAAGTCTACAGCAGTGAGAGACACTCGCTGCCGCGAGTGCGAACTCAGTTGAGCGAGAAAGTCTTGCTCACGCCGAAGACGAGCGTCAGCTCGTGCGTAGGCGCGGCGACGTCGTCGACTTCGCCCGATAGGAGTGAGTCGTTCCAGATTCCCGAGATGGAGAAGTCGAGATCCGAAGCTGAGAATCCGTACCCCGCTTCCAGGTACTGGCCGGCCAGATCCTTGTCGAACACGTCACCAAGGGCGTCCCCGAGGTCGGCGGCGTACGCCGCGCTCCCGATGGTCGCAAACAACCCCTCGTGCTCGGCCGTGATCCCGATGAAGTTGTACTTCGTGTGTGGTGGGCCGTCCCTATACTGACCGAGCGAGTACTCGATCGAGATCGGACCCAGCCCCACCCCTAGGTTGATCTCCAGGTACGTGTCATCGAACTGCCCTGTATAGAAGTACCCGGTCCCGCCCAGGCTGACGCTGACGTCGTCGTTGATGGCGACGCCGTAGCTCGCATACACGTCGACCTCGGTTCCGTCACCCACGTCGGCGGCCCACGTTCCAATGGAGAAGTCGCTCACCGCCACGTCCAACCCGGCGCTCGCGGAAGAGTTCTTCTGCAGGAGCCCGCGGTAGTAATACTGGCTGACCCAACCGGCGTTGGCCGTCACTTCAGCTTCCTGTGCCGCGCCAACCAAGGGCGCCGCCAAGACCGCGGCCAACGCCATCACACCTATACTCAATTTCATCCCTTTTCTCCCTTTACACGTGATGGAGCGAACACGAGTGGCGAAGCTCACCATCCGGGAGGCTCCAGAACCATCCAGCCAACACAAGTGCCAGTCTCGTGCCAAAAATCACAAGCGGAGGCCGCCCAATAGCTATCGTGTTGGCAGACAACGACCTAGCTGCGTCGGGCCGGAGCCCAAGGGGACCCTCACAGCATACGAGACGGTGGGACCGTCCCAATTTCCTACTAAAATGTAGGAGGCGCCCGCGCCGCACGGTGGGGTTTTGGTGTTGTGCCGACGATTCGAGCGTGCGAGTTTTCGTCCGTGATGGGTGTCCGGCTGCGACGCCTTCAACGGTACGGCCCGCCCAAGCGTCATGCTGGACGACGCAGCAGCCATGGCCAACTACAGAGTTTAAGCATCCTGATGAGTCCGGTCGGATAGCGTGCGAGCGCCCCGGCCCGGGGGGGAGAGTCGCCCGAGTGAGCGTGTCGAAATCATCTTCTGAAAGCCGGATGGAGGAAGTCGTGCGTTCCGTCCTGCTCCATATGACGGTCGCCGTACTCGCCGTGCTCTGGGCACAACCAGCCTCGGCGCTCCAGGAGAGCCGAGACCTTTACCAGGTGCCCGCGGTTCGGGTGGAGGAAGGCCCCGTGCTCGACGGCCAGCTGGACGATGGGGTCTGGCAACAGGCCGCTGTAATCGACGAGTTCGTTCAGCAGGAGCCCGAAGATGGAGCGCCCGCCACGGAGCGAACCGAGGTCCTGATTCTGTACGACGCCGAAAACCTGTACATCGGTGTACGCGCCTACGACTCCCGTCCGGACGGCATCATCTCCACCGAGATGCGGCGAGACTCCAACCGGATCCTGGACGAGGACAGTTTCCAGATCCTCCTCGATACGTTCAACGACTCCAGGTCCGGATACATGTTCGCGACAAGCCCGTATGGAGCCATGCTCGAGCAACAGATCTCGGACGAAGGGGACAGTGGGCGGAGCAGCGGCGGCGGTGGGACGTCGTCCACCGTCAATCGCGACTGGGATGGCGTCTGGGATGTGGCCGTAGGAACGATGCCGGGCGGTTGGACCGCCGAGATCTCCATTCCCATGGTGACGGTGCGCTTCCCCGATTCGCCGAAGCAGAGCTGGGGCATCAACTTCATGCGCAACATCCGGCGCAAGAACGAGAAGGTGTTCTGGGCTCCGATTCCGAGGGCGTACGGCCTGACCCGTATCAGCCTGGCTGGATCCCTCACCGACCTCGAGGCGCTGAACCGCGGGATGGATCTTCGGGTCAAGCCGTTCGTGGTCGGAGGTGGCAAGCGGACACTGGACGAGGGCAACCACACGGAACGTGATGTCGGCTTGGACGTGAAGTACGGGATCACCGCCGGGCTGAACCTGGACCTCACGGTGAACACCGACTTTGCCCAGGCCGAGGTCGACGACGAGCGTGTGAACCTGACGCGATTCCCCCTGTTCTTCCCTGAGAAGCGGGAGTTCTTCCTCGAGAACGCCGGCCAGTTCAACGTGGGTGCGACGGCTTCGATAAGACCACTCGCCGACCTGTTCTTCTCTCGCCGCATCGGGCTGTCGGATACGGGCGACCATGTACCCATCCTGGGGGGAGCGCGGCTGACCGGGAAGGTGGGTCGGAACAACGTGGCGATCCTGGACGTCCAGACGGACGAGGCCCTCGGACAACCCGGGCAGAACTTCCTCGTCGCCCGCTACAGTCGTGACATCCTGGCACGATCGCGGATCGGCGCAATCGTGATCAACAAGGAAGCCAACCTGTTCGATACGGCACCCGACAGTCTCGATTCGTTCAACCGGACGTTCGGTGCCGACATGACGTTATCCCTCCACCCGGCGTTCACCGTGAGCGGCTTCCTCGCTCAGACGTCCAGCCCGGGGGTCACGGATAACGATCGGGGCGGCTTCCTGAACGCCACGTGGCGCGACGATCGATGGAGGGTGTACGGGGAAATCGCTGATCTCCAGGACAATTTCAACCCTGAAGTGGGGTTCATTCCGCGCAGGGGCATCCAGGTGAAGAAGGTCCACTTCGAGCGCAACCCGCGACCGGATCGATTCGGCATCCGCTTGCTGGAGCCGATGATCAATGCCGTCTTCACCGAAGACCAGAATGGCCGGCTGCTCACTCGGCAGGTACACAACATGCTCGGAATACGCTTCCAGAATGGTGCCCGGGTAGTCCTCTGGTACAACAATTGGTTCGAGAGGCTCGAGCAGCCGTTTACCGTGGTGAGGCGCCCCACCGAGGAGGGCGGCGACGTGGTGGTCGACGCCGGCCGCTACAAGTTCGGGGACTGGCGCTTCTCCTTCAACAGCAATCCGGCCCGTCGGGTCTACGCGAACATATCGTACGGGCCCCGGGGATTCTTCGACGGAACACGGACCGACACCAATTTCACCCTGGGTACGCGGCTGACCGAACAGTTGTCGGCGGAGGCCCGGTACTCACGCAACGACGTGGAGCTACCCGGGGGGGATTTCGTCACGTCCGTGACGTCGTTCCGGATCGACTACGCACTGTCACCCACGATGTCGCTGCGGACCCTGACCCAGTACAACTCGTTGTCGGAACAATGGAGCACGGCGGCGCGCTTCCGGTACACGTACATGCCCGGAAGCGACCTCTACATCGTCTACGACGAGGTGAGGCGCGACGCGACCGGATTCGTCGAAATCCAGGATCGGCAGCTGATCCTGAAACTGACGTACCTGCTCTCGCGTTAGCGTCGGGCGTTCGGCATAGTCGTTATTGGCCCAGGTCGTCCACAACCTCCCGGAGCGTGCCCAGGACTTCGGCGGCCTGAGCCTCCGAAAAGATCAGGGGCGGCCGGAGCCGGACCGATCGAGGTCCACAAGAGAGAACCGCGAGGCCACGGTCCCAACATCCCTGCACGACCCTGCCGCGCGTGTCTCCGTCCGGCAGATCGAAGGCCACGAGCAGCCCCTTGCCCCGCACGTTCGAGACGATCTCATACTCTTCGGCCAGTGCTTCCAGTCCCGCCTTGACGGTTGCGCCCACGCGGGCGGCGTTTGCCACGAGGCCGTCCTCGTGGATGATCTCCAGGTAGCGCACGCAGCGCACCATGTCGGTGAGGTTCCCCCCCCAGGTGGAGTTGATCCGGCTCGACACGTGGAAGACGTTGGATTCGATCTCGTCGATGCGCCGCGAGCTCATCATCCCGCAGACTTGAGTCTTCTTTCCGAACGCGATGAGGTCGGGCACGATACCGGTCTGTTCGTACGCCCACATCGTCCCCGTCGAGCCCAAGCCGGTCTGCACCTCGTCGAAGATCAGCAGCGCCTCGAACCGGTCGGCGTATTCCCGGAGCTTGGCGAAGAACTCGGGGCGGAAGTGATGGTCTCCACCCTCCGCCTGGATAGGCTCTATGAGGATGGCCGCAATGCCGTCGGGATCCTGCTCGAAAGCCGCTTCGATCTCGCCGCACGCCACCCTCTCCTTGGCCGCGACGACTTCCTCGTCCATCGGAAAGTCGATGTACGGACTGGAAATCCGTGGCCAGTCGAACTTCGGGAAATCATCCGTCTTGGTCGGATCCGTATTCGTGACCGACAGCGTATAGCCGGTCCGCCCATGGAAGGCATCCTGAAAGTGGAGGACCTTGTCCGCTCCCCCGTCGACGCCGCGGGCCCGGTTCTTCTGAGCTTTCCAATCGAAGGCCGCCTTCATGGCGTTCTCCACCGCGAGCCCACCACCCGCCACAAAAAAGAGGTACCGGAATTCGGCCGGAACGGCCAAGTCCCTGAACGACTTGACGAAGGCCGCAAACTCCCTGGAGTACATATCGCTGTTCGACGGATTCGCCAGCGCCGCGGTCATCAGGGACTCCCGGAATCCCTCGTCGCTCAACTTGGGATGGCTATGACCCACCGGCAGGGTTGCGAAGTACCCGTAGCAATCCAGATACTCCTTCCCTTCCAGTGCGTCGACGATGACTGCACCGTGGGACTCTTCGAGATCGATGACCACGTGGAATCCGTCCACGAGGATGTTTTCTTTCAGGACCGGGAAGACCTCTCCGGCCGGGATTTCGACCCTGGGCATGTCGCTCTCCTTGGGCGATGAGCGCCCTCTTTGGGCGATGAATTCGAGACGCAAGAGCAACCGGAAGCAATACGGCGAGAACCCGGGGAGCACACAGAACTATGGGATCCGATGTCGACGAGACGCCGGTGCGCCGGGTTCAGTCCCGGCGGGAGTCGGGCGGAGCGAAGATCGCGGGTCGGGCGTCGACGGGGCGTAGCGTCATGGTGGAGACAATCTAGTGGGGTCTCGTAAAAGTGTCTCTGGCGAGCCGGGACCGGCCTTGCCAGGGCTCCTGGTGGGTACCGATTGGCTGGCGGACCACATCGGTGATGCGCGGCTTCGAATTGTGGATCTCCGGGATCCGGAGGCCTACGTCGAGGGGCACATTCCCGGGGCCGTACAGCTGGATCTCGAGGACCTGGGGCACAATCTGGACGGGTGCGACAACGTCCTGTTGGCCCCCGCCGAATTCGAGGACGTCATGGCGCGGCTCGGAATCTCCAATGGAGACACCGTCGTGGCGTACGACGATCACTGGGGATTGCCGTCTGCACGACTCATCTGGGCCCTGCACCACTACGGACAGCCGTCGGCGGGCGTGTTGAACGGCGGTTGGGACCGATGGCAGGAGGAGGGGCGGCCCGTGAGCGAGGAGGCGGGGTCGGGGGGCCCCGCCCAAGAAAGGGCGGACGACTTCGAGGTGCACGCGGATCCCAACCTGGCCGCCGATTACGAGTGGATCATCGGCGCGGCGGCTAGCGGAGGCGTGGTGCTACTGGACACCCGATCCGCGGCCGAGTTCGACCAGGGGCACTTGCCGGGAGCGATATCGTGGGATTGGTTCAACGCGGTTCCGGCCGGATCCTGGGATTGCTCCCGGGAGGCCGGCGAGCTTCGGTCGGAGTTGGCGGCGCTTGGCGTGCATCCCTCCGTCGAGGTCGTCGCCTACTGCAGATCGGGCATGCGGGCGGCCCACACGTACCTCGTGCTTCGAAGCGTCGGCTTCGAGCGAGTACGGTTGTACGACGGTTCTTGGCAGGACTGGGATCGGAGGGGAGAGGGATGATGGAAAGGGTCGCGGAGATGGTTGACGGGGAGGGTTGTAGAGATGGTTGACGGGGAGGGTTGCTGAACAGGATGACCGAAGGGGATCAAACAGGACGGACCAAGAATTCGACCCTGGCGCTGATGGCCTGGGCGACGGCGGCGGGCATTTACGTAGCCGCTCACACCGTCGACACCCAGTTCGCAATGTTCTGGGTGTTCGGGCTCGCGTTCGGATTCGTCCTTCAACGAGGGCGTTTCTGCTTTGCGTCGGCATTCCGGGACGTCTTCCTTCTGGGGCACGCCCGCAACATGAAGGGGCTTCTCATGGGCCTCGCCGTGGGCGCCGTCGGGTTCGGGGTGGTCATGAGCCGTCAGGTACCCCTGACCTCTCTGGGTATCTATCCGCCCTCGGCCAACGTGCTGCCACTTGGAATCCACACGGCCCTCGGCGGACTCCTGTTCGGCGTGGGGATGGTGCTCGCCGGCGGGTGCGTTTCGGGCAGCATCTATCGGATGGGAGAGGGCTACGTCGCCAGTTGGGTGGCGTTTGGCGGGGTGATGGGTGGGCTGCTGTTATCGGCGTACACGTGGAACTGGTGGTGGGAAGTCCACATCTCGGCGGCCCCGCGCTTCTGGCTCCCTCACTTGATTGGGCATCCGGGCGCGCTGGTCGTCACGCTGCTGGGGCTGGCCGCCGTCTTCGTCTGGGTCGTATCGATCGAGCACCGAGCCGGTATGGTCGTCGCCCCGGCGTCGGCAGCCCACCCACGACCCGAGAGCGTCGGCGAGGAGCTCAGGTCGGTCGCGCGACGGCTGTTCGTGCAAGCGTGGCCCGTGCTGCCCGCGGGAGCCGTTCTGGGAGGTCTCAACGCCCTGCTCTTCATGGCCCAGGAGCCCTGGGGCTTCACGGGAGAGGTGTCACGCTGGTCCATCGGGATGGCCTCCA